>CACXCC010000062.1 GCA_902766015.1 uncultured Veillonellaceae bacterium
CATTATCCGGTTTAAGCAACCCCGCCGCAAGCCGCAAAAGCGTCGATTTTCCCGTTCCGGTCGGCCCGCCGATAACGGTTGCGGTACCGGCAGGAAACGTCACCGAAATATCGTGCAGAATCTCCGCCGTTGTGCCCAGATAGGCGAACGAGACATGGTCAAATGTCACGGAGGCGGATTTATTTGTTGTTGACGGTTCGTTTTCGTCGGCAGAAGCAACGGAGTCTGATGGTACGGCACGATTGTCCGTTGTTTTTTTGCCATTCGCCAACAATCCTTCTTTTTTCAGCGTCTCTTCCGCCGTCAAAGCCGTCATCGCCGCATGAAACGCGATTCCGCCCGAGCGGAGCGGCTGATAGAACTCCGGGGCGAGGAGTAGGATAAAAAATGCCGTCAAAAAGTCGATGCGTCCGGCGATGAGCCGAAAGCCAATGCCGACGGCGATAATCGCGATCGAAAGCGTCGTGATGAGCTCGAGAATGAACGAAGACACAAACGCGAGGCGCAAAACCTGCAGAGCCGACGCGGAAAACGCGTGCGTGAGTGACGCGAGATGACGCTCCTGGCGGCCTTCCTGACGGAAGATTTTGAGTGTCACCATGCCGGCGATGAGCTCTTCAAACCCGTCATTGAGCAGCCGCAAAGTCTGCCACTGACGTGACGTCGCGTCCTTTGTGACGCGTCCCGCGAGATAGAGGAGAAACGGCGCAATCGGGAGCGTCACGAGGAAAAGTCCCGCCGTCAAAGGATCAAACGCCGCGGCCGTAAGGAGCAGGACGGGCACGATGACAACGAGGGAAATGCACTCCGGCAGGACAGACGTAAACCATTTGTCGAGCGCATCTGTCGTTTCGAGCGCGAGCGTCAAAAGCGAACCCGCAGGCTGACGCCGCTCCGTGAGCAATTGACGATGGAGCGCATCGCGGCACGTCAGACGAACGCCCGCGGAAAGCTGACGCAAAACACCGCGGCGCAGATGACGCAAAAAAGCGCCGATGCCGAGGACAACAAACAGCACCAGAAGATCTGGTGCTGTTTCATAGAGTCCCCGGCCCGAAAGGAACACGCCGTCAACGATCCGCGCGATGAGAAACGCGCCGAAAACGATGAGAACAGTGCGGCAAAGTTCGAGGGCGAGCAAGTACCGGCACGTACCGCCCTCACGATGCCAAAGATCCGGGATCAGGGAAGGTTTCATAAGATTGTACTTTCTGTATTAGTGGGCTTTATGGGCATCTTCCGGCGTAATGCGTTTGCGGAAAATCCAGTAAGACCAAGCCTGATAGATGAGAACGACCGGGACGAGGCAGCCCGCTGCGATCGTCATGATGTGAAGCGTATACGGCGTCGATGCCGCGTTCGTGATCGTGAGGCTCCATTCCGGATTCAGGCTCGAGACCATGAGGCGCGGGAACAGGCCGAGGAAGAACGCGACCGTAACGGAAATAATCGAAACAGCGCTGAGTGCAAAGGCGGATTTCCCTGCGGCAACACCGCTGCGGAGACGAAGCCAGGCAACGATGAACGTAACAGCCGTGATCAGCATAAAGATGACAGCCGGCGTGCTCAGGAAGAGATCCGTTTCCATATACGTCAGAACGAGGCAGGCGACGAAGAAAATGACGGCGAGGAGTCCCATGCGGACGCCGAGACTGCGTGCACTTTCGAGGAGATCGTGATCCGTCAGACGGAGCGTCAGGAAAGCTGCGCCGTGGAACGCAAAGACGAAGAAGAACGTCAGGCCGCCGACGATCGAATAAACGGAAAGCAGGTCGAGGAAACCGCCCTGATAAACCATATTCGCGTCAATCGGAAGACCGCGGAGCAGGTTCGTTACGGCAACGCCCCAAAGGATCGCCGGAACGGCACTGCCGAAACAGATTGCGGCATCCCAGATCCGCTGCCAGTTCCCGTCCGTTTTATGACCGCGAAGCTCAAATGCGACACCGCGCAGAATGAGCGCGACGAGCATGAGGAACAGCGCGAGATAAAACGTACTGAACATCGTCGAATATACATGCGGGAACGCGGCGAACAGTGCGCCGCCCGCCGTAATCATCCAAACTTCGTTGCCGTCCCAGACCGGGGCGATCGACATAATGACCTCGGTGCGTTTCTCTTCGCGTTTGTCCAGGAACGGCATCAGCGTGCCGACGCCGTAGTCAAAGCCCTCGAGAAGGAAGAAGCCGGAGAACAGGACGACGATGAGAATAAACCAGACTAAATTGAGCGTCATTTTGCGTCACTCCCTTCTGCAACTGTCGTGACGGACGTGCGGTTGATAAAGCGGAACGCGATATAAAGCGCCGCGAAAATCAGCACGAGATAGAGAACCGTAAAACCGCTGAGTGTCAGGAAGACGTCAGTACCCGTCAAATTCGGCGAAACGGCGGCTGCCGTTTTCTGCAGACCGACAACAATCCACGGCTGACGTCCGCCCTCGGCGACAAACCAGCCGGACGAGTTCGCGATAAACGGCAGAGGCATCAGGAACGGGAGAATCCGCAGGAAACACGTGCACTTCGCGAGTTTATTTTTCCACGCGAGGAACGCAGTGATGAGAATCGTCAGCATCATGAGGCCGGCGCTTCCGACCATCGCACGGAACGTCCAGAACATGGCTTTGACGTCAGGACGATAATCGCCTGGGCCGTATTTGGCGACGGCTTCGGCCTGAAGATTGTTGATACCTTTGACTTCACCGGTCGGCGTGTTATACAGCATGAACGAGAAAAGTCCCGGGACCGTGAGTTCACTGTCATTGCGCTGTGCTTCCTGATTGATGTCAGCGACAATCGCAAACGGGGCGGGATCTTCCGTTTCCCAGAGCGCTTCCATCGACGAAAGCTTCATCGGATTGGCCTGCTGGAGATACTGCGTATGCATATGTCCGCTGCCCATGACACCGATGATGCCGACAAACGCAAAGACCGAACCGGCTTTGAGCGTCTGCGTAAACGCATAGCGGGACGCATGATCGTGGACATATTTCCATGCGCTGACGGCGAGAACGAGGAAACCCGCCGTCGTCATGCCGGCAAAAAACGCATGCGAATATTCACCGACAACGTACGGGTTCGTGATGAGTGAGGCGAAATCCGTCATTTCGGCGCGGCCGTTGCGGATAGCAAAACCGACCGGATGCTGCATGAACGAGTTCGCAACGAGGATCCAGAACGCCGACAGGTTACTGCCGAGCGCAACGATCCAGATGCAGGCACAATGTGCTTTTTCCGAGAGTTTGTCCCAGCCGAACATCCAGATGCCGAGGAACGTTGACTCGAGGAAGAATGCCGTAAGGGCCTCGAGTGCCAGGGGCGCACCGAAAATATCACCCATAAAACGGGCGTATTCCGACCAGTTCATACCGAAATGGAATTCCTGGACGATACCGGTGACGACACCGAGCGAGAAGTTAATGAGGAAAATCGTGCCGAAGAATTTGACAAGTTTGCGGCTCGTCGCTTTCCAGGCGGGGTTGTTCGTGCGCACATAACACGTTTCGAGCAGTGCGACGAAGAGCGTCAATCCCAGTGTGAGCGGGACGAAGAAAAAGTGGTAGATCGTTGTGATGGCGAACTGCCATCGCGATAAGAGCAAGGCTTCCATAAAGATATCCCTCCATTTTTGGTGCCGGACAACGATAAATGACTTCAATTTCATTATAATCGAAACGGTCAGTAATTACAATAAAGTCGATAGAAAAAGTCAGTTGATAACGATAATCCAAAAATTGAAATAAAAGCAGAAAAAATAGGAAAAAAGAAGTGAACAAAAACGCCCAGGAAAGCACGGAAAGACTTGATGCACGGCGAGAATCCTGCTAAAATCATAAGAAGATCGTTCTATAAATACAGAATACAAAATGAGATAATCCAAAGAAAAGGCAGGGATCCATGTGCTTACCGTAACGGGAGAGGCGAAAATCAACCTGACGCTCGACATCCTCGGGCGGCGCGATGACGGCTTCCACGAAGTCGCCATGGTTATGCAGTCGATCGGGCTGCATGACACGCTGACGCTCGAAAAAACGTGCGGTCCGGGCATTGAGCTCACGATTGACGTGCCGGGTCTTGCGGCTGACGCGTCAAATCTTGCGTGGCGTGCCGCGTCACTCATGCAAACGGAATACGGGTTGCCGGGCGGCGTGTGCATCCGTTTGACGAAGCGCATTCCGATTGCGGCGGGCCTTGCGGGCGGAAGTACCGACGCAGCGGCCGTTTTGCGCGGTATGGACGCACTTTACGGACTGCATTTGACGTCAGCGGAGCTCGCGCGTCTGGGCGCGACACTCGGCTCGGATATCCCGTTCTGCCTTCAGGGAGGAACGATGCTTGCGACGGGACGCGGCGAAATTTTGACGCGTCTGCCGGATCTGCCGCCCGTTTGGGTCGTCCTTGCGAAACCGCCGATTTCGGTTTCGACGGCTTGGGCTTACAAAACCTATGACGCTTCGCCCGCGTCGGTTCATCCCGACACGGAAGGCATGAAACAGGCGCTCCGAGACGCTGATGTCAACGGCGTTGCCGCGCGGCTGGCCAATGTACTTGAATGTGCGACGCTGACAAAATATGACGTCATCCGTCAGTACAAAGAGCTCATGCTGCAAAACGGCGTCAAAGCGAGCCTGATGTCCGGAAGCGGACCGACTGTCTTCGGCATTACCGAAAGCCGGGAAATTGCCGAAAAAACCGCCGACGTCATGCGAAAGCAGACCGAAGCCGCGGTTTTTGTCACACAAACAACGGGTCAGACCGGTGAAGTTTTACCAAAGGGAAGTCGTTAATACAAAGGGAAGTTGTTAGTATGGAAAAAAGAAAGTTAACGCCGATTCGCCTCGACAGTTATCAGCCGCTCCGCGAAGTGGTTTGCGAATCGCTGCGTGATGCCATCCGCCGCGGCATCTTGAAACCCGGCGAACGAATTATGGAGATCCAGCTTGCGGAAGAACTCGGCGTCAGCCGTACGCCGGTACGCGAAGCCATCCGCAAACTGGAGCTTGAAGGCTATGTCATCATGATGCCGCGTCGCGGCACTTATGTTGCGAGCATGTCGATGCGTGACGTCAACGAGATCTTCGAAATCCGCACGGCACTCGAATCGCTGTCAAACGGGCTCGCCGCCGAACGTATCACGGATGACGAACTCGAGCATCTGCAGCGTTTGCTCGTCATCATCAGCAGTTATATTGAAGAACATGACATGGACAAGATCGTCGAAGCCGACATCGAATTCCATGACCTGCTTTACCATGCTTCCCGTAATTCCCGGCTCATCGGTATCATCAATAATCTGCGTGAACAGCTCACGCGTTTCCGTACACTTTCCATGTCCTATCCGGGACGACTCGAGGCCACGCTTGACGAACATCGCGCCATTGTCGAGGCAATCGCACAGGGCGACAGCAAAATGGCAAGCAAAGCAGCCGAGCATCATATGGAAAACGCGGAAAAAGTTCTCTTAAAGGCAATTGACGCGCACAAACAGGAGGAGGCTAAAAAAGCCGCCAAGAGCCGTGCGTCGAGAACCGGCAGAAAAAATAAAACCACTCAATCGGATTCATAACTATTATATTGGAGGCTGAATTATGTCGGATTTAACTACGATTATCCTGGCTGCGGGCAAAGGAACGCGCATGAAGTCAAAACTGCCGAAAGTCCTGCACCGCGTCGGCGGCAAATCGATGCTCCAGCACGTCATCGACGCTGCTGCGGAAGCCGGTGCCAAACGTCACATTGTCGTGACGGGATTCGGCGGCGAACGCGTCCGTGAAGCTGTCGGCGATCAGGCCGAAATCGTAAAACAGACGGAACAGCTCGGAACGGGTCATGCCGTCCTGCAGACGAAAGACCTGCTCAAAGACGAAACGGGTACGGTCATGGTCCTCTGCGGCGATACGCCGTTACTCACGGGTTCGCTGCTCAAAAAACTCTTCGAAGAGCATGAAAAATCCGGCGCCAAAGCGACGGTTTTGACGGCCATCATGCCGGATGCAACGGGTTACGGACGCATCATCCGCGCCGAAGACGGCAGCGTCGCGAAAATCGTCGAGCACAAAGACGCAACGGAAGCCGAGCGTCAGGTCCGCGAAGTCAACTCCGGTATTTACTGCTTTGACTGTCAGGCGATGTTCGCCGCACTCGCACAGGTCACAAATGACAACGCGCAGGGCGAATACTATCTGCCGGATGTCCTCGAAATCCTCAAAAAAGCCGGCGAAAAAATCTGGGCCGTTGCCGCCGACGATTACGAAGAAACGCTCGGCATCAACTCCCGTCTCCAGCTTTCGGGCGCCGAACAGATCCTGCGCCGCCGCAAAAACGAAGAGCTCATGGCAGAAGGCGTCTCCATCATGGATCCGTCTTCGACGTTCATTGACGCTGACGTCAAAATCGGCCGTGACACGGTCATCTATCCGTTCACGTGGATCGAAGGCAGCACTGTCATCGGTGAAGACTGTGAAATCGGACCGAGTGTCCGTTTCCAGAACATGCAGATCGGCAACGGCGTTACGGCACAGTTCACGTACGCACATGACGCACAGGTTGACGACGGCGTCATCCTCGGCCAGTTCACGCATATCCGCCCGAACACGCACCTCAAAGAACACGTCAAAATCGGCAATTTCGTCGAAGTCAAAAACTCCGTCGTCGGCGAAGGCACGAAACTGCCGCATCTTTCCTACATCGGCGACTGCGATATGGGTTCCGGTGTCAACATGGGATGCGGAACGATCACGGTTAACTATGACGGCAAAACGAAATTCCGCACGAAAGTCGGCAACAATGCCTTTGTCGGCTGCAACTCGAACCTTGTTGCTCCGGTGACGGTCGAAGACGGTGCATACATCGGTGCAGGCTCCACGATCACGGATACGGTTCCGAAAGACACACTCGCCATCGC
>CACXCC010000063.1 GCA_902766015.1 uncultured Veillonellaceae bacterium
CGTCGAACCGGATACCGCTTTGCGGTGCGGCCCCTCCATCTTCCCTTCGGGGTCGAGGATCCGCATAAATTCTTCACCGGTAATCGTCTCACGTTCATACAGATACTGTGCGAGTTCATCGAGCTTGTCGCGGTTCTCCTCGAGCAGTTTCTTGGCCTTTTCATGTTCAAACTTGACGAGAGCAACGACGCTCTTATCGATCTGTTCCTGCGTCGCCGCAGAGCACGCGAGTGACGTGTCACCGCCGAGATATTTGTTGTTGACGACTTCCATCGCGACCATGTCAAAGTCTTCACTCATGCCGTAACGTGTGATCATCGCGCGGGCAAGCTTTGTTGCCTGCTCAATATCGTTGGCCGCGCCGGTGCTAACCTGACCGAATTTGACTTCTTCGGCGGCACGTCCGGCCGTGAAGGTCGCGATCTTATTCTGGAGTTCTTCTTTCGTCAGGATGTATTTATCCTGCTGTTCGACCTGCATCGTGTAGCCGAGCGCACCGGATGTACGCGGAATGATCGTGATCTTTTGAACCGGTGCGGACTGTGACTGCAGCGCGGCAACGAGGGCGTGGCCGATTTCATGATAAGCCACCGTGTGCTTTTCCTTATCGGAAAGGATCGCGTTTTTCTTCTGGTAACCGGCGATGACGACTTCGATACTCTCCTCGAGATCGGACTGCGTAACTTCGTTGCGGTTGTCGCGAACGGCACGCAGAGCCGCTTCGTTGATGATATTGGCGAGTTCGGCACCCGAAGCGCCCGAAGCCATACGGGCAATCGTATGGAAATCGACGTCAGAAGCCGTCTTGACTTTGCGCGCATGAACTTTGAGAATCGCCTCGCGACCCGCAAGATCCGGCAGTTCGACCGGAACACGGCGGTCGAAACGTCCCGGACGCAAAAGCGCCGGGTCAAGGGATTCCGGGCGGTTTGTCGCGGCGAGGATGATAACGCCGTTGTTGCTTTCAAAACCGTCCATTTCCGTCAACAGCTGATTAAGCGTCTGTTCGCGCTCGTCGTTACCCATGTTGGCACCGTTTCGTTTCTGACCGATCGCATCGATCTCGTCGATGAACACGATACACGGCGCTTTTTCTTTTGCCTGCTGGAAGAGGTCGCGGACTTTTGACGCGCCCATGCCGACGAACATCTCGACGAATTCCGAACCGGCGATCGAGAAGAACGGGACGTTCGCTTCGCCGGCAACGGCTTTCGCGAGCATCGTTTTACCGGTTCCCGGAGGCCCGACGAGTAAAACGCCTTTCGGCATCGCGGCGCCGATTGTCGTATACCGTTCCGGATTGTGGAGGTAATCGACGATTTCGGAGAGATTTTCCTTTGCTTCGTCCTCGCCGGCGACGTCACTGAAATGAATACCCGCCGAGGACGGCACATAGACTTTCGCGCGTTTGCCTCCCGCACCGAACATCATCGAGTTTCCTCCCGCCCGCTCCATGAGTTTTCGGCTCATATATTGACCGATGGCGAAGAAGATGATGAGAGGCAGGATCCACGCGAGGAAGAACTCGAGGAGCGGCGAAGACCGCTGCGGATTTTTCTGGTCAAATGTCGCACCTGCGTCGTGCAAACGCTGGACAAGTGTCGGGTCCTGCATGACGCCGGTCTTATAATGTTTCGTGTCATCCTTGACCGTATACGAAATCTCGTTGTTTTCGATCTGTACATGGTCAATCTGACGATTGTCGATGACGCTCATAAAGGTTCCGTAATCGACTTCTTCTACCTGCGTCTGGTCGAAATACGGCCGCGCCATTTCGTTAAACAGCAGGATGACGACAAGTACGAGAACGTAGTAAAACGCCATCGGTTTCTGTGGTTTTTTCACTTCTTGCATAATGTCTTTCCTTTCCGTCAGAAAAGCATAACTGCCCCGCCGCCACACGGCAGCAGGGCAGGAAACGGTTTTCAGCTCGTCATGCGAAGCGAGCCGACCGTGATATTTACTTCATGGACAACCATGCCCGTCATAAACTCGACCGAACTGCGTACACCGCTTTGCGCGTGTTCGACAAGAGCACGGATATCGCTGCCGTAGTTGATGACAATTTCACAGCGGATCTTGATCCCCTGATCCTCACCGTCTTTCATCAGATGCTCGACATGAATATGCGTGATGTCATGCACGCGCGGATCCCGGGCGATTTCATGGTGGACGATCGCTTTGATCGCGGAATCATCAATAATCAATTTGCCGTAATAGCTGAAAACCGGCCGCACGATGGACTTTTCCCCGAGACGGCGGCGTTTTGACGACGATTTCTTGAAAAATGACTGGATCGGGTCGATGAGGTAACCGGAAAAATGCGGCTTGAGCTCAATCGTCGGCACCGGAATGATATGTTTGCCCTGCTTCAGGCGGTAAAAACGCGCTTTCTGCATTTCCGCTTTTGTCGCGATATCCTCGATCCGAATAATCTTGGAAATCGACGGCAGGTCAAGCGCTTTGCCGATACGGTGTACCATATTTTCCGACGTCCCGAGTACGAGAAGTCGGCGCGGCGGATTTTCCTGCAAAGCTTCCCGCACTTCCTCGGCGTGGCCGGGCAGGACGAAAATTGCCCGTTTGACAGCCATAAGCCGGTTTTTCTCTTTTTTTGCCGAATGCCCGGCCGTAATCTTGCCGCCCTGAATCAGGATGCCGTCATCGATGATCGCATCCGCGTGATTCTTCTGCGCGACAATCAGCGCACGGTGGCTCTTTCCCGTGCCGCTCGGTCCGACTAAAGCGATTACATCCATCCGTTACGCCCTCATTTCTGTCAAAGTTTTCTCACCGGCCGGTAAAATTTCTCCGCAAACCGGTCGTCAATCGTAAAAATGCCGAGTTTGGCAGGATACCGCGTCGGGAAACCGTGGAAATCCGATCCGCCCGAAACGAGCAGCCCGTATCGGTCTGCCATCGCGATATAGCGCTTTGTATCTTCTTCGTTGTGCTGCGGATAAAACGCCTCGATCCCTTCAATCCCCTGCTGACAGATCGACTCGACAAGTCCGTCATCCCCGATCAGTTTCGGATGAGCGAGCACCGGCGTTCCGCCTGCCGCTTTGATGAGATCGATAATCTCACCGACTTCAAGCCGATAGTGCGGCACATACGCGGGCTTGCCTTTATTGAGCATTTCATCAAACGCCACACGTACCGAAGGAAAATATCCCTTCTTGACGAGCAGGCGGGCAATATGCGAGCGGCTGATTGACTTACTGGCACCGGCAATCATCAAAACTTCCGTCTCCGTGATCTGATAGCCGACTTTCTGCAGCTTTTCCACCATTTCACTGAACCGGACCCAGCGTGCCTCGGTGACGTCATTCAGTTTGTCAATCAAATGCCCGTAATAAATGTCAATGTTATACCCCAAAATATGAATCTCACGCTGCGTGTGATGGGCGCTGAATTCAATCCCCGGGATAATATGAATCCCGCGGGCAGGATAAAGGCCCCGTTCATAGAGGCTGCCGATTCCGTCTACCGTATCGTGATCCGTAATTGCGATATAATGCAGCCCGGCTTTTTTCGCCGCGTCAACGAGTTCTTCCGGCGTCAAACTGCCGTCGGAATACGTCGTGTGCATATGCAAATCACTTGGCATTTCTTTTCACTCCTATGATCTCACTCTCCGCTCAGCGCGGCTCGACAATGAGCTTGATCGCCGTGCGTTCCTCTCCTGCGATTTCGATGTCGGTAAATGCAGGAATACAAACCAAGTCAACCCCGTGCGGGGCGACAAATCCGCGGGCAATTGCCACGGCTTTGACAGCCTGATT
Source organism: uncultured Veillonellaceae bacterium (assembly GCA_902766015.1). Lineage (GTDB taxonomy): Bacteria > Bacillota > Negativicutes > Selenomonadales > Selenomonadaceae > RUG11126. Next base: position 3,786 of record CACXCC010000063.1, read on the forward strand.
CAGGGCACCGGCCCCTACGGCCTGCAGTTCTGCACTGCCGTTTTCGCGAAGCACACCAGCCAGTGCACCGGCAACGGCATTCGGATTCGATTTTGCGGATACTTTCAAGATTTCCATGTTGCAACATCCTCTCCCGGATCAGGGATCCGCCAAGCATTGAAAGAATTGTTCCATATATGCAGACTTATGCCCATATAGGAAATAATTCGTCAAAAAAGGTCTAAATCCTTCTTGTTTCTGACGAATTTGCAGGAATTTCACGGTTATTCATGAATCAAAATGCGCTCAATGTTCGTTGTTCGATTCGTTTTATCGTCAATGTCAAAAATGACGGACGAATAGACGGAAGGACCGTCGGCGACGTCAAACCGCACGGGCATTGCCGTTAAAAAGCGTTTTAAAATGCACTCCGTTTTGACACCGAGGACGGAATTCCACGGTCCGACCATGCCGAGATCCGTGATATATCCCGTTCCCTCCGGCAGAATGCGTTCATCGGCCGTTTGAATATGCGTGTGCGTTCCGACAACGCCGTTGACGCGGCCGTCGAGATACCAGCCCATCGCCATTTTTTCCGACGTCGTCTCCGCGTGGAAGTCAAGGAAAATGACGTCACATTCGTTTTGTATCTCGCGCAGGATTTCTTCAATCTTCTGAAACGGATCGTCAAGTGCCGGCATAAACGCGCGGCCCGACAGATTGATAACACCGATATTCTTGGCCTTAAACGGATAAATGCACCAGCCTTTACCTGGCGTACCCTCCGGATAATTGGCCGGACGGATCAAAAACGGTTCCTGATCGATAAACTCCAGCACGTCGCGTTTATCCCAGACGTGGTTGCCAGACGTAACAACGTCTGCGCCGCCGCTGTAAAGTTCATCGAGGGCACGGCGCGTAAAACCTTTGCCGCCGGCCGAGTTTTCGCCGTTGACGATTACGACGTCAATCTGCTTTTCGCGGCGCAGCTGCGGCGTATACGTTCGAAATGCACGTCGCCCCGTATGACCGACGACATCTCCTGTCATCATAATTCTCATTGTTTTTCACTCTTTCTTTCGATCCGCATGTCACGGTTGTACACGACAACGCGTTCATCCTCGCGCAGTCCGGCGAGATGATCCGTCGGCGGCAGCTGCTGTACGCGGTAAAGCGTCTGATCGAGAACGCTGCTCTGTGCCTCCGCGAACTGCGGATCCAGGACATCAAGGGAATGGGCGTCACAAACGAGTTGATCGTCAAAGTAATCCGTCAAAAACTCCACGAGAA
>CACXCC010000064.1 GCA_902766015.1 uncultured Veillonellaceae bacterium
ATCCCGACCGATTGTATGGACAATACGGAGTTCATTGAATTCAACACGAACGCAGACGGTACGCTTTCGATCACACTCAAGCATATCGCCAATATTGTCAATCGTAAATAATCAATCCTATACAGAAAGAAGTTGTTATTTCCATGCCGTTTTCGCAGAAATTATTACAGTTAAAAGAAGAAGTTCTTGCCGAAGCCAAGCCGCTTTTTGCTCATGTCGATGAAGTCAGCGAAGCCAATACACTGAAGGTTCTTGACGCAATGCGCGAGTGTCACGTGTCCGATGCTCATTTTAATACGACATCGGGCTACGCCTATGATGACATCGGCCGCGGGAAAGTCGAAGAGCTTTTCGCGAAAGTTTTCGGTGCCGAGCGCGCACTGGTGCGTACGCAGTTCGTTTCGGGCACGCATGCTCTGGCAACGGTATTGTTCGGGATCCTGCGTCCGGGTGACGAGCTCGTGTCACTGACGGGCAAGCCGTATGACACGATGCAGACGGTTATCGGCTATGATAATCCGTCTCCGGGTTCGCTGAAGGAGTTCGGCATTCTTTATCATGAACTGCCGATGATTGACGGTAAGGTCGATCTCGCTCATATTCCGGATGTCATTACGGAAAAGACGAAGATGGTACTCATCCAGCGTTCGCGCGGTTACAGTATGCGTTCGCCGCTTTCGATTGCGGATATCCGCGAGATTACGACGGCAGTCAAACGCGTCAAGCCGGACTGCGTTTGCTTCGTTGACAACTGCTACGGTGAATTCGTTGACACACAGGAACCGGTACAGGCGGGCGCGGATATTATGGCGGGTTCGCTGATCAAGAATCCGGGCGGCGGCATTGCGCCGACGGGGGGATATATCGCCGGCAAGGATAAACTCGTCGAGCTCGCGTCGTATCGTTTGACGGCACCGGGCATGGGCGATGAGCTCGGAGCAAGTCTCGCGAATAATCGTCTGATTCTGCAGGGATTTTTCCTCGCGCCGCATGTTGTTGCGCAGGCGATTAAAGGCGCGCTGTTTGCCGCGGGGCTCTTTGCCAAGCTCGGGTATCGTACGCTGCCGCTGCCGACGGATGTACGCGGTGACATTATTCAGGCGATCGAGCTTGACACGCCGGAGAAACTCATTGCGTTCTGCGGCGGGATCCAGAAGTATTCGCCGGTTGATTCGTTTGCGACGCCGGAGCCTTGGGATATGCCGGGTTATGCAGATCAGGTTATTATGGCGGCCGGTACATTTGTCCAAGGCGCTTCGATTGAGCTCAGTGCGGATGGACCGATGCGCGCGCCGTATAATGTGTATTTGCAGGGCGGATTGACGTTTGAGCATGCTGTCATCGGGATTTTGGGAGCAGCGCAGGCGATTGAGGATTTGAATACGAAATAATTGACTTGAACTCGACGGCAGGTGGGACAGCTATGTTCCTCCCATGTTGCCGTTTTTAACGCACGCTGACGCAAAGTCAGTCGCATCGCTGTCACACCTGCCTTAGGTTTCTATTTGCTATTTTGGGACAATGTACTTTGGCGCGGCAACAGCGGAGTCAAATATTGTTAACCAAAATCAAATAATAGGTTGACGTCTCTTATGCTTTTCTCTATAATGGGGAAGCGTAGGAGGCGTTTTTATGTTTCGGGATTTGGCGCGGGTTACGGCACGGTTGAAGGGTTCTCGGTTTGAGGGGGCTGTGATTGCGGCGGCGGAGTGGTGTCTATTAGGGGCCGATGCGGATGTCGAGTCGGGTTTTGACGCGTCGGGATGTGCGGAACCGGTGATTTTGTCGGATCGGCACGGTTTGATGCGGGTGCGGGCGTTTGACGAGTCGGGAACGTTGACGTTGACGCTGCTCCTCGGACGCACGGCTCCGCGGATTGACGTCATTCGGAAGTGCCGATTGACGGCTGTGGTTGATGTCAATTGCGATTACCGATTGAATGACCCGGCTGGTGTCAATGGTGATTCCCGTTTGAGTGATTCGGATGACTCGGCAAGGACAGATGCGGTTCGACTGCGGTTTTCGGCGGCTGAAGTATATGCGTTTGTGACGTCGGTTAACGATACAAATGTGTTACATCGGACGGGGCGGCCGCTTGTTCCGGGGCTTATGATTATGGAAAAATTGCTTTCACGGCCGGAACTTGACGGTTGTTCGCGTATTCGCATGAAGTTTACCTGTCCTGTATTCAGCGATCAGGATGTTTGGATTGATTTGGTTAAAGAAGGTTGACAGTTATGGGTTTGAATGCTAAGTATACGGGAAACGAGTCGGTTTTTACGGCACGAAGTTTGGCGAAGATGGCACTCTGCATTGCGTTTGCGTGTGTGACGGCGTATATTTCGTTTCCGCTGCCGTTTACGCCGGGGATGGTGACGGCTTTGACGCTCGCGTTGGGCGTAATGGCGTTTGTTTTGACCCCGAAGCAAACGTTTGTCGCCCTGGTCGTTTATGTCCTGATGGGCGCGGCGGGACTGCCGGTTTTTGTCGGCGGAACGGCCGGTATTGCAAAACTGGTCGGGCCTACGGGCGGATATATCTGGGCATGGATTGTCGTGTATCCGATTATCAGTCTGTTGAAGGGAAGCAAGCCGCGGTTTTGGCGTTATGCGCTGCTCGATATTTTTATCGGCATCCCGATTACGGACATCGGGGGACTCCTCCAGATGGTTGCCGTTATGGATATTACGTGGCAGCAGGGATTTTTTATGGCGGTTCTGCCGTATATTCCCGGTGATATTTTGAAATGTCTTGCTGCCGCTTATCTCGGTGTACGGATTAATAAGGCACTCGAAAGATGAGGAGTAAATTTTGGAACCGGTTTATATTCTCGGCGGTCTGCGTACCCCGATTGCGTTAAAAAACGGCGGTCTTGCCTCGGTGCGCCCCGAAATCATGGGAGCAAAAGTATGCCGGGAACTTTTGACGCGCCAACATGTTGAACCTGCGTCACTGTCAGGGATTTTTGTCGGCAATGCCGTCGGAACGGGCGGAAATATCGGCCGTCTGATGAGTCTTGAGGCGGGTTTTCCCGAAACGGTTCCGGTGTTGACTGTCGATATGCAATGTGCTTCGGCGGCCGCGGCGATTTCCCTCGCGTTTGCGAAAATTTCTGCCGGACAGGGTGACGTGTTTCTCGCAGGAGGCATCGAAAGCGCGTCTCTGCAGCCGCTTCGCGTTTACGCGCCGCAGGATGAACGATACGGTTTGACGTCAAACGCTGACGGTGTGTATTATACGGCACAGTTTGCTCCCTGTGATCTGCGTCCCGACACGATGCTTCGCAGCGCGGAAAAAGTCATGGAAGCCGAGCATGTCTCTAAGTCGGAACTTGACGCATGGGTTCTGCGAAGCCATCAGCAGGCCGCTATGGCACAGAAAGCCGGCATATTTGCGGATGTCATGTTGCCGATCGGAACCTGCTGCCGCGATGAGGGGATTAAGCCGAATATGAGTCAGAGGCTCCTCGACCGTCTGCCGCCGCTTTTCGGCAAAGGAACACTTCTCAATGCCGGTAATGCGTGCCGCATCAATGACGGCGCTGCGTTTTTGCTGCTCGCGTCAAAGTCGTTTTGTCAGCGTCACAATCTGACACCGCAGGCGGAAATTCTCAGAACGGCTTCTCTCGGAGGAAATCCCGCGGAAAGTCCCCGCGGCGCACAGTTGACAGCGGAATTCCTTTTGCGGCGTCAAGGGCTGACGTTTCGGGATCTCGCGGCGATTGAGTTTAATGAGGCGTTTGCCGTTATCGATGTTTTGTTTGCCCGTAAGTATCCGGATTGTCTCGATCGCTATAACCGGTTCGGAGGAGCGCTTGCTTACGGGCACCCTTACGGGGCATCCGGGGCAATTATCGCTTTGCAGACTTTAGCTTCATTGCGTGTGGCAGACGGAGAATTGGGATTATTTTCGATTGCGGGAGCCGGAGGGATGGGGGAAGCTGTTTTGATACGAAGTATTTGACATTGCGCGAGGCGCAGTCGGAGTATCGTCCTTCCTTTAATGCTGCAGGCTAAACGTCAGACAAACGTTTTGCATAATGAAACAAACGTAAGGGCCTGCGGTGCGAATTCTGCCGATTTGCTGCATAAAGGCGTTAAGAACGGGATCCGATTTTGCTGGGAGCCTGCATTGTTTAAGCGCAGCGGTTTGATGCAGGCGACTGAATTAGGCAAAATCGGATCCCGTTTAGCCTGCAGCTTTTAAGGCAGAATTCGCACCACAGGCCCGATCGGTTCAATGAAACTTTTACTGTAAAGGATCAAATTAAAATGAATTACTATGATTTACTGAAACAGCATACCTTGCGCCACGCAAATAAGATGTTTCTTCGAATAGACGGCACCGCATATACCTATAACGATTTTCTGGCATATACAGACAATCTTGCGGAAGACGTTTCATCTCAAGTAAGGGCCGGACAGGATATCTTAATTCTTGCCAACGGGTTTGAGCGGCAGTTTGCGGCGTTTTTGGCGCTCCAGAAGCTCGGGGCGCGGCCGATTCTTGCGCACGATGAGCATGAATTGACGTCAATTCTTCGCGATAATCATCTGCAGGGACTCTGGCGGCTTTCGGAGACGGAAAACGATTTTACGTTTACCGGAGAAGTCATACGGACGCATAAGGAGGCGGATATTCTCGGCGTTTTGAGTTCGGGATCGACGGGGACGCCGAAAGTGATGTACCGGACGTATGACAGCTGGGCCGGATTTTTCCCGACACAAAATCGAATTTTTGACGTTGACGGTAATACCGTCATGTTTTTGCAGGGATCACTTTCCTTTACGGGCAATACGAATTCCGCGTTATCAGTGTTGTTTGAAGGCGGTACAATCGTAACGAGCGAATACATGCGATGCCGGGGCTGGGGGACTCTCATAGAAGATGCCGCCGTAACCTGCATCTACCTCGTACCGGCGAAATTGACGCTGTTTGCCGAAACCGTGCTGCGCAAGCATCCTGACGTCGCGTCACAGACGCAAAACAGGTCCGTATCCGATACGAAATCCGACGTCAATCTGCCCGCGAGACAAAGCAAATCGACGATTCCAACCGTCAAAAAGACATTTCCTTCGGTAAAATCACTCTTCACCGGATCTCAGCTCTTAACACCTTCCGTAATCCGCTACCTTCAATCAATCCTGCCGCACGCCAAACTGATCCTGTATTACGGCGCAAGTGAACTGAACTATATCACGTATGCTGTGGTTGACAAGCCGGATCGAGTTCCCGAAAATCTCGGACATCCGTTTCCGGGCATCGGCCTCAGCATCAAGGGCGGACTCATTTACGTTGACACGCCATATCATGTCAGCGGTGTCAAAATCCCGTTCAGCGTTCACGATACCGGCTGGCTCAACGAAAACGGCGAACTCATCTTCGGCGGGCGCCGCGGTGCCTGGGTGAATAAGGGCGGCTACAAGCTCAATCTCCTGAAACTCGAAACCGAACTGAAATCCCTGCCCGGCATTACCGACGCGGCCGTTCTGACGGTCCGTGACAAACTGAGGGGCGAAGGGGCAGGGGTATGGATTGTCAAGGATCCGTGGACGAATGAATCACAGTTACGCCAAACCATTCGTCATTTTTTGAAGCCGGCGGATATGCCGGATTTTATCCGCTTCATCGATCGTATTCCGTTAAATAATCGCGGAAAAGTTGATGCGGACAAACTGCGTCGTTTTGTAGACTGACTCAACCACATATTTAAAAGGTCAACGCATCATTTGACTGTGATTTGCTGTTAATAGTGCGTTATTTTTTAATTTATGGATAATTACTTAAAATATATGCATATCTAACTCCGATGTAATTTTCTGATTTTAAATGATAATATACAAATATATATGGTAAGTTTTATAATTTAGTACATAAAAAAATATTAGTGTTTCATTGTTTAAATATATAATGATAATGAACATGTTGAATTCATACGGAATATTCCCATATCAGCGACACCGCAAAGAATATTGTGGAAACATTGCTGCCAATGAATGATACGATCCGAAAATATCTGATTAAGCCCGATCCGCTCAATTTAAGTTGACATTACCGAGGATACGTTCTATTTGACTTAGTTGAGAAATGTACTTAATTGAGGAAGCGCAAGGAACAGGCAGTGCAATTTTTAGCGGCAGCTTTTAGCAAAAATTGCATTGCCTGTCCCGGCCGGGTTAGACAGATATCAGCGCAGCTATATTTCATATTATTTATTATATACGACTATATTAAATAAAATTGCTTATTCTCAAAAATCATATTCATCCTTTTCATGAGTTAATATAACTTACGATCAGCGGGCAATAATATGTAATATTATTCAATTGTATCATAAAGTCATCGGTTCAGTAAAAACTTTTTGACGTCAAATAGGGATTGTGGTAAAAAGTCAGTAACTGTGCTATAATAAGGAAAAACAATCTTACTTTCGAGAACAGGAATTCTCGAAAGTAAGATTTTGACCGAAAGAGAGTAAAACAACTACGTCTCTCCGTCGACTTCTTTTTATAAAGATATCCGTAATCGTTCAGTCCGGCCATAACTCTCCGAAAAAATGTGTATGAGCCGGTCAACGAAATTTCCGTCCGCATCTTCCCGGATCACTGCCACCCGAAAACCATGTTATCTATGATAGTAAATCCGTATCTGACGGAGTAAACCATTAAGGAGATTTTGTGTATGACAAACTCAAACATTCCCGCCGTGCCGGAACCGTCACGTTCAATAGCAACGCCGCTGCAGGCTACAGCCGTTACACCGGATTATTTTGTGACGCATTACCGCGAATTCATTCCTCGCTATATTGCCAAAGGCACGCCGACCGAGGATACCATGCTTTGTTATACGTCACGAATCGATGCGTTCATCCGCTGGTGCCTCGACAACGGTATTCATCCGCTTGCCGTACAGGATTACCAGATGCGTATCTACCGCGAATATCTGAATCAAAAGCAGTACAAAAACGACACAAAACATATCATGATCATGGCGGTCAAGGCGTTTTTCAATACGGCCTGCAAAATGGGTCTGGTCAATGCCAATCCCTGCGATGATATCAGTACGCCGCCGTCATATGTCGATGACGCGAACCTCCGTTATTATACGCTCGACCAGATGCGGACGGTCTGTGAGGTCATCGCGGAAGAAAAAAATCCGTTTCTCCGCTACCGCAATCTGCTGATCGTTTACCTCATGGGCGTTGAAGGTATGCGTAACGTCGAACTGCACCGCGCCTGCCTCGAGGATATCAATTGGGATCTGCGCGCGATGATGGTCCGCGGTAAAGGTACCAAGGAACGACTCGAAGCTATTTATCCCTGCGCCGAAACGTTCTCCGTTCTCGAACAGTATCTCGCCGCGATTCCGAAGGATATCGCCATCAAACGTGAGGGCATGCTGACGCCTCTTTTGCTGTCGAATTCACACAATCATCAACTCGGGCGCATGTCGCGCGGCGGTATTCGTTATGTCATGAACGAAACGCTCAAAAAAGCCGGATTGAAATATGACGGACTTTCGTGTCATATTTTCCGCCATAGCTGCGGTACGAACCTGTATCAGGCGACGAAGGATCTGCGCGTTGTCCAGGAAACGCTGCGTCAAAAAGATCCGAAAGTCACGGCACGCTACGCGCATGTTCACGAACGTCTTTCCAACCGCATAACGTCCGCGATTTCGCTCGGTGCGCCGAGGCCTGCAGTTTCCGGAAGCGCCAATGACGCGTCAAATGATGACCGTCAGGAATGAGATCTAAAACCGGCACTTCATCGAACAGCAATACCGAACAACAGGAAAAATAAAATCCGTTTATTTGTTCGCTTTTTCTTGACCTGCAAACATATGTATGATACAATAACAATGAAGAATTGAAACCAACCGGCTAACAGCCATTGCATCAAAAACAGACATAGGAACAGGTTCCGAGGAGGTATCGTTATGGGCAAGCGTCAGATCGGCAGCACACGACAGAAAGAAATTTTCCAGTACATCAAAGCATTCTTACTTGAAAAGGGCTACCCGCCTTCCGTACGCGAAATCGGCGCAGCCGTCGGCCTGAAATCGAGCTCGACGGTACACGGTTACCTTTCCCAGCTTGAGGAAAACGGACTCATTAAACGCGATCCGACGAAACCGCGCGCTATCGACATTCTTGACGATAAACCGTGGGGCCGCAACGTCCCCGTTCCCCTCGTCGGCACCGTCACAGCCGGTGTCCCGATTTTCGCCGATCAGAACGTTCAGGATGTCTTCTCCTTCCCGCAGAACCTCATCGGTACTACGGACCGCACGTTCATGTTACGTGTCAAAGGCGAAAGTATGATCAATGCCGGCATCCTCGACGGCGATTTCGTCATGGTTAAACAGCAGGAGGACGCCAGTGACGGCGATATTGTCGTTGCGCTTGTCGATCAGGAAGGCGCTACCGTAAAACGTTTCTTCCATGAAAAAGACTGTATCCGCCTCCAACCGGAAAACGATCATATGGAGCCGTTCTACGAAAAAGACGTTACCGTCCTTGGCAAGGTTATCGGCGTTTACCGCAAAATGTAATACAAAACGAAAAGAACGCCATACACACTACGCATAATGTGTGTACGGCGTTCACATATCAATCCTCTTTTTCGATGACTTAGACTAAAAAGTTCGTCCGTAAAACAAGAGCCGCTGCACCCATGATTCGTATCATCGGTGCAACGGCTCTTTTCCGTTTTATTTACTTTTATGAGGTATCGCTAGATAAACTCAGTCTGCATTAACCGTCTCAACGAAGCGGTCAAACGCCTGCATACCCTTTTCGTCGCGTTTGTAAACGCCGGCATCCGTCAAAACCTGCAGGAAGACGAGACCGATCTCTTTCTCGACGATCGCGTCTACATTTTCCTCCGTAATTTCCGGATATTTAGCAAGGACCTTCTTGTACCAGTCGGCATGTTTGGCGACTTCTTCGATCCCGGAGATATCCGGCGTACGTTTTAAGAGTTCGGCACGAACGGTCGCCATTTCCTTCTTCAGGCGAGCCGGCAGGATCGCAAGGCCGAGAACCTCGATGAGGCCGATGTTCTCTTTCTTGATATGATGGACTTCGGCATGCGGATGGAACAGTCCGAGCGGATGCTCCTCCGTCGTACGGTTGTTGCGGAGGACGAGGTCGAGTTCGTACGCTGCACCGCGGCGGCGTGCAATCGGCGTAATCGTATTGTGCGGTTCGCCGTCCGTCTCTGCAAGGATCTCAACCGAAGCGTCACTGTACTTGCGCCAATGCGCAAGGATCTTATCCGCGAGGTCGATGAGTTGTTCGCGGTTCTCCGACTGCAGGCGGATTGCCGACATCGGCCATTGAACGCGGCCGGCTTTGACATCCGGGAATCCTTTGAACTTGTATTCTTTCTCAATCGGTGCACGTTCCATCGCGAACGTGTTATGTCCGCCCTGATAATGGTCATGCGACAGAATCGAGCCGCCGACAATCGGCAGGTCGGCATTCGAACCGGCAAAGTAATGCGGGAAAATCGTGACGAATTCCGTCAGGTTCTCAAATGACTTGCGCGAAACCTTCATCGGGATATGTTCGCTGTTCAGGATAATGCAATGTTCGTTGTAATACGTATACGGCGAATACTGCATGAACCAGGCATGGCCGTTGAAATCGAGCGGAATCAGACGGTGCGTCTGGCGCGCCGGATGACCGGCATGACCGGCATAACCTTCATTTTCGCGGCAGAGCAGGCATTTCGGATACGAGGAAGCCTTGACCAGTTTCGCTTTAGCGATGTCACGCGGATCTTTCTCCGGTTTGGAGAGGTTGATCGTAATGTCAAGATCGCCGTACGGGGTTGCCGTTTTCCACGCGATATTCTTATCAATACGGGCTTTGCGGATGTAGTTCGAGGCAATGCTCGTCTGATAATAATGATCCGTCGCGAGTTCCGGCGACTGCTCATAGTCTTTCTTGAAACGGGCGATAACTTCAGACGGGCGCGGCATGACGCAGTTCATAATGCGTGTGTCAAACAGATCGCGTTCGCTGACCGTGTTCTCGATGAGACCTTTTTCCGCGGCATAATCCAGCATATTTTCGAGGATCGGCGTTGCCGTTACGAGCGTTTCGCTGACCTCAACCGGCTTATACTCTGCTACCTGCAGGCAGTCGAGTAAGAGATTGGCCGAATAAGCGCGATCCGAAGGTTCGATGAGATTCTGCTGCTCGGCAAAGTTGAGCAGACGGTTGATTTCGTAATTCATTTCAATTGCCATAATGTATCGTTCCCCTGTTTCCGCTGATTATTTCTCGTATCCGTTCGGGTGAGTCAGGCACCATTTCCAAGCCGTTCCGATGACGACTTCGACATCCGTATAACGCGGGTTCCAGCCGAGGATCTTGCGGGCTTTTTCACTCGAAGCGATAAGCTGAGCCGGGTCGCCTGCACGGCGGGCACCCATTTCGACTTTGATATCTTTACCCGTTGCTTTCTTGGCAGCTTCGATCATTTCTTTTACGGAGAAGCCTTTGCCGTTGCCGAGGTTGAAAATGTTGCTCTCGCCGCCTTTGCGGAGATATTCGAGGGCAAGAACATGTGCATCGGCGAGGTCGATGACATGGATATAATCGCGCAGGCACGTGCCGTCCGGCGTCGGATAATCATCGCCGAAGACCGTAATATGATCGCGTTTTCCGAGCGGAACCTGCAAAATGAGCGGAATAAGATGCGTTTCCGGATGATGATCTTCACCGATTGAACCGTCATCGATAGCACCTGCAGCGTTGAAATAACGCAGCGAGACATAACGGATACCGTCGGCACGGCTGACCCATTTCATCATCTTTTCCATCGTACGTTTCGATTCGCCGTACGGGTTCGTCGGATTCGTTTCGTCATCTTCAAGAATCGGAACGCGTTTCGGTTCGCCGTAAACAGCAGCCGTTGAGGAGAAGACGATCTTGTCGACATGATGACGAACCATTGCTTCGAGCAGGACCTGCATACCGTAAACGTTGTTGTTAAAGTATTTCAGCGGTTTCTGAACACTTTCGCCGACCAGCGAGTTGGCTGCGAAATGGATAACTGCCTCAACATCGTTCTCGTCAAAAATCTTATCGAGAACGGCGGCATCGCGGATATCGCCTTCGTAGAATTTGGCTTTCGGATTGATCGCATCACGGTGACCCGTCTGCAGGTTGTCGACGATGATAACGTCTTCGCCTTTCGCAACGAGCTGATGAACTGCATGAGAGCCGATATAACCGGCACCGCCGCAAACTAAAATAGCCATAATCACATATCTCCATTTCTTAACTACAGAAAAACTTACCTACTGAATTGAAATGATGTCAGTCTTTGATTTCGTGTGTACCGTCGGAAATGCTGGCGATGTAGAAGCTCGGAGCATAGCCGATTTCTTTCGTGTAAGCTTCGCCGACATTCTTCTGGAATGCGGCAAGCGCGTCATTGCGGACGATGCTGACTGTCGAACCGCCGAAACCGGCACCCGTCATACGCGAACCGATAACGCCTTCCTGCTGCCATGCGAGCGAAGCGAGTGTGTCGAGTTCTTTACCCGTAACTTCGTAATCGTCACGGAGCGAAACATGCGATGCGTTCATGAGCTTGCCGAACTTGGCAACGTCATTGTTCTCGAGAGCACGAACGGCTTCGAGCGTACGCTGATTTTCGTAAACGGCATGATGAGCGCGGCGACGAACAACCGGATCTTTGATCGTATCGGCAATGGCGTCAAACTCTTCATCCGTGAGTTCACCGAGAGCCTTGATCGGTTTTACGGCCTGAAGCTGTTCGAGAGCCGATTCGCACTGGCTGCGGCGTTCGTTGTATGCGGAAGCGCCGAGGCTGTGTTTCTTGTTCGTGTTCGTGATGACGATGCTGCAGTCATCGAGAACAATTTTGCTGTAACGATACTCGAGCGTATTGCAGTCAAGCAGGATTGCGCAGTCTTTCTTGCCCATGCCGACAGCAAACTGGTCCATAATACCGCAGTTGACGCCGACAAATTTATTCTCGGCAGCCTGGCTCAGTTTGACCATTTCCACCATGTCAAGGCCGAAACCGAACGTGTTGTTCAGAATAACGGACATCAGAACTTCAATAGAAGCCGAGGAAGAAAGGCCTGCACCGTTCGGCAGTGTGCCGTAAATGAGAATATCGAAGCCGTGTGCCGCTTTGTAACCGGCATCTTCGAACATGCGGATAACGCCCATCGGATAGTTGGCCCAGCCGTAATTTTTATCATACGTCAAACCGCTCATCGGGAATGAAAGGACGCCGGCTTTCGGCATGTTCATCGAGTACATGCGCGTTTCGTTATCGTCGCGGTCGGCAACGAGTGCGTACGTGCCGAGCGTGATTGCGCACGGGAAAACATGACCGCCGTTATAGTCCGTATGCTCGCCGATCAGGTTGACACGACCCGGGGAGAAGAAAGCACGCGTATTCTGCTCACCGAACTGTGCCGTAAATTCCTTCTTCATCTCGTCTAAAATTTCCATTGAATACCCCTCCTGTATATCATAGCCTGCAAACGTAATAGGCAGGTAATTATCAGATTCCCTTTATGCAAAATTCCAGATGACGGCTTGCATTTTTCTCGATATATTCGTCGAGAATCGGAGCGCCCCACGAGTCATCACCGCCGACACCGCACTGACCGAGCGAAGCACGCACAAACGTATGATGAACTTCCGGCAGATCATACGGATGACGTGCAGATTCGATTTCATGCGGCGTGTACGGAACGGCGGAAGCCGAAAGCTTCGTTCCGAGTGCCTTGACGAGAAGTCCGCGCCCGCGATTATCTGTCACCGTAAACCAGCGAATACCGCCGTGGTTGCCGTATTCCTGCGGACGGAGATACGGTTCGAATTCTTCCTGCGTTGACGTTTCAAAAATACCGAGACGCGCGCCTTCCTGACGGTCAATATAGTTGTCAGCCGGTCCGTAACCGTAATAACGGATCTTGTCATAATCAGCAGACAGCGTAAAGAGCATCGAGAAGTCCGGCATTGCGGGAAGTCCCTCGACCTTCTCATAATCCATAGTAACCTGAATGCAGCCGCTGTTATGAACCGTATACGTTACGGCACATTCTGCAGCGGGGGCCGTTGCCAGCGCATAAATAAAGCGAATACGGAAATGATCGGCTTTGTACTCTCCGATACCGCGTTCACCAAAGAATGCCTTCATCGTGCCGTTATGTCGTCCGTCACCGCCGTCATCGAGGATTTCGATCTTTGCGCAGTGATTGTAGAGACTTGCCAGTTTCCACTGAGCCGTCGTTTCCTGGAAACGGAACCCTTTATCGTTATCCGTCGGTGCACGCCAGAAATTGATCTGTGGTTTTTCTTCGATCAACTCGACGTCATTATACCGATATGACGTGAGCGTACCCTGAGCGCTCGAGAACATCGCCGAGAACGTGTCACCGTAAACGCCGATATTGACGTCACTGATCACGACACGCATCGGTTCCGTCTTGGTCAGACGGTCATGAACTTCGAGAGCCGGTTTCTTTGCAAGCCATGCCGCAACCGGATCGTACTCTGCCGGCGTTTCCTGCATGAAAACGCCCTGACCGAACGCAATCTCGTAACCTTTTTCCGCCCAATCCGTTGCTTCGGAGAGTACGAGCGAAGCCGTCAACACATATTCGCCGACACCGTAATCCGGAATCTGAATTGCGATCGTTCCCTCTTCCCCGGCCGGGATATCCGGCGCGTCAATCGCCTGTTTCCAGACTTCTTTGCCGTCAACAGCAAGCGTCAGGACAAGGTCGTATGCATTGACATTCGTAAAGAGACTGCGATTGACAATACGCAGCGAATCTTTCATCGGTACGAGGTCAAAATTCTGATAGTTGAACTTAACATCCTGCAGTTTGCTCGTCTCTTTGCGGTCAGCAAACAAAATACCATCGCCGGAGAAATTGTAGTCACTCGGGCGGTCGCCGAAATCGCCGCCGTAAAGGAAGCACGGTTTGCCGTAACGATCGCGGCTCCAAATCGCCTGATCGACGAAATCCCAGATGAAACCGCCCTGATAGCGCTCTTTTTCAATCGCCATCTGCGTATATTTGTGCATGCCGCCGTTACTGTTGCCCATGGAATGCGTATATTCGCAGCAGATAAACGGTTTATCCGGATGTTCATCCATGAACATGAGGATATTCGCCACCGTCGTGTACATCTGGCTTTCCATGTCGCTTGTATTCGGATAACGGCGATCCCAGAAAATGCTTTCATAATGAACGAGGCGCGATGGATCGCGATGACGATAGAATTCCGCCATTTCGTAAATGTCCTTGCCGCCGTGTGACTCATTGCCGCAAGACCAAATGACAATGGCCGGATGATTCTTATCGCGTTCGAGCATGGCTTTTGCGCGCGCAAGAACAGCCTGCTCCCACTCCGGATGATTGTCCGGAACGGAAAACTGATCGGCAAAATCCTTGCCGTTACGCATCCACGAACCGTGCGTTTCGAGGTTTGCCTCGTCGATCATATAGAGACCGTAACGATCGCAAAGCTCATAAAGCCAGCTGGCATTTGGATAGTGCGAAGTGCGAACGGCGTTGATATTCTGACGTTTCATAAACTGAACGTCGGCTTCGATCGCCGCCGGATCAAAGGCGCGTCCGTTGTAGCAGTCAAACTCGTGACGGTTGACACCGTTAAACACGATGCGTTTACCGTTAATGAGCATGACATGACGTTCCGGATCCATCTTGAACTCACGGAAACCGATCGACTGCGGGATAACTTCTGTCAGTTTTCCTTCGCCGTCGAAAACTTCGATAAGCGCGCGGTAAAGATACGGATGCTCGGCACTCCAAAGATTGACTTTCGGTAAGTGGGCTTTAAACACCGTATCCGTTCCCGCTTCTTCCGTCTTTTCACGCAGAACGATATTGTGTTCCGCATCATAGAGCGTGACAACCGTCGTGCGCGGTAGTTCCGTATTCCAGTGACAGTCAATCGAAAGATCACCTGCCGTATAGTTGTCAACCGGAACGGCATGAACGAACATATCCTCAAGATGTACGGACGGTTTCGTATAGAGATAGACTTCACGGAACAGACCGCTGAAGCGCCAGAAATCCTGGTCTTCGATCCAGCTGCCCGAAGCAAAACGGTAAACCTGAACGGCGAGTTTATTTTCACCGTCAACGAGATACGGCGTCAGGTCAAAATCTGCCGGCGTAAACGTATCTTCACTGTAGCCGACAAACGTACCGTTCAGCCAGACCGCAAGAGCCGTTTCCGCCCCTTGGAACGAAATCAGAACTTCTTTCCAATCTTCCGGTTTTGTAAAATACGTCACGTATGAAGAAACAGGATTGTAGCCCTGCGGAATCTCGCCCGGACGGATCGGTTCATGACCGTCCCACGGATACGGTGTATTCGTATAATGCGGTTTTCCGTGTCCTTCCATCTGAACATGAGCCGGAACGCGGATCGTATCCCACGTACGGCAGTCGTATTCCGGACTTTCAAAGCCTTCCGGACGGGCCGCTAAAGTTCTTGCATAATGAAAATACCAGACCCCGTTCAGGGATTTCCGAAACGTTGACCGACCCGCGGCAAGTTCGGCGAGGTTTACGTAATACGCATGATCGCTGCGAGCCGGCAGACGGTTTTCCTCGAAATACGTCGGATTAGCAATGTTCTGCGTATAAAATACGTGTTTTTCCATTATTCACCTCATGGTTTACATAATAACTGCCACATCACGGTATTGGCTTCGGTAATGCGGCAGTCTAACTATTATTCGTTTAAATTATTTGTTGATCTGCTGCCAATTCTGCTCGAGTTCTTTAACGATCTCTGCATGTTTTTCTTCCGTCAGTTTAACTTTCGAACGGTAGATGAATGCGGCAACAATGATCAGGACAATCGGAGCAGCGAACATGATGAGTTTGAAGTTCGTAACATCACCTGCCTGCAGGGATGCAGCCGTAGCTTTACCCGTCATGCCGACCCAAACAGCCGTCAGACCGATGATACCGCTCGTGACAGCACCGGAAAGTTTATCAACGAGAGGTCTTACACAGAGAACCAGAGCTTCGTCGCGATGGCCGAGTTTGAGCTGGCCGTATTCGACCGTATCCGTGATCGTCATAAGAACGACGAGGAAGATCAGCGGCTGCGGCAGAGCGAAGAGGCCTGCGGCAAAGAGTGCGAGGTAGACGCTCTTATCGGCAAAAGCGTAGATAACGAGCGCGATGAGCATGATGGCAACCGAGTAGAAGAAAAGCTTTCTTCTGTGGAATTTGCTCGTCAGGATCGGGAAGCAGGCAACGGCGAGCAGGCCGATGATGACGTTGATGACACCGAGGATCGGGAACTTCGTAGCATCACCGAGGATGTAGATGAAGTAATAGAGGTTGAAGTTGTTGACGAGGTTCTGCCCGAGACCGAAGACGAGGTAGGCAACGGCGATCCAGAGCAACTGGTCATTGTGGATCAGAACCGAGAAAACCTGGCTGAAAGACGTATCCGTCTTGTTTTCACGAAGAGCGGAACGTTTTTCTTTCGTACCGAGAGCAAGGATGATAGCACCGAGCGTTGCGATACCGCCGCCGATAACAGCGAATGCGAACCAGCCGCGGGCATCACCCGTGCCGCCGTTCGGGTCAATCGAGAAATACAGAACAATCGGGATAACCATGACCGTAACGAGCTGAGCGCCGAAAACGGAACCGATACGAGCGAACGTTGCCGTGATCTCACGTTCATGGGAATCAAAGGAAATTGCCGGAATCATGGACCAGATGGCAACGTCTTTTGCCGAATAGAAGATATCCATGATCAGATACAGGATCGTAAAGACGACCAGATAAGCTACCGGGCTTGACGTCAAACCGCCGATATCCGTAAACAGGACAGCGAGTGACGTAGCAGCGATGATTGCACC
>CACXCC010000065.1 GCA_902766015.1 uncultured Veillonellaceae bacterium
CAAACGGCTCGTAACGGAGCTCGGTGACACGGTTTCCTACTATAAAGTCGGCATGGAGCTCTTTTACGCTGTCGGCGGAACTGTCGTCACGTGGCTGAAGGAGCAGGGAAAGGATGTTTTCCTTGACCTGAAGCTCCACGATATTCCCAATACGGTAGCGGGAGGACTTTGTTCCCTCATGCATCTCGGCGCGGATATCCTGAATGTCCACGCGGGCGGCGGATATACGATGATGAAAACGGCGGCAGAACGCCTTCATCAGGCGGCGGACGAAGCGGGCATCCCGTGTCCGAAACTCATCGCCATTACGGTGCTTACCAGTGTCAGCGAAACGGAATGGCAGGAACTCGGACATGACGCTCCGATCCGCGATGATGTCATCCGTTATGCGAAACTGGCGAAAAAAGCCGGACTGGACGGCGTTGTCGCGTCACCGCAGGAAGCTGCGGCGATCCGCGAGGCTTGCGGTGAGGATTTCCTCATCGTGACGCCGGGCGTTCGTCCGGCAGGTTCCGACATCAACGATCAGAGCCGCATTGCGACGCCGTCCGCAGCGCTCCGCAACGGTGCGTCAAAATTGGTCATCGGCCGCCCGATCCGCTGTGCGGAAAACCCGGCCGAGGCCGCCAAAGCGATTTTGCGTGAAATGGAGGATGTGAAGTAAATGACAGAAGCTGAAGTCAAAGAATTACTCATCAAAACGAATGCGATTATGTCGGGACATTTTCTCCTGACCTCGGGTCTCCACAGCCCGAACTATGTAGAAAAGTTCAATGTTCTGCAGCATCCGAAATATACGCAGCAGCTTTGCGAAGCGATGGCGGAAAAATTCAAGGATGCCAACATTGAAACGGTTGTCGGTCCGATGACGGGAGGAATTCTCCTCGCTCACGAAACGGGCAAGGCACTCGGAACGCGCGCGATCTTTACGGAACGCGTCAACGGCAAAATGACGTTCCGCCGCGGTTTCTCGCTGCATCCGGGTGAACGCTGCCTCATTGTCGAAGACATCGTTACGACGGGCGGATCGATCAAAGAAGTCATTGACGTTGTCCGCGAATTCGGCGGTGTCCCTGTTGCCGTCAGCATGCTTGTTGACCGCAGCGGCGGCAAAGTCAACTTCGGCGATGTTCCGTGCACGGCGCTCCTGCATCTGAATGTCGAGACGTACAAACCGGAAGATTGCCCGCTCTGCAAAGACGGCGTTCCGATGACGAAACGCGGCCGTACGGGCAAATAAAATATATCGGCTCGATAGACAAATACCCCGCACCGGGAATGATATGCTCCCCTTAAATAGGACAATGAAAAAATCAAAGGCCTATTGAGGGGAGCATATCAGTCTTTTTCCGGGGGCTTTCTGCCTTCTCTCCCGAGGTGACGAAGAATTCCTTTCTATCAACGATCATCTGGCAGACTTGGCCGGATACGGCTCTCCGGAGGAAATGATGCAGGCGAGACCATATTTTCGGGATATTGTGCTCACATTACGGAGCTTATGGGACCGGAAACCTTTTACAAAGAAGCGCGAAAAGTGCGGATTTCCGACGCGCAGACCGAAATCAATACGTTCCATACCTCCATCTATTTCAATATTTCCAATTTCAAACTCTTCAATACGAAGTTCGGCCGTGAAGCCGGTGACGGGCTTTTGAGGAAAACAGCCGCCCTTTTGCGGACGTATTTTCCGACCGCTCTCATTACGCGCCTCAACGCAGATAACTTTGCGATGCTTTCGATGAAAAACGACCCGAAGGAAGCCATCGAATGTGTCTCATATCAGCTCAAATCCTATATCGGGGATCCGTCTATCGTCCTCAAGGCCGGAATTGTCTACCCGACGCGGGAAATCACGACGAGTTCGATGAGTAATATTTCCCATTTTACCGACCTCGCACATCTGGCCTGCGGAGTCCATGCGCGTGCAAATTGACGCGAACAAGGCGGTTGTCCCATGCTCGTTGAATTTCTCCCGCGTCGACTTTGACCGGGGCGATCCGTTCGTGTTCATGGAGGGGATTATCCGGGAATTTCAACTGCCGCAGAACCTGTTCCATATCGAGATCACGGAGTCGGCTCTCACGCAGGATGATAAACTCCTCAAAAATCAAATCGACCGCTTCCGGGAAGCCGGCTACGAAGTCTGGCTCGATGACTTCGGCAGCGGCTACTCCTCGCTCCATGTCCTGCAGAACTTTAACTTCGACGAAATTAAAATTGACATGGCGTTCCAGCAGACAAAGACAGAATAATCCAGGGCTATTATTACGGCAAACCGATGGATAAGGAAACGTTCCTCAGTCATTGCCGGGACAGGGCAATCGCCGACTGGGAGTGATCCCTGACGTGTCACTTTCTTGACGTTGCTCCTGACACTTCGTATAATAAAATAAAGAGCGGGTCTGCCGATAGACGGTTCACCCAAGTTCAGTTACAAAAAGTAACCGCGTTCTTTGACTGAGGCGGTTACTTTTTTGTGCGAAAAACAAGATAGCGAGGTGTGTCATCATGAATCAGGAATGGGACTCGAAAACATATACGACGGATTTTTCCTATGTACATCAATACGGCGGCGATGTCATGAATCTGATCGACTTTGCGAAAGCAAGGTCCGTTCTCGACCTCGGCTGCGGAAACGGGGCATTGACGGCAAAGTTCGCCGAAAAAGGATTGCAGGTTACGGGCATGGACGCATCGGAAACGATGCTCGCTGTTGCGCGGCAGGCGTATCCGGATATACATTTCGTTCAAGGTGACGCGTCGGATTTTTCCCTGCCGGAGCCCGTTGACGTCATTTTTTCGAATGCGGTATTTCACTGGATCGACAAAACGAAACAGCCTGCGATGATGAAGTGCGTGTATCGGGCTCTCAATCCCGGAGGGCAGCTCGTATTGGAAATGGGCGGCTGCGGGGACAATCAGTCGATACACGGAGCGTTAAGGGATGCATTTGCCAAACGGGGATATACCTATATCCGCCCGCAGTATTTCCCGACGGTCGGCGAATATGCGCCGCTGCTCGAACAGGCGGGGTTCAAGGTCGTTTATGCCGTACTGTTCGACCGCCCGACCGAGCTGAAAGGGGAAAACGGCCTCGAAAACTGGATCCGCATGTTCGTCCTCTCTGCGTTTGACGTCATGTCGGAG
>CACXCC010000066.1 GCA_902766015.1 uncultured Veillonellaceae bacterium
TGCCTCCATTATAATCACAAGCCCCATCAAAACGCAAGACACCGCACGCTCCGCTTTTTTTACCGCAAAAACGCCTTCACAAGCGCGTCCATCGCGTTTTGATCGCTACATCCCATCGTCTCCCGCGCCGAATGCATCGCGAGAATCGGTGCGCCGGCATCCATCGTCCGCATCGGCAGATTCGCCGAAAGAATCGACCCAAGCGTCGACCCGCCGCGCATATCCGAACGGTTGACAAACTGCTGACACGGGATCCCGTTGACATCACAAAGCGACCGGATCACCGCAACGGCCTCCGCATCGCCCGCATACGACTGGCTGCATGCCGTTTTCAGCACGACGCCGCCGTTTAAAACCGGGAAATTCGTCACATCATTCTTCTCCGGCGCATTCGGATGAAGCGCATGCGCCACATCAAGGGAAAGGCAGAACCCGCCCGCAATCTGACGGTCAAACGTCTCATCATCACAGCCGAGCGCGCGGTAAATGCGCCGCAAAATCTGCGGCAGAACGAGTGAAGCCGCGCCCTGTTTCGTACGGCTGCCGACTTCCTCATTGTCAAAGAGCGCGATCATCCGGAGTCCGGACAAAGCCTCTTTTGACGCGTCATTCGTGTCAACGTCAAGGATCCCCGCAAGGCACGCCGCAACCGACGTCAGATTATCGAGGCGCGGCGACGAAATAAACTCGTTCTTGGCACCGCAGAGACAGCCCGTTTCCCACGGATAAACCGTAAGATCATAGGAAAGAATGTCATCCGCCTGACAGTCCGCCGCTTCCGCGAGGCAGGGCAGGAAATATGCTTCGTCCGCCTGTTTTCCCGTCATCGTCATGAGCGGCAGCATATCTTTCTGCGGATTGAGCTCGACACCTTTATTGACGGCAGGATTCATATGGATCGCGAGCCGTGGGATCGTGAGGAGAGGACGGTTCGTGTCAACGAGGCGTACATCCGGCGAAAACGGATCCGCCGTGCGCAGGGCAACTTTTCCCGCAATTGCGAGCGGACGGTCGAGCCAGCTTTCGCGGATCATGCCGCCGTAGACCTCGATATTGACTTTTCCGTAACCGTGCGTGCGCACTTCGGGCGCCGGTTTGACGCGAAGACACGGAAAATCCGTATGCGCCGTCGCGAGACGGATCGGTCCGTCAACGTCACCGACGCGAAACGCAACGAACGTCGAGCCGAACACATTGAAATAATACGCCCCGCCGCGACGGATTTTCCATTTGTCCCGCAGGTCAAGCCGCCGAAATTCAGCCGACTCCAGCCGATTTGCCGCGGCTGCAACGACATGATACGGCGACGTTCCCTTTCCGATCAGATCCAACAAATCCGAAACCGCCCGATTGTCCATTTTGCTTCCTCCTCTTCAGCCCCGTTGACACGGACACGTCACACATTTCCGGCAAAAACGCCGGTTCCTAGGTTTATTTTACGTTACGCACCGTTTCCCTGCAACACCGACGTCAATTCCGCCGCAATTTTACATTATCCTGACAGAAAAATCATAGCCGCTGACACGACGATATGATACAATAAAGGGACTTGACCCGCACGACAGCGGCAAACGCACGTATTTTACCCAATTCAAGGAGGTTACCCCATGCCCAATATCGAATGGTTCGGCTGGATTGACACATCGCAGCTGCTTTCCATGTTGATGCTGCCTGCTCTGATCCTCGTCGTTGCGCTGACGATCGGCATTGCGCTCAACAAATTTGTCACCCGTCAGATCCGCAATTTCGTCAATGTCAAAGAAGCAACCTGGTACACCATCTTCATCAACGCACTGCGCGGCGTGCCGGTTTCGCTGTGTCTCGTCATCGCGCTGTACTGGATCGTCAATACGATCGCGATCCCCGAGCCGCTGACGCGCATGTTTTCCTATATTCTCTTCGCCGTCATCGTCCTTTCGATGACACGTGTCGCCGCCCGTACGATCAACGGCGTCATCGCGGTCAAATTGACGTCAGCCGACGAAGTCATGCCGAAAACGACGCTGCTCAACACGATCCTCAACGTCCTCATTTACGCCTCCGGCGTCCTCATCATCCTGCAATACTACGGTATTTCGATCGCTCCGATCATTACCGCCATGGGTGTCGGCGGTATGGCCGTTGCCCTCGCATTACAGGAAACGCTCGCCAACATCTTCTCCGGCCTGCATCTCATCCTGTCCAAACAGCTCCGCATCGGCGATTACATCAAACTCAGCACGAATCAGGAAGGACGCGTTACGGACATTACCTGGCGTTTTACGACGATCGTTCCGACGGGCGGCGGCAACATGGTCGTCGTGCCGAACAAAACAATCGCATCCTCGACGCTGACGAACTTCAGTATGCCGAAAAATGACATCACGATCTCCATTCCTGTCGGCGTATCCTACGACAGCGACCTCGAACAGGTCGAGCGCGTGACAATCGAAGTCGCCGACGAAGTCCTCGAACGTATCGACCACGCCGTAACGGAGCCCCCGGTCGTCCGTTTCCACACGTTCAGCGATTCGAGCATTGACTTCAATGTCATCATGCATTCGAGTATCTTTGAAAATCAGTTCCTGCTCAAGCACGAATTCATCAAAGCGCTGACAAAACGCTACCGCGAGGAAGGCATCGAGATCCCGTATCCGACGCGTTCCGTCATCACCGAAAATCCGGGCCGCTGATAAAGCGCCCGACACAAGATCTTGTTGATATATCCACAGGAAGAACCGGTTCTTTCTGTGGATATATTTTTTTGCGGGAAATTTTATACATGTGCCGACGAGGCAGCGAACACCCGTACACCTGTATTTCACGCCGCCCCGCGCTGTTGTCTGACATCTTAAATCGCATATTTACACACTTTAAACAAATTATATTCATTTATCCTTGTGGATAACCATTATAGTTTAATCTCATTCTCAACTATATCTTGTGGGCATTTGACTTAGTGCCCATACATATTGTATAATACAAGAGCATCAAGGAGATGAAAGATAACTGTCCGCGGTGCGTAAACATACAATAAACACGTATGACAGCAAATCAATAAAAGGATCAGGTGACTTATCATGGTAGTTGAAAACGTCAATGTCGTCGTCGACGGCATCCCCGATATCTCGGAACACGAAGTCAAAAATTATATCCGTCTCATTCAGGAAAAGACGCACGAAAACGTCAGCAGCCTGCGTCTCGTCCCGGCCGAGAACGGTCAGGTGACGGTCAACTACGAGCTGCAGGAACCGAAATTCGAGCGCATTCGTCGTATCACGGGTTACCTCGTCGGTACGATCGACCGCTGGAATGACGCGAAACAGGCCGAGGAGCACGACCGCGTCAAACACACCCGCTGCTGCAACTGACGATGAGTGAACTCGTTATTGCCGGCATTGTCGATGATTCCGTCGTTGACGGCGAAGGCATTCGCCTGACGGTTTTCGTTCAGGGATGTCCGCGCCGCTGCCCGCATTGTCAAAACCCGGAATCCCAGCCGTTTACGGGTGGGACAACGACGACGACGGATGATATCGAGCGTCAAATTGCGGCCAATCCTCTGCTCACGGGGATTACCCTGAGCGGCGGAGAACCGTTCTGTCAGCCGAAACCGCTCGCCGAACTCGCAGCCTTTGCCCACAAACGCGGACTTGACGTCTGGAGTTATACGGGATATACGCTCGAAGCACTGCAGGCAAAACACGACGCGTCAATCGACCGCCTGCTCGCCGCAACCGATGTACTCGTCGACGGCGAATACCTCGAAGAAAAACGCGACCTCACGCTCCATTTCCGCGGCTCTTCGAACCAGCGCGTCATTGACATGAACGCGACGCGTCAAACCGGCGACATTGTCCTGCTTTATACGGATTGACGCCGCAAAATCAACCGATCATACGAAACCGGACGAACTTATCGCCCGGTTTTTTATTGTCATCATTCATAGTTAAATTTTATCTGAGTTTAGCAAAAAAATATTACCTGTAAGGCTGTAAATCTGTTATAATGCGAATCATGAAATGAATGATGCAGCCGAAAGCGACTGCGGTGAATGGTTGAAATGAAAGAAAGAAGATGCTTGTATGACCATCACGCCCCTGCAGTTTTTCCTGATTGCCCTGACGATTGCCATCGCCCTCGGCGGCGGTATTTGGGCCGCGCGTTCCGTTAAATCCGCGGAAGGTTTCAGCGTCGGCGGACGTTCCGCCGGAGTTCCTCTCATCGCGGGAACAATCGCAGGAACGTGTGTCGGCGGCGGTGCCACGGTCGGCACGGCCCAGCTCGCAGCGACAATCGGCCTTTCGGCATGGTGGTTCACGATCGGTACAGGCATCAGCCTGATTATCATGGGACTGTTCTATGCGCGCCCAATGCGTCGCGCCCGCCTCGAGACGATTTCCCAGTATCTTGTTTTAAATTACGGCAAACGTTCCGGTACGTTCACAAGCGTCGTTTCCTCACTCGGTATTTTCTTCAGTGCAGTCGCAAGCGCCCTTCCGGCAATTGCGATTCTCGCCGCCGTCTTTTCCCTGCCGCTTTGGGTTGCCGCGCTTTTGATGACGGCTCTTGTTTCCTGCTATTGTTTCTTCGGCGGCCTGAAAAGTGCCGGCATCGGCGGCATTGTCAAAATGATCGCCATTTGGCTGACGCTCTTTCTCGCCGGTGCAGCCGCATTTTACAGCATCCGCACCGATGCGGCCATGCAGGCGGCACTTCCGGCTTTCCCGTGGTTCAGCCTTCTCGGCAACGGCGTTGAAAACGCCCTGACGAATCTCTTCAGTCTCCTCGTCGGCGTTCTCTGCACGCAGTCTTATCTGCAGGCAGTTTTCTCCGCGTCCAATCCGCGTACGGCATCGATCGGCGCGTTTGCGGCCGCTCTCATTGTCATCCCGGTCGGCCTTCCGTGCGCGATGATCGGTATGTACATGCATGCGGCTCATCCGGAAGTCGCCCCGCTCATGGCTCTTCCGACGTATCTTTTGACGTATCAGCCGGTTCTCATCGGTTCGATTGCGATGGGCGGCATCATCCTTTCGCTTGTCGGCTCCATCGCGGGACTTTCCCTCGGTATCGGCACGATGCTAACGGAAGATATTTTTGCCAAAGTATTTCATGTCGAATCCGGCAAATCCAAGCTCATGCTCGAACGTTTCGTCATCCTCGGCGTCATCGCCGCAGCGCTTTTGACGGCGCTTCTCAATCAGGGTTCGCAGGTTCTCTTCTGGAATTACGCGTCCATGGCTCTGCGCGGCGGCGGCATTTTCCTGCCGATGACGTTTGCCCTGTTCTTCCCGCATGCGTTTGACAGCCGCTACGCTCTCGCATCTATGATTCTCTCGACGGGTACGGCGATCGCCGCAACGATCTTCGGATCGCCGGTCAATCCGCTGTTCCTCGGTCTCGGCATCAGCCTTCTCGTCCTGCTGCCGGGATTCCGCCGCAATCGTCCGGCCCGCCCGGAAACGGCATTTGATTAACCGCATAGCCACGGCTCTCCCGCACATAAAGCACATAAAAACGGCCTTCGACGGCTCAGGCAATACCTGAAACCGCCAAAGGCCGTTTCGTTTGTCCGTTTTTTCCGGTTTCACGTCAACGTCAGCGTCAACTGCTTATTCGTCACGCGATCCGTTCTGGAAATAATTGAAGCCGTAATCGAGCAAAGCCGCTGCTTCCGTAAAGCGGGCATCTTCGTCATCGGCGTGCATGACGACGGCGATGAGTTCCGTGCCGTCACGTTTTGCCGAAGCCGCAAGGCAGGCTCCCGCCGCGCGCGTATAACCCGTTTTCAGGCCCGTGCAGCCGTCATACGTCCAAAGGAGCTCGTTCGTATTCGTGCAGTCCGTCGTATAATCGGCCGGCTTCGTATAGTAGATCGTCTTCTCCTTTGTCGAGACGATCTTGCGGAACTGCGGATTCTGCAGGCAATACGCCGCAAGCCGCGCCATATCGTGCGCCGTCGAATAATGATCCGGATCCGGCATGCCGTTCGGATTGACGAAATGCGTATGGAGCATGCCGAGTACCCGCGCTTTTGCGTTCATTTTCCGCGCAAATCTGCGCTGCGAGCCGCCGAGCGATTCACCGATCGCGATCGCCGCA
>CACXCC010000067.1 GCA_902766015.1 uncultured Veillonellaceae bacterium
ATGATCATGGCAATGATTGATTTTCCGGTCTTCAGCGAACTTGAGGCCAAACGCGACACGATTAACGGCAAATTTCACCGTCAGACGAAACCGCAGCTTTTGGAGCGCCTGCAACAGTTCGGGTTTCAGCCGCTCAGCGACGCCTATCCCGACCGCCTGATCCTGCGCGAGAAGAGCACGGGTAATGCGTATATCCTGAATTTCAGCCCGTATGCGATCTGCGTCTATTTCGAGCACATCCGCTCGGCCCAGAAAGTCAAAATCTGCGAGATCAGCAATTTCGCGCTCAATGCCTATACGATCATGAGCATTCTGATTCGTTCGATTGACAGCTGGCTGCAGTACGGTGTTGTCTATGACTATATTTCGGCGCAGAAATTCGAGTACGGTATCTGATTTCATGTCAGGGCTGACGCTCGAAAAACGGCTGTGTCTGCAGATAGATTTCAAACGTACGCGGCCACGGATAGCTCGTGTCAAACGTCATGTGATGAACGCGCAGAGCGAGCGGCCCCCCCGGCGCGTCAAACCGGAACGGTTCGCGGAACGCGCGCGTTGCGGCAAATGACTGCATTTGACGTGTCATATCGCGTTGCAGCATACGGTTGGCCCAGCGGGCATTGTGCTCGAGGTCAAGATCCGCCGTATTGCGGTAGCCGTATTTTTTGAGTGTCGTATTGACGCGGTCGATCGTATTTTTGAGATAGAAATAATCTTCGAGATACCGGTTCTCCGAAAATGTGATATTGGCGGCAGCGGAAGCTGCCGCTTCTTCGTTATTGCGGGCAATTCGGCGTGCGTCCAGGGCGAGCTCGGCCTGACTGACAGCCGTTCCGACGGCATTGCTCGCCGTATTCCAACCGGCGTAAGCCGTAAGGGCACTGAGCGGAATGCGGTTTTCGATGAGTAACGGGAGAAGCGTTTCCTGACTGACGAAACGGCGGCTGAGATCGACGAGGGCGATGTTTTGACCGTCATTTACGGCCTCGCGGATTTCCCGGACATTCGCGCCGCGGCGGCTCACGGTGTCCGTTTCGTTGTCACCGGCCGAAAGATAGAGGATCAAATCGGCATCTTCGGGCGTTGACGCGAGTTTGCCGCCGATCAGGGCGATCTTTTCCTGTGCCGTTCGTTCCGTCGAGACAGCCATGAACGGGAGTATCGCTTCACGCGTCGAAGGATGATTGTAAACGGGATAGACGGCGGGACGGAATCCCGTGCGGTCACTGTCAATGCGCGCGAGAAGCGTGAGTGCGATTTCATCGGCGCCGTGCGTCAAAATGACGGGATGCTTTGCCGTCGATTCACTGCCGATTGCCTCCTGCAGGCGCTTTTTCTCGAGGTTCGGAATGCTGTAACGTTCGCCGTCATCCTGTCCGAGGACGAGCATTTGCAGTACGCCTTCACGGGCGAGAGCGATAAGCTCGCGGTTCAGGGCTTCGTTTTCGTCGAAATGGTGCAGATATTTTTGCATGCTTTCGGCGGAGATTTCGGACTCGACGGAGGCGAGTTCCGCTTCATCGACGGGGAGTCCCATGCCTTTTCGTCCCATGAGGCGTGAGTATTTGAGGAGTGCGCGCTTTTCCTCGTAGCCGTCAATCGTGTCCTGCGGGGTTTGACGCGGCAGGATACTGAACGCGTAAACGGGAACGTTCGGATGGATTGCGTGGAAACGCCGCAGGGTACTGAGGAGTGCGGTGCGTTCGCCCTCCGTCGATTCTTTTTCGCGCGCGGCGAGAAGTCCGCCGTAGAGGAGTTGGTCGACGGAAACGATGACGGCATCGGCGTCCGTTCCCTGCTCGATGAGCCAGGACTGCATCGCTTTCGTGTCACCGGGCTGCGAATAATAGTCCTGCAGTTCGGAAGGAGGCGTGATGACTGTGTAGCCGCGGATTTTTCCCGCTTCGATGACAAATTGACGGCAGGGCGGTCTCCCGTCGAGCGGAACGAGCACGATTTTCCCCGCTCCGGTTTCCGAAACAATCGGCGGGGAGTACGGCGCAGCCGGCGTCCACGGATGCAGATATTGATGAAAATAGGTGAGCAGTCCGCCGACGATGAGCACAAGTGCCGCCAATTTAACCCAACGCGTCAAAAAATCCCCTCCTTTCCCGAAAAATCACGACATATTTGCCGTTATTATACCATAGATTTGATGACTTCTTTGCGCTTACGGTTCACGAAAGCGGGAAAATATGATAAAATGAAGTAGTATTTTCAGGATGGGGGAGTTTTATGCGCATTATTACCGGCTCGGCTCGCGGCTGTCGTTTGAAAACGCCGAAGGGTATGTCGACACGGCCGACGTCAGACCGGATCAAGGAATCATTATTCAATATTCTCGGAAACCGCGTATATGGCTGCCGTGTTTTGGATCTCTTTGCCGGGACGGGAAACCTCGGGCTCGAAGCGCTTTCGCGCGGCGCAGCCGAAGCGGTTCTCATCGACAAGGCAACGGCGCCCCTGATCCGTGAGAATGCGGTTCATACGAAACTGCAGGAACGCGCGGAGATCCGCGCCGGTGATGTCACGGCGGAGCTCGGGCGTCTCGTCCGGGGCGGACGTCAATTTGACCTGATTTTCTGCGACCCGCCTTACCGTAAAGGACTTTGGGAGCAGGCGCTTCCGATCATTGACCGTACGGAACTGCTTGCACCGGGAGGAATCCTCATCGTCGAACAGGGCGGTGACGAAAACGTCATCCCGGAACTGCAGACCCTCAACAATGTCATGACGCGAACTTACGGGCGCACAACGCAGCTGCGCTTTTACGAACGCATCGGGGAGGGAGAGCCATGAGAAAGGCCGTCTGCTCCGGCAGTTTTGACCCGGTGACACTCGGACATGTTGACATCATCACGCGTGCGAGTACGATGTTCGATGAAGTGACGGTCTGCGTGTTCAGCAACGTACGCAAGCAGCCGCTGTTTTCGGTCGAACAGCGTATGACTCTGCTGCGTGAGGCCCTCAGCGGGCTTCCGAATGTCAAAGTAGCCTCGTTTTCGGGGCTGCTCACCGATTTTATGGCGGAATACGGTGCAAACGTCATTGTGCGCGGCATCCGTTCCGTCCGGGACCTCGAATACGAACAGAACGAGGCGGATCTCATCCGTCATCTCGCGCCGGATATTGACACGATATTCCTGCTCACCAGGCCGGAATACGCCTATGTCAGTTCCTCAGCGATCCGGGAACTCGTTCATTTTCACGGCAGTGTGCACGGACTCGTCCCCGCGGGTGTGGAACGGGCCGTTGACGAATTAAGAGAAAAGGAAAGGAAGTAGACGCGATATGTCAGTACGCGAAACTTTGGATAAAATTGAAGATTTGGTAGCCGGTTCATTTCATATTCCGATTTACGGCAAGACCGCCATCCGCGACGATGTCCTGATTCAGTACATCGAGGATCTGCGCAATGATCTGCCGAAAGAGCTCAATCGCGCGGATCAGATCATGAAGGACCGCGACAATATCATCGCCAACGCGAAACGCGAGGCGGAGGAAATTCATAAAGAAGCCGAGGAATATGCCCGCCGCATCACGGAACAGGACGAAATTGTCAAACGGGCCCGCACGCAGGGCAAGAGCATCCTGCAGAAAGCACAGGATGACGCCAAAGACCGGGCAAAGGAAATCGTTGCCCAGGCTCAGGCGGAAGCACAGCGTCAGCGCGAAGAGGCATCTGCTTATGCCGATCAGGTTACGGCTTATGCGGATCAGGTATTCGGCCAGCTCATCAAACACGTTGACAAGACGTACAAAATTTCGCAGCAGTCGCGTCAGGAAGCCGTCAACGCCGAAAAGGGCCTCCAGCAGGCACTTCTCATTCTGCAGCAGGCACGCGTACAGCTCGCTGCATCGCAGTCTTCCTCCGCATCAGTCGAAGAACAGCCGGCTCCTCAGCAGGAAGAAGCGCCGACTGAACAGCCGGCCGAGGCACAGCAGGATCGTGCCGAACGTTGACATGGTAAAAGCAGCCGCCTTTCTCTTTGCGGAAAGGCGGCTTTTTCGTGAAACGGGGTATGCGGATTGACAAAAGAGGAAATCGCGGCAATGCTGCGCGAATATAAAGAAGGCAGACGTTCGGAATCGGAGATCGTCGACACCTTGCAGCAGCAGCCGTTCGAGGATTTCGGCTATGCAAAGGTCGATTATGCGCGTGAACTGCGGCAGGGATTTCCGGAAGTTGTCTATGCCGCAGGCAAGACAAAAGAACAGGTTCTCGCGATTTTGCAGGCACTTGCGAAAAAGACAAGCGGCAATCTCATGGCGACGCGGGCGAGCCGGGAAATGTATGAATTCGTACACGCTTTTATGCCGGCGGTGCAGTATAATGAAGCGGCACGTCTCATTTACCTCGAGCGCGCACGCCGTGATGTCAATCCGGGGAAGAAGATTCTCGTTTTGACGGCGGGAACGAGTGATATTCCCGTTGCCGAAGAAGCGAAGATGACGGCGTATCTCTGGGGTAATGACGTCGAAACGTGTTATGACTGCGGTGTTTCGGCCATTTACCGACTGTTCCGTCATATTGACGCGATCCGCCGAGCCAATGTCATTATTGTCGTTGCCGGCATGGAGGGCGCGCTCGCGAGTGTTGTCGGCGGCTTGACGGATCGTCCCGTCATTGCGGTGCCGACAAGTGTCGGTTACGGCGCGTCATTGCACGGCATGGCGGCACTTCTCGCAATGCTCAACAGCTGTGCCGCCGGCGTTTCGGTCGTCAATATTGACAACGGTTTCGGCGCCGGTGTCATGGCGAGCCGTATCAATCGGGACGGGAAAACGGCTGATTGTTCCGTTGCCGAACGGCAAAAAGAGATACCGGAAAACGGCTCGGTCAGCGTTAAGTCGACGGAAAACGCGGATGACGCTTCCCCGTCCGAGGAAAGTCCCGCGTGCCCGATGAAATCGGATCGTCCGCTTTATGCCGACAAATCCGATACGGAGCCGCAAAGCGTTGACGTCAAATCCGGCGCGAAAGATCTCGTCATTCTGCAGGCCAATATCGATGATATGAATCCGCAGATTTACGGTTACCTGACGCCGCAGCTTTTTGACGCGGGAGCCTGTGATGTCTGGACAACACCCGTTTATATGAAGAAAAACCGTCCCGCCGTCCTGCTTTCCGTTCTTGTACACCGCCGTGACCGCGAAGCCTGCGCGCGCATTATCTTCCGGGAAACAACGAGTATCGGCCTGCGCGTCATGCCCGTCGAGGAACGACTCGAAGCAGAGCGGGACATCATGCCCGTCGAGACATCATACGGTACGGTACGCACGAAAGTCAGCCGCTGCGGCGGGAAAGTCGTCACGATTTCCGCCGAATACGACGATTGCAGCCGCATTGCCGAACAAACGGGGATTCCGCTCAAAGAAATCCAGCGTCAGGCTGTTGCCGCCGCCTGGTGCAGGGTGCAAGGATAATTCCTTGACAAACAAAAAGGCGGCCGCTATAATGGATTGAGGTTGATGCTGAAATGATGAATATACATATTGCTGAGTCAAATCTGGGGTTGGGAGCTTCCCAATCCTTTACATTTTCCTGCACGGCGCAGGAGATCGATGCCGTGTCGGACACGTACAGCTTCGAAGGGCCAATTGCCGTCGAAGGTACGGTCACACGCACGGGAACGAACTTCCGCGTCAAGGGAACGATCAAAGCCAGAAAACACTTCGTCTGCGACCGTTGCCTGGCAGATTCCTTCGAAGATCAGGTTCATCCGTTTGAAGAGGAGTTTTACCGGCCGGGGGAAGCAGCGGAGGAAACGTCCAACATCGTGGACGGGGACGAACTTGACATTCAGGAGCTTGTCCGGGATACCCTTTTGGCTGCGCAGCCGCTCAGTAATATCTGCAAGCCGGACTGTAAGGGACTTTGTCCTGTCTGCGGCCATAATCTCAATGAAGGAGATTGCGGCTGCGACCGTTTTGTTCCCGATCCGCGCATGGCAGCATTACAGCAGTTGTTAAAGAAAACAAAATGAGCCAAACGCAGAACATTTAAGGAGGTGTACCCGTAATGGCAGTACCAAAGCGTAAAATGTCGAAAGCCCGCCGCGATCAGCGCCGCGCCAACTGGAAGCTTACGGCTCCCGGTTACGTAGCCTGCCCGCAGTGCCACGAACCGAAACTGCCGCATCATGTTTGCATGGAATGCGGTTACTACGATGGCAAAGAAGTCATCAAATCGGCAGAATAAAAAATGCAGTGAGCAGGACCGTGTGTCCTGCTTCTTTTATGTTCCGTTTGTTCCGCGCAGTTTGACGTGATTTGACGCGATTGCTCGGGAACTTCTTGCTTTTTTAGAACACAGCCTTTATAATAGTTTATGATAATAAGGTCGTAGCAGCAGGTACTAAATTAACGGACAGGGGGTGAACCGATGGCCAGAGTCAAGAAAAAAGTGCGTCAACAGATGCTGATGGAGCAGGTGCGGGCGAAACCGTTTTTGACAGATGAAGAGCTCGCGAAGAATCTTTCCGTCAGTGTTCAGACGATCCGCCTTGACCGCCTCGAACTCGGGATCCCGGAACTGCGCGGACGCATCCGCCATATGGCGGAGAAAGCGCAGAACAAAGTCAAGTCCATCCAGCGCGGCGACGTCGTCGGCGAACTCATCGACCTGGAACTCGGTCACTCCGGCATTTCGCTGCTGCGGATTACGGAGGATATGGTCTTTGAAAAGACCAAGATCGCCAAAGGATATTACATGTTTTCGCAGGCCAATTCGCTCGCGATGGCGATTATTGATGCGCCGATGGCTGTCACCGGTGTCGCCAATGTCAAATATAAAGTCCCGGTGCATGTCGGCGAAAAGCTGATTGCCAAAGCGGAGATTGTCAAGGTCCGGGGAAATAAGTACTTTGTCTGGGTGAAGACCCATAACGATACCCAGGAAGTCTTCCGCGCCAAGTTTATCATGGTTTCGTGGGGGACGAATTAAGGGGGAACTATTCGTGAAAATAGCAGTGGATGCCATGGGCGGCGACTTCGCTCCCGAGCAGATTGTTCTCGGTTCCGTACAGGCCGCAAAAAAGTTTCATTGCGACATTGTACTCGTCGGGGATGAACCGAAAATCCGCGAGGTGCTCCGTCGGGAATCCGGCTGGGAAAACCTCGGCATAACGATACATCATACAACGGAAGTCATCGACATGGGAGAACATCCCGCCGATGCCGTTCGAACCAAAAAAGATTCGTCTGTCGTCGTAGCCACTCGTATGGTCAAAGACGGCGAATGTGACGCGGTACTTTCCGCGGGAAGTACGGGCGCGGCCGTTACGGCGGCTCAGTTAATCCTGCGCCGCATCAAGGGAATCGCGCGTCCCGCAATCGCGACACCGATGCCGACGCCGAACGGCGTGACGCTGCTCCTCGATTCGGGGGCAAATGTTGACTCGAAGCCGAAGCACCTCATTCAGAGTGCGCTTATGGGCTCGATTTACGCCGAGCAGGTTTTCGGTGTCAAAAATCCGCGTGTCGGTCTCCTGAATATCGGGGAAGAGGAGACAAAAGGCAACGAGCAGGTCAGGGAAACGTACCCGTTGCTGAAACGGATGAGCACGATTAATTTTTGCGGCAACGCCGAGGGACGTGACGTGCCGAAGGGCACGTTCGACGTTGTCATTTGTGATGGATTTGTTGGCAATGTTGTGCTAAAATTTGCAGAGGGCCTGGCAAAGACGCTTCTGAAACTCGTTCGTGAAGCGATCAAAGAGGGAGGCATTCTGGCCAAGATCGGTGCATTGCTTTTGATGCCGTCGATGAAACGTTTGGGAAAACGCATTGACGTAACCGAATACGGCGGAGCGCCGCTTTTGGGCGTCAACGGCTGCTGTATCATCAGTCACGGCTCGTCAAATGCCAAATCAATCTGCAGCGCCATCGGGTTTGCCAATGAATACGTCAGGAACGATGTTTTATCGCATATTCGTGATACATTGATCCGGGAGGAAATTCTGACGGAGGAAGAGCAGAAGGAGAAGCTTTGATTTCCGTCACGGTTTAAAGGGATTTTTAGCAGGGACCGCAGCCAGGATAAATTGGTGATGCGGTGTAACAATGCGGCATCATCACGGCTGAGGAGGACAATGGAATGTTTGAGCACAATGCAATTTGTAACCTATTGAATATCAAGTATCCGATTTTCCAGGGCGGTATGGCCTGGATCGGTACGGCAGAACTCGCTTCGGCAGTTTCGAATGCGGGCGGTCTCGGCATCATCGGTGCCGGACATATGCCGCCGGAAATTCTTCGCAAGGAAATCCAGAAGGCAAAGGCATGGACGGACAAGCCGTTCGGTGTCAATGTCATGCTTATGAGCCCGTTTGTCAAAGAAGTCATGCAGGTTGTCCTCGAGGAGCGTGTACCGGTCGTTACGACAGGTGCGGGCAATCCGGGCGAATATGTACCGGCTTTGAAAGAAATCGGCTCGAAAGTTATCCCGGTCGTTGCATCGGTTGCACTTGCCAAGCGTCTCGTACGCTGCGGTGCCGATGCTGTCATTGCCGAAGGAACGGAATCGGGCGGCCATATCGGCGAAATTACGACGATGGCGCTTATTCCGCAGGTCGTTGACGCTGTTGACGTTCCGGTTATCGGAGCCGGCGGTATTGCGGATTCCCGCGGCATGGCTGCGGCGTTTGCCCTCGGTGCACAGGCGGTTCAGATGGGTTCCCGTTTTGTCATGAGCGAGGAATGCATCGCGCATCCGAATTACAAACAGATGGTTCTTAAAGCGAAGGATCGTTCGACGGTTGTTACGGGACGCAGTCTCGGTCACCCGGCCCGTGTTCTGCGCAATCATTTGACGCGTCGTTATCAGGAAATGGAAGAAAACGGTGCATCGGCTGAAGAACTCGAGCAGCTCGGTGTCGGCAGTTTACATCGTGCAACGCACGAAGGCGATGTCGAGAACGGTTCCGTCATGATCGGTGAAATTTCCGGCATGCTCAATGACATCAAGCCGGTTAAGACGATTATCGAAGATATCGTAAACGGCCTGCCGGGCGCGTTTGACGCAGCTTCGTCGAACTGCCGGTAAGTCAACAGATCAGTCAATCAGCAGTACCTTTTCGTGTGTGCGAAAGGGTACTGAAACAATTCCATGAATATTGGTACAATGTCAGAGGTATTAGACAGGAGGTCGGCGTATGAATAAATTAGCATTCGGATTCCCGGGACAGGGCGCGCAGAAAGTCGGTATGGGCAAGGATTTCTTTGACCGTTATGACGTGGCGAAGCAGCTTTTCCGCGAGGCAGATGAAGCGCTCGGTTATTCGATCCGCGAAATGTGTTTTGAAGGGCCGGCAGATGACCTGATGCTGACGGCAAATACGCAGCCGGCTATCCTGACGATGAGTGTCATCGCGGCAGCCGTACTCAAAGAACACGGCATTGAACCGGATATTGCCGGCGGACACAGCCTCGGTGAATATTCGGCACTTGTCTCGGCGGGCGTACTTGACTTCCAGGAAGCCGTTGTGCTCGTACATAAACGCGGTCAGTATATGCAGGAAGCCGTTCCGGTCGGCGAAGGCGGCATGGCCGCGATTATCGGCCTTGCCGATGACGTCATCGCCGAAGCCTGTGCTGACGCGACAAAAGCGCAGGGCGAAGTTCAGCCGGTCAATTTCAATTGCCCGGGGCAGACGGTTATCGCCGGCACGACAAAAGGTGTCGAAGCAGCCGTGGAAACGCTTAAAGCAGCCGGCGCAAAACGCGCTGTCATTCTGCCGGTTTCCGCACCGTTCCACAGCACGCTGATGGCTCCGGCAGCAGAAAAACTCGCTGCCGAACTCGACCGCGTGACGATTCGTGATGCGAAATTCCCGGTTGTCGCGAACTATACGGGTAAACTCGAAACGCAGGCCGCGGAAATCAAAGAAAACCTCGTCAAACAGGCCGATCATCCGGTTCAGTGGATTGCCTGTGTCAAGGCGATGACGTCATTCGGCGCTGACGCGATGGTCGAAGTCGGACCGGGTAAAACGCTCTGCGGTTTCAACCGCCGCATCGATCGTTCGATCAAGAGCCTGAATGTTGAAAATCTGGAAAGTTTGGAAAAAACGCTTGACTATTTGAAGGAGGTTCGCTAATATGCTTTTAGACGGAAAGGTCGCCCTTGTGACAGGCGGTTCGCGCGGTATCGGCCGTGCGATTGCCGAACTCTTTGCAGCGCAGGGAGCAAAAGTCGCGATTAACTACGCCGGTAATGTCAAAGCCGCAGAAGAAACGAAAGCAGCGATCGAAGCTGCCGGCGGCGAGGCTCTTCTTGTTCAGGCCAATGTCGCTGACGCTGACGCCGTCGAAAAGATGGTGCAGACGGTCACGGATGCGTTCGGTACGATTGACATTCTCGTCAACAATGCCGGCATTACGCGCGACGGACTTTTGATGCGCATGAAGGAAGACGACTTCGATGCAGTCATCAATACGAACCTCAAAGGCGTGTTCCACTGCACGAAGACCGTTGCCAAGCTCATGATGAAAAAACGCAGCGGTCATATCATCAACATGGCGTCTGTAGTCGGACTTATCGGCAATGCCGGCCAGACGAACTATGCGGCGGCCAAAGCAGGAGTCATCGGTTTCACGAAATCCGCAGCAAAAGAGCTTGCAGCACGCGGCATTACGGTCAATGCCATTGCACCGGGCTTCATCGAAACGGATATGACAGCATCCCTGCCGGACAAAGTCAGAGAAGCAACGCTCGCCGGAATCCCGATGAAAAAACTGGGAAAACCGGAACAGGTTGCAACGGCGGCACTTTTCCTTGCAACGGATTGCTCATCTTATATTACAGGCCAGGTCATCCATGTAGACGGCGGCATGGTTATGTGATATAACTATAATAAAGGTTTTTTTAAGGAGGTGAATCATTCATGTCGACTTTTGAAAAAGTAAGAGATATCGTTGTTGAACAGTTGGGCGTTGAGCCGGACGAAGTTTCCATCGATTCGACCTTCATTGATGATTTAGGTGCTGACTCCCTGGACATCGTTGAACTGATCATGGCTTTCGAAGAGGAATTCAATATTGAAATCCCGGACGAGGCTGCTGAGAAGATTAAAACGGTTCAGGATGTAGTTACCTACATTGACCAGCACAAATAAGTTGAACGTCTTACCTTTGAAATCCCGTGAACTTGTTTCGCGGGATTTTCTAAAGGTTTAAGCGAAATGGAGGAGTAAGATGAAGCTTCCAGAGCTGAGAATTGGCACGAAGATCGCCAAAGTTCCTATCGTACAGGGCGGCATGGCGATTCGTTTGTCAACGGCCAGATTAGCTGCAGCCGTGGCTAATGAGGGCGGTATCGGGCTCATTGCGGCTTCCGGCATGTCCCATGACGAGCTGCGTTACGAGATCAAGCTGGCACGTTCTTTGACGTCCGGTATTATCGGTATCAACATCATGGTAGCAGCGCGTGACTTTGCAGGCATCGTTCGGACCGCCATCGACGCGGGTATTGACCTCGTCGTTGCCGGGGCTGGTTTCTCCCGTGACATGTTCGGTATGGGCAGGGAATCGGGTACACCGATTGTTCCGATCGTATCGTCTGTTAAATTGGCAAAAATATCGGAGCGTCTTGGCGCTACGGCAATTGTCGTAGAAGGAACGGAAGCCGGAGGACATCTCGGAACCGATAAGTCAATTAAAAGCCTTATCCCGGGAATCCGTGCTGCCGTCAAACTGCCGGTTATTGCAGCCGGCGGTGCCCTGAACGGCCAGGATATCGTTGATTTGATAAAACTCGGTGCAAACGGCGTACAGATGGGGTCGCGTTTCGCGGCAAGCTGTGAGGCCAACA
The DNA here is from genome assembly GCA_902766015.1 of uncultured Veillonellaceae bacterium. Lineage (GTDB taxonomy): Bacteria > Bacillota > Negativicutes > Selenomonadales > Selenomonadaceae > RUG11126. The sequence goes on from CACXCC010000067.1 coordinate 11,813, forward strand.
GTGCACCGGCATTAAAAGAATATTACCTGAAATCCAGCCCGGATGACGTTGTTGTCATTCACAGCCCGGTCGGACTGCCGGGAAGGGCTGTTCGCACGCCGTTTTCGGCCAAGGTTCTCGAAGGTCCCGTACCGCCGAAAACCTGTGATGCCTGCCTGAAAGCGTGTAGGCACAATTTCTGCATTATCCGTGCACTGATCCGCGCCCAGCAGGGTGACGTCGAGACAGGACTTGTCTTTACGGGAGCAAATCTCCCGAAGATCCCGGAGATCCTGCCTGTACACGAGATTTTTAAACGGCTGAAGGCAGAAGCCGCCGTTGCAGAATAAAGGTCCGAAGAGATAATTTGAGAGGAGTCATTCGTTTTGAAAAAACGTGTAGTTATTACCGGCCTCGGCGCGATTACGCCGATCGGCATCGGCAAAGAGGCATTTTGGGAAGGCCTCATGGAAGGCCGTAACGGTATCGATAAAATCACCCGTTTTGACGCGACGGATTATAGTGCGCAGATCGCCGGTGAAGTCAAGGACTTTGTCCCGGCAGATTACGGCATTGACCGGAAAGAAGCGCGTCATATGGATCGTTATGCGCAGTTCGCCGTTGCGGCGGCTCGCATGGCAATCGCTGACGCCGGCGTTGACCTTGACAAAGAAAATCATGACCGCATCGGAACGTACATCGGTGCCGGAATCGGCGGCATCGAAACGATGCATCAGCAGTACGAAAAACTGTTTGCGAAAGGTCCGTCCCGTATCAACCCGTTCTTTATCCCGATGATGATCGCCAATATGGCTGCCGGCCATGTTGCCATTGACCTGAAACTACATGGTCCTTCGGCCTGCATCGTTACGGCTTGTGCAACGGGTACGGACTGCATCGGCAGTGCGTTCCGCGCCATTCAGTTCGGCGAAGCTGACATGATGGTTGCCGGCGGTACGGAAGCGTCAATTTCTCAGGCTGCCGTTGCCGGTTTCTCCGCGATGAAAGCACTCTGCATGGATCATAACGATGATCCGCAGCACGCTTCCCGCCCGTTTGACAAGAACCGTTCCGGTTTTGTCATGGGCGAAGGCGCAGGTATTGTCGTTCTCGAAAGCCTTGAACATGCACAGGCACGCGGCGCACATATTTATGCCGAAGTAGCCGGTTACGGCGCCAATGCCGATGCATTCCATATCACGAGTCCGGCTCCGCACGGCGAATATCAGGCAAAATGCATGCAGCTCGCCATTGACGATGCCGGCCTGAAAGCGGCTGACGTCGATTATGTCAACGCACACGGTACGTCGACGCATCTCAACGACCTCGGTGAGACGGAAGCAATCAAGCAGGTCTGGGGTGACGCTGCCAAAGATGTTTCCGTTTCCTCGATCAAGTCAATGACGGGCCATCTGCTCGGTGCTGGCGGCGGCGTCGAATGCATTGCAACGACGCTCGCGGTTGTCAATGACATGCTTCCTCCGACGATCAACTACGAAACGCCGGATGACGGTATGGAACTTGACTATGTACCGAATAAAGCCAAGGCGAAAAAAGTCCGCGCCGCTATTTCGAACTCGTTCGGTTTCGGCGGCCATAATGCCTGCCTCGTTGTCAAGAAGTTTGCAGAATGAGTCGGGAAAGAGGGACAAAGGCGTTTATGCAGGAATTATCGGAGGACAGGAAGCATCAGCTTTTGACGCTGGCAGCAGACCTCGGCGTGAAGTTCAGGAATATTCACCTGCTTCAACAGGCGCTGACCCATACGTCATATGCCAATGAAGCCAATCGGCATACACTCCATAATGAACGTCTGGAGTTTCTGGGAGACGCAGTCCTTGAACTGGCTGCGAGTACCTATCTGTTTCAGCACTTTCCGGAAATGCCGGAAGGTCAACTGACGAAAACACGCGCCGGCATTGTTTGCTCGGCGACACTTGCGCGCCTCGCAGGGAATCTTCATCTCGGGGATTACCTGCTGCTCGGCCACGGCGAGGAACTCGGCGGCGGGCGTACGCGCACGACAAATCTGGAGGATACGTTTGAAGCCGTTATCGGCGCCGTTTATCTCGATCAAGGATGGGAAACGGCCCGGGATTACGTCCTGCGTCAACTGCAGCCGGAGTTTGCGGCTGTTTCGGAAGGCGCGGCACTCAAGGATTACAAAACGATTCTGCAGGAAAAAGTTTACTGCCGGGAAAACCAGAGTATCACGTATGAAAAAATCCGTGAGTCTGGCCCCGATCACGCCAAGGTATTTACGGTTCAGGTCAATGTAACCGGTAAGATCCTCGGAACCGGGACGGGACACAGCAAAAAAGAAGCAGAGCAGCACGCAGCCCGCGAAGCGCTCCTTCGTCTGGGGCAGTGATAATTGAATTGAAACTGACGTAATATCAGCAGAATACAAAAACAAGATGCCGTTCATCGGCATCTTGTTTTTGTTTGCGTATCGGCGTATGATGAAAGTGTATGTTAAGACGAGAGAGGAGTATGTTTTATGAGAACTCTGACGATCCTGGGAACCGGCTTTGCTATGGCGACCCATTGCTTTAATACCTGCTTCTTCCTGAAAATGGAAGACGGCAGTCTCTTTTTGACGGATGCGGGCGGCGGCAACGGTATCCTGCAGCGCCTTGAGCAGACGAAGTTCAACTACGGTGACTGCCATCATATGTTTGTTACGCACGGTCATACGGATCATGTCCTCGGCGTTATCTGGGTCATGCGCAAAGTCGCAGACCTCATGAACAAAGGCAAATATACGGGCACGTTCCATATCTACTGTCATGATGTCGTTAAGGATATGCTCCTCACGATGACGAAGATGACGTTAAAGAAGAAAGACTTTGCACGCGTCGGTACGGATATCGTTATCCATGAAATGAAAGACGGTGAAACGGTCAGCCTGCCGCATTTTGATCTGACGGCGTTTGACATTCTCTCGACGAAGGCCAAGCAGTTCGGCTATATGCTGAAGTTCCCGGACGGCATGAAGTTTACCTGTCTCGGCGATGAACCGTACAACGAACACGACCGCTCCTATGCGGAAAACGCCGATTGGCTGCTTGCTGAGGCATTCTGTCAGTACCGCGACCGCGATGTGTTCAAGCCGTACGAGAAAAATCACAGCACGGTCAAAGAAGCAAGCGAACTTGCCGAGCAGCTGCAGGCGAAAAACCTCGTACTCTATCATACGGAAGATAAGCACCTTGCAACGCGTAAGCATGACTACAGCGAGGAAGCGAAACAGTATTACCACGGCAATGTTTTCGTGCCGGATGATCTTGACGTCATTACTCTCGACTGAGCGGCTTTTCCAGAAAAACGCTTTGTGAGAGCAGACGGTTCAGACTTGTCAGCGACCGGGTGAGTTCCTCCCGGTCGTTTTTCTTTAAGCGTTTGACATCTTCGAGGAAAATACTGCGGATGACGTCAGTCTGGTCGTCAAGCAATTCGCGTCCCTTCGGCAGAACGGAAATCAGCGTACGGCGATGATCTTCGGGATCCGGCGTTTTTTTGATGAGTTCCTGCACGGACATGCGGTTGATGACTTTGGTCATCTGCTGCTTGGAGATCATGAGGTGCTGGGCGATCGATGTGATCGGCAGAGGGCCGTCCTCATCGAGCAGGACGAGGACGGAAAACTGGCTGACGGGGATCGGCAGCTGTGTGCGCCGGTTCAGGTAATTGTGAATCAGGCAGAGGTTTTCCAGAAATTGGGCGGAGAGGGTATCTTCCTGCGCTTGCGTCATGTACGGCTCCTTTCCGGGACATTTCCCATTTATTTTTAATTTTTTTATCGCGTTTCTATGGTATTATGTCAATAGGGTGGCATCTCCTATGTCAATCCTTGACTTTTTATAGGATATCATATAGTATAAATGTCATCAATAGTAAACTTTTGTTTACCAATTTTTGCATGTAGAATGATTCAAGGGTACGGCAGATCAGACGCGGTCTTCTGCTGGAGAAAAGGAGGGTATCTTCTTGTTTTTTGCCAAGAACAAAAAGGGACTGGCGCTGATTTTAGCGGCAGTTCTGACCCTGGGAGCGCTCGCGGCGGGCTGCGGAAATCAGCAGCAGGGCCAGAAAAGCAACGCTGCCCAGGTCAAGGCGATGCAGGTGATCCAGCAGGATACGCCGATCGCTACCGAGTATGCCGGTCAGGTTATGGGACTCAACGAAGTCAAAGTTCAGTCCAAGGTTTCCGGCAATGTCGTTGAGAAGTATGTCAAAGGCGGCCAGTTCGTTCAGGCAGGTCAACCGCTGTACAAGATTGACTCGCGTCAGTATGAATCGGCCGTGCTTTCCGCGCAGGCAACGCTTGCACAGGCTCAGGCTACGCTCAACAATGCCGAGACCGATCTCTATCGTGATCAGCAGCTCCTTGAAGCGAATGCGATCGCGGAGCAGGTTGTCACGACGCAGCAGTCAAATGTCGAGGCTTATCAGGCCGTTGCGGCTGCTAACGCGGCTCAGCTCCAGAAAGCCCGTCAGGATCTCGACGATACGATGATTTATGCGCCGCTTTCGGGTCAGCTCGCACTCGATGACGTCGCCGTCGGTACGTTTGCCGCTGCCGGCAATACGAATCTCGTCACGATCGGCAACACAGATCCGGTTTACGTCCAGTTCAGCATTTCCGAGACGGACTATCTCAAAGTCATGAATCTCCAGAACATGAGCAAGGGCACGAGCCATCCGATGGATGTGTCGATTACCCTTTCGGACGGCACGGTTTATCCGCTCACCGGACGTATCGCCGAAGCAGACCGTGCATTGACGGATAAAACGGGCAGCCTCACGATCAAGGCGATTTTTGACAATCCGCAGCATCTGCTGCTGCCGGGCATGTTTGCGCGCGTCAAGATCACGGGCGAAGTTGTGCCGAACGCTATCCTCGTTCCGCAGCGTGCGGTTCAGCAGCTTCTCGGTAAATCCTTTGTCATGGTTGTCGGTGCCGACGGCAAATCCGCGGCACGTACGGTAACGCTCGGCGATCAGGTCGGCAGTTACTATATCATCAAGGACGGCTTGTCCGTAGCAGATACGGTCATCGTTGAAGGACTTTCGAACCTGCAGGAAGGCAGGGATCTCTCCGTAACGATGGTTACGCCGGAGGAGATGGGCTTCTCGCTCGATCCGGATTCGTCGATGTTCGATACGAACCTTTCGGCAGAGGAGAGCGCATCCTCATCCAAATCGTAAGGGGGCGGTATCTTGTCTAAGTTCTTTATCCACCGCCCGATATTCGCGATTGTTATTTCGCTGATTATCGTGATTGCCGGTGTTTTGGCGGGGACTCAGCTGCCGATTGCGCAGTACCCGCAGATTTCGCCGCCGACAATCAGTGTTGCGACGACGTATACCGGCGCAAACGCCGAAGTCGTCAACGAAACCGTTGCCCAGATTATTGAGGAGCAGGTCAACGGTACGCAGGGCATGGACTACATGTCTTCGAACTCGGACGATAACGGTATGTATCGTTTGTCTGTTGTCTTTGAATCCGGCACCGACGGCGATATGGACTCCGTCAAAGTTCAGAACAACGTTGCCGTTGCCAATGCAAGCCTGCCGACTGACGTCAAAACAGTCGGTGTCACGACGCGTAAATCGTCGAACGATATGGCTTACCTCGTCGCTCTGTATTCCCCGGACGGTACGTATGACCGCACGTTCATGAAGAACTACGCGACGGTTTACTTCATCGATAAGCTGAAACGTGTCAGCGGCGTCGGTGATATTCAGGTTTTCGGTTCCGATTATTCGATGCGTATCTGGCTCAATCCGGATAAACTCGCGGAGCTCGGTTTGACGGTCGCTGACGTCACGCAGGCGATTCAGGAGCAGAATATCCAGGCTCCGGCCGGAACAATCGGCGCCATGCCGGTTAATAACGACCAGGAAAAACAGATTACCGGTAAGGTTGCCGGCCGTCTGATTACGCCGGAAGAATTCGGTAATATCATCCTGAAGACAGGCAGTGACGGCTCGTTCGTTTACCTGAAAGATGTTGCCCGCATCGAAACGGGTCAGAAATCCAACAGTATTATCTCGAAATTCAACGGTTATCCGGCTGTTGCCTTCGGTATCCAGATGACGTCAGACGCTAACGCCGTTCAGACGGTCGGCGGCGTCCGTAAAGTTCTTGAGGAAGCCCAGAAAGACTTCCCGCCGGGGCTTCAGATGGATACGGTATTCGACAGCACGGATTATATCTCCGCATCTATTGAGGAAGTACTCCAGACGTTCTTCGAAGCACTCGCCCTCGTTGTGCTCGTTATCTACATTTTCCTGCAGAGCTGGCGTGCGACGATCATCCCGCTGCTCGCTGTTCCGGTCTCCCTGATCGGTACGCTCGCGGCGTTTATCGTTCTTGACTTCTCGATCAATACGTTGACGCTGTTCGCCATGGTTCTCGCCATCGGCCTCGTCGTCGACGACGCGATCGTCGTTATCGAGAATGTTGAGCGTCATTTGCAGGAAGGTCTTAACTCCGTCGACGCGACGGAACGCGCCATGGACGAGGTTCAGGGCCCGGTTGTCGCGATCGCGTTCGTTCTTGCATCCGTCTTTATCCCGGTTGCTTTCCTCGGCGGCATGACGGGTATTCTGTACCGTCAGTTCGCTTTGACGATTGCGATTTCGATGGCGCTTTCGGCATTTGTCGCGTTGACATTGACGCCGGCTCTCTGCGCCATGATCCTGAAACCGCGTTCGGAAGATCGGAAGAAAAACGTACTCGACCGTTTCTTCGATCGTTTCAATAACTGGTTTGAGCGCACAACGCGCAGTTATCAGGGCGTTGTCGGACGTTTCATCCGCCATACGCGTATCGCGCTTTTGTTGATGCTCGTCATCTGTATCCTTGCCGGCGTTGTTTATACGAAATTGCCGTCAACCTTTGTCCCGTCGGAAGACCAGGGCTATGCGATCACGTCAATCAGCCTGCCGGAAGGTACATCGGCCAACCAGACGCAGAAAACACTCGATAAACTGCAGGTGGCCGTCCATCAGAGTATTCCGGGGATCAAGTCCTCGATGTCAATCAACGGATTTGACCCGTTGTCCTTCGGTGCGAAGTCAAACGGTGCAATGCTCGTCGTCGGTATGGAAGACTGGTCAAAACGTCCGGGAGACGATATGTCCGTCGATAATGCCGTCAAGACGATTTTCGGACTCGGCGCAAAGCTGGCGCCGGAAGCAACGGTTATCGCGTTTAACCCGCCGGCTCTCCCGGGTCTCGGTATGGTCGGCGGCTGGACCATGCAGCTTCAGGATATGTCCGGTCATACGGATGAGGAGCTCAACGAAATTACGCAGCAGATCGTTGCGGCGGCAAACCAGCGCCCGGAACTTTCCGGTGTCCGCACGACGTATGCGATCAACTCGCCGATCTACGATTACGAGATCGACCGTGAAAAGGTCAAGAAACTCGGCGTTCAGCTGTCTGACGTATTTTCCGCTCTGCAGGTCAACTACGGCGGCATGCAGGTCAACGACTTCAACCAGTTCGGCCGCTCCTATAAGGTCATGCTTCAGGCTGACACGGCGTACCGCAGTGACGTCAACTCGACGAAATTCATGTTTGTCCGCAGCAGTTCCGGTACGATGGTACCGCTCGATACACTCCTGAAACCGAAACTCAGCACAGGTCCGACGCAGATTTCCCGTTTCAACGGTACGCGTGCCGTCACGATTCAGGGTAACGCCGGCGAGGGATACAGTTCCGGTCAGGCTATGCAGGCGATTCAGGAAGTCGTACACGAAGTTGCCCCGACCGGGTTCGGTATCGAATGGTCCGGTCAGAGCCGCGAAGAAAGCAAGGCGTCAAGTTCGACGCTCAAGGTTTTCGCGCTTTCCCTGCTCTTCGTTTTCCTCTGTCTCGCAGCTCTTTACGAGAGCTGGAGCGTCCCGTATGCCGTTCTCCTGACGGTTCCGACCGGCGTATTCGGTGCACTGGTCAGTGAGTACGGACTTTCGATCATTGAGGCGATGTTCGGTCATCCGAATGCCGGCCTTCAGAACAGTATCTATATGCAGATCGGTATGATCATGATCATCGGTCTTGCCGCGAAGAACGCGATCCTCATCGTTGAATTCGCGAAGATCCGTGTCGACCGCGGTATGGATCCGGTCAAAGCGGCCATTCAGGCTGCCGGACTTCGACTCCGTCCGATCCTCATGACGTCATTTGCGTTCATCATCGGCTGTCTGCCTCTCGCCGTTGCGACGGGCGCAGGCGCCGCGGCCCGTAACGGCATGGGCGTCGCCGTTGTCGGCGGCATGCTGTTCGCGACGAGTCTGGGTATTTTCTTCATCCCGGTATTCTTCGTCTTTACGGAGTGGGTCGCGTCGAAACTCGGTTTCTTCAAGCAGGATCGCAAGAAGACTTCGGCCGATTACATGTAACTATAGCTTCTGCAAAGAAACCTTTGTCCTTTTTTGGCAAAGGTTTCTTTTTTTGTAGCGTAACGAACGAATGTATGGTAAAATAAAGGTACACACGACGCAATCCCGACACGGGAAATTTTCACGGGCGCACGGCGCCCCCCGGACAAACAGGAGGTTGACTTATGGCAGCAGATAAAGCCATGAATAAACAGGAAGCGCTCGAGAGCGCCATGAAGCAGATCGAAAAAGAATTCGGCAAGGGCTCCATCATGCGTCTCGGCGATGCGAAAGCAAATATGAACGTAGAAGTCATTTCGACCGGCATTCTGCCGCTTGACATTGCACTCGGAGTCGGCGGTGTTCCGCGCGGACGTATCATTGAAGTCTACGGTCCGGAATCTTCCGGTAAAACGACAGTCACGCTGCACATGATCGCCGAAGCCCAGAAAGCCGGCGGCATCGCGGCATTTATTGACGCGGAGCATGCCCTTGATCCGGTCTATGCCCAGCGCCTCGGCGTTGACATTGACAACCTGCTCATTTCCCAGCCGGATACCGGTGAGCAGGCGCTCGACATCGTTGACGCACTCGTTCGCAGCGGCGCGATTGACATGATCGTCGTCGACTCGGTTGCGGCTCTCGTACCGAAAGCCGAAATCGAGGGCGAAATGGGCGATTCGCACGTCGGTTTGCACGCGCGTCTCATGAGCCAGGCGATGCGTAAACTGACGGGTATCATCAGCAAATCGCGTACCGTCGCGATTTTCATCAACCAGATCCGCGAAAAAGTCGGCGTTATGTTCGGTAATCCGGAAACGACGACAGGCGGCCGCGCCCTGAAGTTCTATTCGTCCGTACGCCTCGATGTCCGCAAGATTGACACGATCAAACAGGGACAGGAAGTTCTCGGCAACCGTACGCGTATCAAAGTCGTCAAGAACAAAGTGGCGCCGCCGTTTAAGACGGCCGAGTTTGACATCATGTACGGCGAAGGCGTTTCGCGCCTGTCGAGCGTCATTGACATGGGCGTTGACCTTGACATTGTCGACAAGAGCGGCGCCTGGTTCTCGTATGAGGGTCAGCGTCTCGGCCAGGGCAAGGAAAATGCCAAGAAAGTCCTGCAGGAACAGCCGGAACTCGCCGCCGAGATCGAGGCAAAGATCCGCGCAAAGCTTCTGACGGTCGAGGATCTTGACGAGTTTGACGATGAACAGCCGGAGAGCGGTAAACAGGATGTGGAGTAATTACCGGGAAGACGGCGCGGGAGACGAAGAAAACCCGAAACGCCGCAAACCGAAAAAGACGGCGCTCGTGTCAGCCGTTGACATCCTTGCGCGTCAGGAATACAGCACAAGGAAGCTGACGGAAAAGCTCCGCCGCAAAGGCTACGAGGATGAAGAGATCGTATCCGCCGTCGAACGGCTGGAAGAAAAACATTACCTGAATGACGAGGATGCCTGTCAGCGTCAATTTGACTTTCTCTACAACGAAAGCCGCAATTCCGTGCGTCAGATCGAGGTCAAGCTCATGCAGCGCGGCTTTGCCGCGGATCTCGTCAAACGCTGCGTGCCGGAAGATATTTGGGAGCGCGAGAAGGCAGCGTGCCTGAAAGTCCTGCGCCTGCAGTTTCATGCGGACGGCGACACACAGAAGATGGCGGCGTCACTTTACCGGCGCGGTTTTGACACGTCGGCTCTGCGTGCGGCAATCGACGAATATACCGCTGATGCGGAAGAATAGCGCACTGCGGTGAAGCCATACGGCAACATAACGAAAACGGGGCAGCAGCCCCGTTTTTCTTTTGCCCGACAGAAACTAGGATGAAGGGCTGAACTATGTTATAATAAAGCCAGAGTGTTCACGATGCATTAAGGGAGGAACCTGTAAATTGAAAAAACCGGCAAGAGAAATGATTCTGGTCCTGGATTTCGGCGGCCAGTATAATCAGCTGATCGCACGCCGCGTGCGCGAAGATCACGTCTATTGCGAAGTTCATCCGAATACGATGAGCCTTGAAAAAATCCGCGAGATGGCACCGAAAGGCATCATCCTGACGGGCGGCCCGAACAGCGTTTATACGCCGGATGCAGAAACCTGCCCGCGCGAGCTTTTTGAGATGGGTATCCCGGTTCTCGGTATCTGCTACGGCTCGCAGCTCATGGCGCACATCCTCGGCGGCAAAGTCGAGACGGCGCCGACGAGCGAATACGGCAAGACGGAAGTCACGATCACGGGCCGTGATTCGAAGCTGTTTCGGGGCGTTGACGAAAAAACGGTCTGCTGGATGAGCCATACGGACTATATTGCAAAAGCTCCGGAGGGCTTTACGGTGACGGCAAAGACCCCGGTCTGCCCGATTGCCGCGATGGAGCGTACGTCGGACAACCTTTATGCAACGCAGTTCCATCCGGAAGTCATGCACACCGTTCAGGGCAAGGAAATGCTCCGCAACTTCGTTTACGATGTCTGCCGGTGCACGGGTGACTGGAAGATGGATTCCTTCGCCAAGGAGACGATCGAAGCTCTGCGCGAGAAAATCGGCACGGGCAAGGCGCTCTGTGCCCTTTCGGGCGGCGTTGACTCGTCCGTTGCGGCCGTTCTGCTGTCAAAAGCGATCGGCAAACAGCTGACCTGCGTTTTCGTCGATCACGGTCTCCTGCGCAAAGACGAAGGCGATCAGGTCGAGGCGGTTTTCGGTCCGGAAGGCCCGTATGACGTCAATTTCATCCGCATCAACGCCAAAGACCGCTTCCTCGCGAAGCTCAAGGGCGTAACGGAACCGGAGCGCAAACGTAAGATTATCGGCGAGGAATTCATCCGCGTGTTCGAAGATGTTGCAAAGGAGATCGGCAAAGTTGATTTCCTCGTTCAGGGCACGATTTACCCGGACGTCATCGAAAGCGGCCTCGGCAAAGCGGCGGTCATTAAATCGCATCATAACGTCGGCGGTCTGCCGGATTTCGTTGACTTCAAGGAAATCGTCGAGCCGCTGCGCCTTCTCTTTAAAGATGAGGTCCGCGCCGTCGGCCGCGAGCTCGGCATTCCGGAATATCTCGTCAAACGTCAGCCGTTCCCGGGGCCGGGCCTCGGCATCCGCATCATCGGCGAAGTCACGGAAGATAAGATCAAGATCGTGCAGGACGCCGATGCGATCTACCGCGAGGAAGTCGAAAAAGCCGGCGCCGACAAGAATCTCGGCCAGTATTTCGCGGCGCTCACGAATATGCGCTCCGTCGGCGTCATGGGCGACGGACGCACGTACGACTACGCGATCGCGCTTCGCGCCGTTATGACGAGCGACTTTATGACGGCCGAATCCGCTCAGCTGCCGTGGGATGTGCTCTCCCGCGTCACGACGCGCATCGTCAACGAAGTTAAAGGCGTCAACCGTGTCATGTACGACTGCACGGGCAAACCGCCGGCGACGATTGAATTCGAATAACAGCACAAATCCCCGCAAATCCTGTCAAAAGCAAGGACTTGCGGGGATTTTTTAGTTTCCGGGATTTTTCAAATGATCTTCTTGCCCTTCCGGGGCAAATGCATTATCTGCAAGTTGACAGCTAAACAGATATGCAGTGTATTCATTTATACAGTTTGTCATAAGGCTCAACTCCTGTTCTTTTTAAAGAGTGAAGGCGGTAATATGATGTCAACTTGCGGTAAGAATTATGAAGATCAATAAATGTCTATATAAGAAAAACTATTATATATTATGTTCTTTATTGACGGACAAATACGAATTATGTATAATATAGACATAACAGGAAACCATGCGCATCGGTTGTTAACAGGTATAATTTGTCAATTAATTGTTTCGGCCTTTATCCAATGGTATAATGAACATAAGGCCGATCGGAGGTACTTTATGGACGAAAAACAGGCGCTCATAGAGCAGTTCGACCGGGAACTCAGCTTTGACAACTACAGTCCCATGAACGATGTGCTGGTGAAGTTTATCTTCGGCAGAGAGGAACGGAAAAATATTACGATCGATTTCCTGAATGCGGTGTTGGAGCCGTATCTCGGGCATGCGATTCGGGATATTACATTTTCGCAGACAGAGCAGAATCCTTCATCTGAGGGATTGAAGCTTACCCGCCTTGACGTTGCCTGCGAATTGGATACCGGCGAATTCGTTGACGTCGAAGTTCAGGTTGTCAATCAGAAAAACATGGAGCGGCGAACGCTATACTATTGGTCGCAGCTTTATTTAGGGAAACTGCAGGCCGGAATGGATTATAAGAAACTGAAACCGTCAATTACGATTAATGTGCTGGCGTTTTCGGTTCTGCCTCAGACGGATCCTCACGCGATGTACAGCATTTATAATATTGAAACGGGCGAGCGGTTGAACCGGGATATGGAATTGCATTTCCTTGAAATTCTGAAATTTGCCCATGATCAAAAACCGCTTCGTGAGATGTCAAAAATGGAGCGATGGCTTGCTTATTTTTCGAATAAGCTTAACAGAAAGGAAAGGGAGGAACTGGCGATGAGTGAAGCAGCGATCAAAGATGCTTATGACGCAACCAAGGTGTTCCTCATGAATCCGGCGGAGCGTCATGCGTATATTAATCGCCAGATGGCGATTATGGATTATAATTCGGATATTGCCGATGCAAAAGAAGAAGGCAGAGTAGAAGGACGCGCTGAAGGAATCACAGAAGGGCGTAACGAGGAAACAAAAAACACGATTCTTCGTCTTTGGAAAAAGGGGAAGTCCCTTGCTGACATCGTTGACGCGACGGATTGGAGTCCGGAGAAGATCAATGAATTTCTGCGGTCGCGTAATCTTCGACCGGCACGGTGATGTGTCAGGGATGGTCGGAAGTGACATTAATTTGGTGACGGTACTTACGGCATTTTAATATAAGGAACACGGAAAAAACTGCTACCGAGAAAATCGGTGGCAGTTTTTTTATGCCTTTAAACAGAACGCATGTTTATATATTGTGAAATTAAAATTTTTAAAAAATTGTCGAAGGAACCACGTTTTATTTATGAATCCTCCCCATGAGAATATCAGCCCCATGGGGTATTGGATTCTGTCCTAGGATGACATAAAAAGCATCTCGTTGAAACACGAA
>CACXCC010000068.1 GCA_902766015.1 uncultured Veillonellaceae bacterium
CGTCGTGTCAATACCGTAATAGCACGGATAACCGATCGGCGGGCTGCTGATGCACATATGGACTTCGCGGGCGCCGGCGTTGCGGAGCATCTGGACGATTTTGCCGCTCGTCGTGCCGCGGACGATCGAGTCGTCAACGATGATGACGGATTTGCCTTCGATGACGGAGCGGACCGGGTTGAGTTTGAGTTTGACCGCTGTATCACGCATCTGCTGCGTCGGCTGGATAAACGTACGGCCGATATAGCGGTTTTTGATGAGACCTTCGACAAACGGAATGTGAGCCTCATATGCGTACCCCGTCGCCGCCGTTGTACCGGAGTCCGGTACGGAAATGACGATATCGCCTTTAAATCCCGCTTCCTTCGCGAGTTCACGGCCCATGAGGAAACGCGCTTCGTGGACGCTCTGACCGTCAATGATCGAATCCGGACGAGCGAAATAGATATATTCGAAAATGCAGCCGGCTTTTTTCTCTTCCGTTGCAAACGGATACGATTTGAGGCCGTTGTCGTCAATGACAACCATTTCGCCCGGTTTGACGTCACGGACGAATTCGGCGCCGACGACGTCAAGTCCGCACGTCTCAGACGACAGGATCCAGCTTCCGGCCTCGGTTTTGCCGATGCAAAGCGGACGGAACCCCTGCGGGTCACGGGCACCGATCAGTTTATCCTCGGTCATGATCGCGAGGCAATAGCAGCCTTTGACCTGTTTGAGGCTTTCGATGATTTTTTCCTCGACCGTCGGCTTACGCGAACGCGCAATGAGGTTGATGATCACCTCAGAGTCAATTGACGTCTGGAACACGCTGCCCTGATCTTCAAGTGTATGGTGCAGCTCTGCCGCATTCGTCAAATTGCCGTTATGCGCCATGGCGATTTTACCGCCCGAATAATTGATAATCAGCGGCTGCGTATTGCAGAAAAGGCTCGATCCCGTGGTCGAGTAGCGTACATGACCGATCGCGATATACTGGTTCTCCATATGCGGTACCTGATGACGGAATACCTCATTGACGAGACCCATATCACGCTTGACATCCATCCATGCGCCATCCGTCAGGGCGATACCGGCACTTTCCTGTCCGCGATGCTGGAGTGCATACAGACCGAGATACGTCATACCGGAAACATCTTCCGTCCGGGAATAAACGCCGTAGACGCCGCATTCCTCTTTCCACTTTGGTTCCTTGTCGAACATAATTGTTTTGTTTTCTCCCATTCACACAAAAAAGATAACGCAAAAAGCAGTCCGCTGACAGCAGATTAGAGCTGCTGTTCAACGCGGGCTGCTTTTTTCTCAACGCCTTCAGCCATTTCGCGGCGATAGTCCGCCAATTTCTGACGCAGACCGACATCCGCAACGGCGAAGATTTCGACAGCGTAAACCGCTGCATTTTTGGCTCCGTTGATAGCCATCGTAGCGACCGGGATACCCGAAGGCATCTGAACCGTGCTCAGCAGGGCATCCATGCCGCCGAGCGGCGTAGCATTAATCGGCACACCGATAACCGGCAGAGTCGTATAGCTGGCAACGACACCGGCAAGATGCGCAGCGGCACCGGCACCGATAATGAACGCACCGATCCCCTTTTCTTCTGCGGACAGCACAAATTCGCGTACCCGTGCCGGCGTGCGGTGTGCCGAAGCAACCGTGACAACCGGCTCAATGCCGAACTGCTTGAGTACGTCAACCGCCGGTTTCAGAATCGGCAGGTCCGAATCGCTTCCCATGATAATTGCAACCTTCATGGATTCATCATCTCCCGTTATTCGCTAAAAAACTGAAATCAGGGCTAAAGCCCTACATATCCATAATAACGGGAAAAAAGATGACTGTCAACAGCAAAGGGACACGGGGCTTATGCCTCGAACGGTTTACCCGTCAGTTTCTCATAAGCTTCGATGTATTTGGCGATCGTTTTGTCGATGATATCCTGCGGCAGTTTGTAGTCGCTGTCCGGGTTGGCTTTGAGCCAGTTACGAACGAACTGTTTATCGTATGCCGGCTGACCCTGACCGACTTTGTAGCTGTCAAGCGGCCAGAAACGCGAGCTGTCCGGGGTAAGGACTTCGTCGCCGAGGACGATTTCGCCGTTTTCATCGAGGCCGAACTCGAATTTCGTGTCAGCAATGATGATGCCGCGCGTCAGAGCGTATTCGGCGCATTTTTTGTAGATGGCGATCGTGTAGTCGCGGATCTTTTCGACGTATTCGAGGCCGTGACCCGGGAAGACTTTGTCAACGACAACAGCGCCCTGCTCGACGGAAACGTTCTCGTCATGGTCACCGAGTTCGGCTTTCGTGCTCGGCGTGAAGATCGGTTCCGGGAGTTTTTCGGATTCCTGCAGGCCTGCCGGCAGTTTGATGCCGCAAATCGTGCCGTTTTCCTGATAGCTTGCCCAGCCGCTTCCCGTGATGTAGCCGCGAACCATGCATTCCATCGCGATCATGTTGAGTTTTTTGACTTTCATGCTGTTGCCGATGAACTGCGGCTGACGGAAGAATTCCGGCATTTCGTTGTTGTCGGTCGTGATGAGGTGATTCGGTACGATGTCTTTCGTGAAGTCGAACCAGAATTTGGACATCTGGGTCAGGACGGCGCCTTTGTGCGTGATTTTATTTTTGAGGATGTGGTCAAAGGCCGAGATGCGGTCCGTGGCAACCATGATGATGCTGTCGCCGGCATCATAGACTTCGCGGACTTTTCCGGATTTGAACGGTTTGTACTCTTTCATCGATTATCGTCTCCTATTCCACAAAATAGAGCCTTCTTACCCTTCCATCATAACGATTGCGGCTTTTTCTGTCAATAAAAAAACTGTGTACCCTTGACGGATACACAGTCTTTGATAAACGAGGAGGCGTCGGACTTCCTTCATATAGGAATTTACTGCTGAACAGCCGGCTCTCCTTCAAACGTTCCGGCTTCTGCCGTCTTTTCTTCGGCGACGGGCTTCGGTGCTCGGTCGCGGGCGACGGAAAGCATGAGTTTCAGTCGATTGAGCTGGTTGACTTCGCTGGCGCCTGCGTCACAGTCGATCGCCGTGATGTTGGCACCCGGATAACTTTCGCGGAGTTCGTGGAGAACGCCTTTACCCGTGATATGGTTCGGCAGGCAGCCGAACGGCTGGAGGCAGACGACATTCGGAACGCCTTCGTGGATGAGTTTGACCATCTCGCCCGTGAGGAACCAGCCCTCACCGGCCATGTTGCCGATGCTGACGTGACGTGACGCCTGTTCTGCCGTCTTCTGAATCGACTGCGGCGCGCGGAAGTGTTTACTTGCTTCGAGCGCTTTGCGCATCGGACGGCGGTAGAATTCGACAAACTGAATGAACATCTTGCCGAAGAGCTGGTCTTTGTACGATCCGGCGAGGAGTTTATGCTTCGACACGGAGTCATACGCGCCGTAGAGGAAGAAGTCGATGAGATCCGGCATAACAACTTCGGCGCCTTCCTGCATGAGGACGTTTTCCATGTCATTATTTGCCGTCGGATGATATTCGACGAGAATTTCGCCGACAATGCCGACTTTCGGTTTCCAAAGCGTTTCGTCAATCGGCAGTTTGTCAAAGGCGCGGACCATGTCCTGAATCGTTTTGCGGTAGATGTTATATCCGCCGTCGATTACGGCCGCTTTCGCGCGCTCCATCCACTCACGGTAGAGGAGCTGTGCCGAGCCTTTGACGGTTTCGTACGGCATCATGCGGTTGCGAACGTTCATGAGCAGGTCGCCGAAAACGACGGCTTTGATCGCCGAAACGAGCATCGGACGATCGAGTTTGAACGAATCCGTCTCGGACGGCAGACCGCGGGCGGCAAAGACCGGAACCTGACCGAAACCGGCGTATTTGAGTGCCTGACGCAGAACGCTCATATAGTTCGTCGCGCGGCACGCTCCGCAGGTCTGGAACATGACAATACTCGTGTGATCCGGGTCATAATTGCCGGAGCGCAGAGCTTCGAGGAGCTGACCGATAACGACAATAGCCGGATAACACATATCGTTATTGACATAGCGCAGGCCGAGATCGACGGATTTCTTCGTCGGCATCGGCGGAATGACGACATTGTAATCGTATTTCCGCAATGCGGCCTGAAGCAGTTCGAAATGAACCGGCGACATCTGCGGGGCAAGGATCGTATGCGTTTTCTTGCATTCTTCCGTGAAATGCGGGCGCTCGATCGGCTCGATGTCATGGTAAACAACCGGTTTGCGGCGCGCAAGAGCCGCGATAAGCGAACGCAGGCGGATACGGGCTGCGCCGAGGTTTGACACTTCGTCGAGCTTGATCATCGTATAGATTCGTTCGTGCGCCTGCAAAATATCCTGAACCTGACCCGTTGTGAGAGCGTCAAGGCCGCAGCCGAACGAGCTGAACTGGATCATTGTAATGTTCGGATGCTCCGTGACATACTGTGCCGCATGGTAGAGACGCGCATGATAGCTCCACTGGTTGACGACATGCATCAGTTTTTGACGCACCGGCATATGGTAAACCGCATCTTCTGAAATGATCGGCAGATGATAGGACTGGATCATTTCCGGAATGCCGTGATTGATCTCCGGGTCGACATGATACGGACGACCCGCGAGCAGAATGGCCTGTTCGCCCGTCTTTTCGATGCGCTCGATGATCTTTGCACCGTAATCGCGGACGTCCTGACGATACTGTTCGAGTTCGCAATAGCCCGCGTCAACAGCGGCGCGGATCTCGGATTTACCGATGCCCGTTCCCTTCATCTCTTCGATGAGGCGCTCTTTCATACGTTTCGCGTCATAAATCGGCAGGAACGGCTGGATGAACGCGATGTTCTTTTCGCGCAGGATGTCCATGTTGCCGCGGATATTTTCCGGATAGGACGCGACAATCGGGCAGTTGTAATGGTTCTCCGACGGATGTTTGTCATCCTTCATATTATACGGCTCACACGGATAGAAAATCTTCGTGCAGCCTTTTTCGATGAGGTCCATGACATGACCGTGCGCGAGTTTTGCCGGGTAGCAGAGCGAATCGGACGGTACCGTCGCCATACCTTTATAGTACATTTTCGCACTCGACTTGCCCGAAATGACAACTTCGTAGCCGAGCTGCGTAAAGAACGTGAACCAGAACGGATAATCCTCGTACATGTTCAGGACACGCGGGATGCCGATCTTGCCGCGCGGTGCGTCCGCCAGCGGCTTGTAATGCTTAAAGAGGCGATCGTATTTATAGCGGAACATGTTCGGCGTTTCTTCGTCAGTCACTTTATGACCGCCGATGCCGCGTTCACAGCGGTTGCCCGTGAAGTATTTGCCGCCGTCCGAGAATTTCTGCATCGTGATGAGACATTTGTTGCCGCAGCCTTTGCAACGGTACGAACTCGTCGCGACTTCGAACTTGTCGAGTGCGTCGGCCGAAAGCATCGTCGAATGCTCGAGACCGGCTTCCTGCGCGAGAATCGCCGCGCCGTAAGCGCCCATGAGTCCCGCGATATCCGGTCGGATGACGTGACGTCCGAGCAAAAGTTCCATGCAGCGAAGAACGGCGTCATTGTAGAACGTGCCGCCCTGTACGACGACGTGCTCGCCGAGCGTACTGACATCTTTGAGCTGCATGACTTTAAAGAGCGCGTTTTTAATGACGGAAAGCGCGATGCCGGCCGAAATGTCCGCGACTTCGGCGCCCTCTTTCTGCGCCTGTTTGACACGCGAGTTCATGAAAACCGTGCAGCGCGTACCGAGGTCAACCGGTGCTTTTGACGTCAATGCTTTCGCGGCGAACTCACCCGGCGTCATATGCAGGCCTTCGGCGAAGTTCTGGATAAACGAACCGCAGCCGGCCGAGCATGCCTCATTCAGCGTGATATTGCCGATACTGCCTTTATTGACGAAGAAACATTTCATATCCTGACCGCCGATGTCAAGAACGAACGTGACATCCGGGCAGAATTCCTGTGCCGCCCGCAGATGGGCAAACGTCTCGACTTCGCCGCCGTCTGCGTGAACCGCGGCTTTGACGATTGCTTCGCCGTATCCCGTTGTCGTCGTGCCGGCGACCCATGCTTTTTCCGGGAGTGCTTCGTAGAATCCCTTCAGCTCGCGCACGACGGTTTTGAGCGGCGAGCCCTGATTACTGCCGTATGACGTATAGAGAATCTCGCGGTCTTTGCCGATTGCGGCGATTTTCGTCGTCGTAGAACCGGCGTCAATACCGAGATAGACCGGGCCTTCATAGGTTTTGAAGTCACCCTTTTTGACCTGATCGCGGTCGTGACGTTCCTTGAATGCCTGATAATCGGCTTCATCCTTGAACAGCGTAAAGTCAGCCTGACGCGTCTCTTTGGCGGCGGCTTCCTTTGCCTTGCGAATGCCTTCCGTCAAATGCGTGACGTCAATTTCTTTTGCCTCGTCCGAAAGCGCCGCACCCATCGCAACGAAGTAGTTGCCGTCTTTGACGTCAACAATGTGCTCTTTGTCGAGTTTCAGCGTCTCGACAAACCGTTTGCGCAGTTCCGGCAGGAAATGAAGCGGTCCGCCGAGGAACGCGACATGTCCGCTGATCGGACGACCCTGAGCAAGGTTGCCGATCGTCTGGTTGACAACAGCCTGAAAAATCGAAAGCGCGATATCCGCTTTGTCCGCGCCGTCGTTCATGAGCGCCTGGATATCCGTTTTCGCGAAAACGCCGCAGCGCGAAGCGATCGTGTAGATCTGTTTGCCCTGTGCGGCAAGATCGTTGAGTCCTTTGGCATCCGTCGAAAGGAGCGATGCCATATGGTCGATAAACGAACCCGTACCGCCGGCGCAGACACCGTTCATACGCTGTTCCGGCGCATTGCCGAAATACGTGATTTTCGCGTCTTCGCCGCCGAGTTCGACGACCGTGTCCGTCTGCGGAATCAGCTGTTTGACCGCAGCCGCGCAGGCGATAACTTCCTGCACGAACGGCAGTCCGATACGGTGGGCAATGCCCATGCCGGCCGATCCGGTCAGCGCGAACGAGAATTTTTTGTCACCAACGATGGATTTCAAATGCGTCAGATTTTCCTGTAGGGCATTCCCGATTTCCGAGAAATGACGGGCATAGTTCTTGTAGAGAATCTCTTTTTCGTGATTCATCACGACCAGTTTGATTGTCGTCGAACCGATGTCGATACCTACGTTCAACCCTGATTTCATGTTCACACCACCTATATATCTATCGTAACCATCAAAAAATGGATAAATGAATCCCTTTCAGTTTTCGGGATTCTTTCCTATTCTACCGCATTTATCAAGGCCATGCAAGCATATGACGCACACAATGCAGGCAGGAAACCGGGAAAATCCGCGGAGATTTCGCATTTCTTCTTTCCTCGTACGTTTGTCCTCATCTGACAGCAGCACGATTTGTCTGATATGCCAACTCGTGTAAATCTTCGGCGTATCTCGCGGCCTTTATCAATTGCCTTACGCTCAAACGTCAATATTCGACACTCGCGGGAATGAGTCCGGAAGCCGACATCAGGATTGACCGTCAAGAATCACATGGCAACAAAATGTCAATCAATACTCGACACTTGCAAGAATGAGTCCGCAGGCCGGAGCCGTCGCACTCGCGCGCGTGCGGTCTTTTGACGCGAGAATCGCGGCAAAATCCGCCGGTGTAAAGCGCCCGCGCCCGACATCGGCGATCGTGCCGACAATGTTTCGGACCATATGATAGAGAAACCCGCTGCCGTAAATGCGAATCCCAAGAAGGTCGCCCGGTTTTTCCGTCAGTTCCGCCTCGTACATCGTGCGCACGGGACTCATCGGCGCCCCGCCGCTCGCGCGAAACGCCGAAAAATCGTGTGTCCCCTCGATCTGCTTCAGCGCCTCGCGCATCGCGTTGACGTCAAGGTTTTGACGGATATACCACGCAAACCGCTGCGTAAACGGATTCGGCACCTCGCCGCGCTGGATTTGGTAAAGATACGTCTTCGCCTTCGCACTGTGACGCGCCGAAAAGTCACGGTCTCCCTCGCGCGCTCCCGTCACGACAATATCAGGCGGCAGCAGACTGTTGACGGCACGCAGGATACGGTTCACCGGGATCGTCCCGTCCGTAAAGAAATTGACCACTTGTCCGTACGCGTGGACACCCGCATCCGTTCTTCCCGCCGCCGCAAGCTCGATGCTGTCGCCGAAAACCGTCTGCAGTTTTTCCTCGAGAACATTCTGCACGGCGACAACAGGCGGCGTCTGACGCTGAAACCCATGATACGCCGTGCCGTCATACGCAACGGTCAACACAATATTGCGCGCCCGCGCCTTCATCATCTCTTTATGTTCCGGTTTCATGGCAATCCTTTCTAATTATAAGTAATGATTCAGCAAAAACGCTGCAACCGTAAAGAGCAAAAACAGCAGAACAGCCGCTCCGTCCCACGTCGCAAAACGCAATTCTTTCATCTGCGTCCGTCCTTCGCCGCCGCGGTAACAGCGCGCTTCCATCGCGAGCGCGAGTTCATCCGCCCGCCGAAACGAAGACAAAAACAGCGGCACGAGAATCGGCAGCATATTTTTCAGCCGTACGAACATATTTCCCGTCGTAAAATCCGCCCCGCGCGATTCCTGCGCCTTGATAATCGTATCCGTTTCCTCAATAAGCGTCGGGATAAACCGCAGCGCAATCGTCATCATCATCGCGAGTTCATGCGCGGGCAATCCGAACCGCTTTCCGGGCGAGAGCAACGCGTCCATCCCGTCCGTGAGTTTCAATGGGCTCGTCGTAAATGTCAATAGCGAACTGAGCACGATAAGCAGTACCAACCGCAGACTGATGAGACAGCCCTTCGTCAGACCTTCTTCCGAGATCGTCAAAATCCCGGCATGAAAAATCTCCCTGCCCGGTGTCGTGAGCAGATGAATGACAAACGTAAACAGCACAATCCACCAGAGCGGCTTTAACGCCCGCACAAACGTCCGCAACGGCACTCGCGAAATCACGACGAATAAAACCGTCACAGCCGTGAAAAACGCGTACGCCGCCGGCTTTTCGAGCAAAAACACCTCAATGAGCATCAAAAAAAGCAGGACAATCTTCAGCCGGGGATCGAGGCGGTGCAACAGAGAATTTCCCGGAAAATATTGTCCGACCGTAATGTTACCGAGCATCGCGAAGCCTCCTTCCGAGCACGTCAACGAGTTCTTTTTCCGTATAAACCATTTGACTCAGATACCCGGCGCGGCAAAGCTCCGACGAAAGCTCCATGATCCGTGGCGGACGCAGACCGCACTCTTTGAGAAGTTCCGTTTGCATGAATACCTCACGCGGCGCCCCTTTAGCGGCAATTTTTCCGTCGCGGAACAACAGCATCGTATCGGCCAGCCGCAGAATATCATCCATATGATGCGACACAAAAATAATTGCCGTATGCTGTTTTCGATGCAACCGCATCATCTGCTGCAGCAACTCCTCGCGGCTCCGCGGATCAAGTCCCGCAGTCGGTTCATCGAGCACAAGATACGCCGGCTCCAGCGCCAAAACGCCTGCAATCGCCACGCGGCGCATCTGCCCGCCGCTCAAGCGAAACGGCGGTTTGTCCGCAAATTCATCATAGGCAAGGCCGACCGCATCCATCGCCCGTTTGACCCGCTCATCGATCTCACTTTCCCCGAGCCCGAGACTGCGCGGTCCGAATGCGATATCTTTTGCGACCGTTTCCTCAAAAAGCTGCTGCTCCGGATATTGAAAGACCATACCGACTTTGCGTCTGGCCTGTACGAGTGCCCGTTTTCCCTTTTTACTGCGGTCTCCGAGATCCGTTCCGTCAACGAACACCTTTCCTGTATACGGCTTCAGCAATCCGTTCAAATGCTGGATAAACGTCGATTTTCCCGATCCCGTATGACCGGCAACAGCCGTAACACTTCCCTCGGGGATTACCGCCGATACATCGTCGAGTGCCTGACGCGAAAGCGGCGTTCCCGGCATATACGTATAACTGACATGACTGACTTCAATGGACATGGTATCCCTCCAATGCCTGAACGAGATCCGTATCCGTCAAAATCCCCGCAGGCAGTTTGACGCCTTTTCGACGCAGATCAAACGCCACACGCGCCGCAAGCGGCACGGAAAGGCCGAGTTCATCCATGGACTTGACGTCACCGAAAATCTCCTTCGGCGTCCCCGCGCGGCAGATCTGCCCCTGATCCATGACAACAATACGGTCAGCAACAGTTGCTTCCTCCATAAAATGCGTGATATAAACAACCGTCAACCCTCGTTCCTCATGCAGCCGGCAAACCGTTCTCAGCACTTCTGCGCGACCCTGCGGATCGAGCATCGCCGTCGGTTCATCGAGTACGAGACACTCCGTCTGCATCGCAAGCGCTCCCGCAATTGCAACGCGCTGCTTCTGACCGCCCGAGAGCAGATGCGGCGCACAATGACGGAAATGCTCCATGCCGACAGCCTCAAGCGATTCATGCACACGGCTGCGAATTTCCTGGGGAGGTACACCGAGATTTTCCGGACCGAATGCGACATCATCCTCGACAACAGCTGCAACAAGCTGATTATCGGGATTTTGAAAAACCATGCCGACATGACTGCGGATTTTCCAAAGGTCCTTTTCCTCCCGCGTATCCATGCCGGCGACAACACAATGACCGGATGTAGGAAGCAAGAGGGCATTGCAGTGACGCGCCAATGTCGACTTACCCGAACCGTTTCGTCCGAGTACGGTGACAAACTCTCCCCTCTTGACAGTCAGATCCACATGACTGAGCGCCGCCTTTCCTACTCCGTCGTCGGCCTGAAAAACATGACTGACATCCTGCATCACAATCAACGGTTCCTGCATCTCACTGCTCCTTCCCTATATAACGTATCCAACTTGACGTTCCCTATTATACTAAGCTTCGATTGTTAACGCAACGTGTCATTTTGGTAAACAAAAAGAAGCTGCCGAAATGGCAGCTTCTTCAATTTCTTATAGTAAAACTCAGACGAGCTCGATGATTACCATCGGAGCAGCGTCGCCGCGACGCTGACCGAGCTTCAGAATACGCGTGTAACCGCCCTGGCGGTCTGCGTATTTTGCAGCGGTCTCGCTGAAAAGCTTTCTTACTACATCTTCATCGGACAGAGCAGCAATGGCCTGACGACGGGCGCTGAGGTCGCCGCGTTTTGCGAGCGTGATCAGCTTGTCAGCAAGGCTGCGGATTTCCTTAGCCTTTGCTTCCGTGGTCTCAATGCGTCCATATCTGAAGAAGGAAGTGAGAATGCTGGTGAACAGCGCCTTGCGGGCGCCGGAGTTACGTCCTAATTTTCTGTAGCTCATGGATTTCCCTCTTTCCTTATCAATCGTTATTTTCTCTCAAAGACAAACCGAGTTCCTCGAGCTTCTTCTTGACTTCCTCAAGAGATTTACGGCCGAGGTTGCGGACCTTCATCATGTCATCTTCCGTCTTGTCAACAAGGTCAGCGACCGTGTTGATGTTCGCCCGTTTCAGGCAGTTGAACGAACGGACTGACAGATCGAGATCTTCAATCGTCATGTCGAGTACCTTGGAAGAATCATCCTCTTTCTCTTCCGGGAAAGAAGCCTCCTCTTCCTCTCTCTCCTCCGGCAGACCGTCCATATTCTGGAACAGCTTCAGGTGCATCACGAGAATGCTGGCAGCTTTGCTGACAGCCTCTTCCGGACGCAAAGAACCATCTGTCCAAACTTCAAGGATCAGTCGGTCATAGTCGGTGACATTGCCGACACGCGTATCCTGAACCGTGTAGTTGACGCGTTTAACCGGGGAGAAAATGGAGTCGATAGGAATAACCCCTATCGTATCGTCCGGTTTCTTGTTTTTATCCGACGGGACATAGCCGCGGCCGCGTTCGACGATCATCTCCATCTTCAGCTTACCCGTTTCATTGACGGTAGCAATGTGATGATCCGGGTTCAGGACTTCGATCTCAGAGTCGCAGATGACATCTGCTCCCGTGACTTCCTTTTCCCCTTCAATGTCGATACGTACCGTGTGCGGCTCATCACCCTGCATCTTGAAACAAAGTTCCTTCAGATTCAGGACGATATTCGTCACATCGTCGCGCACGCCCGGAATCGTCGAGAATTCATGAAGAACTCCGTCGATCCGGATGGAAGTGATCGCAGCACCTTCCAACGAGGAAAGGAGCATGCGGCGTAAACTGTTGCCGAACGTCGTGCCGTAGCCGCGTTCGAGCGGCTCGCAGATGAACTTGCCATAACGATTGTCTTCGCTGATTTCCGCAATTTCAATTTTCGGTTTCTCGATGTCTATCATCTGGAATGAACCTCCTCAATAACACGATGCCAAACGGCACAGGACCTAATTATTTGGAGTACAACTCGACGATAGCCTGCTCGTTAACAGGAACATCGATCTCATCGCGGTTCGGGAAACGAGTTACCGTGCCCTTGAGATTCTCCTGGTCGGCTTCAAGCCATGCCGGAGCGGAAAGAGCGTTGTTGGATTCCTTAAGTTCTTTGAAGAATGCGTTGCTCTGACTCTTTTCAGCAACAGCGACAACATCGCCGGCGGAAACGAGAGCAGACGGAATGTCAACACGTTTGCCGTTAACCGTGAAATGACCGTGACGAACGAACTGACGAGCCTGACGGCGCGTGTTAGCAAGGCCGAGACGGAAAACGACATTGTCAAGACGACGTTCGAGGAGTCCGAGGAGGTTTTCACCCGTTACACCCTGCATCGTCTTTGCTTTATCATAATATCCGCGGAACTGCTTCTCAAGCACACCGTAGATAAATTTCGCTTTCTGCTTTTCTTTCAGCTGCGTGCCATATTCGGAAACCTTACGGTTCGTACGGCGCGGCTGACGTTTGGATTCTTTCGAACGTC
The DNA here is from genome assembly GCA_902766015.1 of uncultured Veillonellaceae bacterium. Lineage (GTDB taxonomy): Bacteria > Bacillota > Negativicutes > Selenomonadales > Selenomonadaceae > RUG11126. The sequence continues at coordinate 12,859 of CACXCC010000068.1, forward strand.
CGATCACAGCCGGTTCAATGCCGAGAGCACGGCATCTTTTAATGGCTGGTACTCTATCAATTGCCATCGGTTAAATGCA
>CACXCC010000069.1 GCA_902766015.1 uncultured Veillonellaceae bacterium
GAAGTTTATTTTCGGCAGAGAGGAACGGAAAAATATTACGATCGATTTTCTGAATGCCGTGCTGGAATCGTATCTCGGGCATGCGATCCGTGATATTACGTTCAGCCCGACCGAGCAGAATCCGCAGGGCGACGGATTGAAGCACACTCGGCTTGACATTGCCTGTCGACTTGACACAGGGGAATTTGTTGACGTTGAAGTGCAAGTTGTCAATCATCATGACATGCAGCGAAGAACGCTTTATTACTGGGCGCAGCTTTATCTCGGAGCGCTTAAGTCCGGCCGGAAATACAAGGAACTGGGTACGTCAATTACACTAAATATCCTTGCGTTTTCGCTTCTGCCGCAACATGAACCGCATGCGATGTACAGCGTCTATAATATGAAAACAGGTGATCGTCTGAACCGGGATTTGGAATTGCATTTTCTTGAGGTCCCGAAATTTGTCCGCGATAAGAAACCGTTCCGTGAAATGAGCAAAATGGAACGATGGATTGCTTATTTTTCGAATAAGCTCAGTAAACAGGAAAAGGAGGAACTGGCGATGAGTGAAGCAGCAATTAAAGACGCTTATGACGCAACAAAAGTATTCCTCATGAATCCCGCGGAGCGTCACGCGTATATCAATCGTCAGATGGCGATTATGGATTATAATTCGGATGTTGCGTATGCGAGAGAAGAAGGGATAGTAGAAGGCCGTAAAGAGGGCCGTGAAGAAGGCGAAGGGCGTACAGTAGCTTTAATTCGACGGTTAAAGGCCCAGAACCGGGACAACGATCTTAATCGTATCCTTGTTGACATTGCCTATCGCAAGCAGCTTTTTAAGGAATTCGGATTATAATCAACAAAACCGCATAAGACACAGCGAAGCGCCTGCTATCGGAAAACGGTAGCGGGCGCTTTTGACGTCAAAATGATCGTACGGTTTTTGACGTCAATGTCAATATGAGAATCGAAGAAAACGCGATCGTAATGTATCTTGTTTTAAATATATTTTATCCAAGTTTGTTTGCACAAAAAGGCTGCATGTCTTGCAGGGGGGGACATCTGTGGTATCCTAAAAGAGTACTATACACAGGTTCGATTCGAAACGTTGTAAGTCAGGCGGATAACCATTCAACTGGAACGGACAGCAAAGAAGATGTCGGTTTCAGGGGGTATAGGTATCTGCCTTTTTTGCTGTTATGCAGACTGTGTCATGGAGTTCAGGATAAGACAGAAAAATATACGAGAGGTGAATCGAGTGAAGAAGTCAAAGTTTTTAGCTGTTTGTTTCCTCGCGTTCAGTATGCTCGCTGCAGGATGCGGCAGTTCGAGAAGTAATGTGGCGGCGGATTCTCCGGATGTACATAACTTTCAGAAAAGTGAAGCGATAGAAGCAAGCGTCTATCTGGACGGTACCGTTTCGATGTACGGTTATGTCAATTATCCGGGCGGCACGATTTATGATGAAGCGGTCAAAAACGTCGATCGCTCCCTTGCCAGTACATGGAAGAAGGAAACTGTCGATTATGTCAAATTCGGTGATGACATGAAAACCATGAATCGCAATGAATTTTTACAGATGGATCAGACGGCATTTTATGATCAGAAAGATACAAGTCTGCAGAAAGTCGTCGAGCAAACGGATACGAAAAAACTCAATATTATCGTGACGGATCTGTTCCAGACTAATCAGGATCTGGACAGCCTCGTCATGGCCTTGAAAAGCAAATGCGCTGATGAAAACGCAGCACTTGCTATTATCGGAATGAAGAGCCAATTCAACGGTAAGATTTTTGACGTCGGTAAAAATCTGGCCTCTTTTGATTATGCCAGCAACGATACCCCGCAATCTTACCGTCCTTTTTATATCATGGTATTCGGTCAGGAAAATGACGTGAGAGCGTTTGTTGTCAATTATCAGCAGAATGCACCGGCCAATGCACAGCTTCGCGCTGTGATGTTCAGTAAAAATCTGGGGGCGGAAAGTAAGTTGTCGCTTGACACGACGAGCACCCTGGATCCCGCTGACAAGAAAAAAGGAAAACTTGCGCAGATCTCTACGATTGCCAATGACAGTGAAACATTGCAGTATCGTCTGAAACTGGATGAAAAAGAATCCGTTGACTATATCCGTATGGACAGTAAAGACGTCATCGGTAAAATTCCGAATCAGTACGAGGTCAAAGTCGATGCCATTGAAACGACAAATAGTGAGGATGCGCCGCAGGCTTCGCACGGCGTTGTTGCCAAGATTAAATCCATGCTGCCGGGAGGGAAAAAGAACACGAACTCAGCGTTTACACCGGTTCGTGTCAATGGTTTCTTTGCCGGTAATGTCACGAACACCGGACTGCAGGCAGGTATCGCCAATGTGGCGGTAACGGTCCATTTCTTCCCCGCGGAGATTCAGAAAAAAGCCGGAATTTATCGCGTTGTGTGGTCGTTAATCCCGACGAAAGATGCTTATCTCGCTTCGGTTGATGCCTTTGCCGATTGGAATTTCAATGACAGTCAGATCGGTCCCGACCCGTCCGCGATGGCAGATGCAGGGAGCAAGACGCTCAATATCAGCACGTTTACGAAACAACTCGGTAACATGAACTATGAGATGCATGGACCGGGATTCCATTATAACAATATCTATTTGGACGCAAAATAATTATCGGCATATGGACAGGAGTGTCAAGGCCGGGTTCAATTTGACCCATTTGGCCGGTTAAAAGTGACCCAATAAAACGGTAAATTCAATGTTTCTTCTGCCTTA
>CACXCC010000070.1 GCA_902766015.1 uncultured Veillonellaceae bacterium
CGAGGTACGCTTTGATGAGTGTTGCGAGACTGGCTTTCTGTTCTTCGAGCGGTTTGCCGTTGGTTCGGATCCGCGCGATGATTTTTAGGACCAGGGCACGGGCCAGGTAATTGGCCGTTTCGGCGCCTCCGGGTTGATGGCAGGCATTTTCGATCAACCGGTATAACGTAAGGATATCTTCGAAATCCTTGCCGGCAGGCAGGACAGGGGAATATCCTTTCGGCAGGATCGTGTCTTCCGGAAGTCCGGGGAGAAGCAGCCCGCTGATGGCGATACAGTACGTGGAGAGATCGCTGCCGTTGCCGCCGAATTCATCGTGGACGGTACGACTGTTATAGAGGATGATATCACCCCGTTGAGCCGTATACCGGTTCGCGTCAATCATGTAAATGCCGGCGCCGCCGTAGAGCAACAGGATTTCGACGAGATGATCGTGCTCGTGCATCGTGCGCGGCATGTGAGATGAGTCAGGTCCGACATTACAGACGTACTCCAGTGTCGGCGTATAACCGCGTTGGAACGCAGACGTATAATGATTGTCTAAAAAATATTGCAGCATGTGATCGAATCATCTCCCTCATCGTGTCATTACTTGACATTATTTTACCATAAATTCATGGATTTTTGCGCAAAAAAAAGAGATCCTCATGATGAGGATCTCAATATCCGTCAAACGGATGGATTCAGGGAATTGAAAGGGACTTGATTCAGGGGGTCAAAGGGAATTAGAGGTTGTACTCTTTTTTGATCTCCTCAATCTTGACCGGACGATGCTCTTTAACGGACTTCGTAGCAGCAAGGCCGATGAGAACCGGAGCGAGGCCGTCGTTTGCGTTAACCGGGGTCGGCGTGTCGTTGACAACAGCTTCAACGAATTCGTTAACTTCGTTTGCATAAGCCATCATGTAGCGTTCGAGGAAGAAGAACATCGGTTTCTCAGCGATGACGCCGTCTTTGCAGCTGTAAACTGCATTGGAGTCGGAGTCGTTGGAGATGGCAACGCAGCCTTTGTCGCCGAAGACTTCAGCGCGCTGATCGTAACCGTAGCAAGCTGCACGGCAGTTGTCGATGACAGCCGTAGCGCCGTTGTCGAGTTTCAGCGTGATGACAGCCGTGTCGATGTCGCCTGCTTCACCGATAGCCGGGTCAACCGTTACGGAACCTTCAGCGTAAACTTCTTCAACTTCTGCGCCGGAGAGATAGCGGACCATATCGAAATCATGGATCGTCATGTCGAGGAAGATACCGCCGGATACTTTAACGTATGCAATGGAAGGCGGCTCCGGGTCACGGGACGTGATTTTGATGATCTGCTGTTTGCCGACTTTGCCTGCTGCAACGGCATCATGAACAGCTTTGAAGTTGTGGTCGAAGCGGCGGTTGAAGCCAACCTGGTATTTGAGGCCCGTCTCTTTGACGACGTCGAGAACTTCTTTGATCTTGTTGACGTCATGGTCGATCGGTTTCTCGCAGAATACGTGTTTGCCGGCTTTCAGAGCTTCGATGGAGAGCGGGGAATGCTGGTCCGTAGAAGCGCAGATCAGAACAGCGCTGATTTCCGGATCGTTCAGGATTTCATGGTAATCTTTCGTCGTCTTTTCGATGCCGAGAGATTTAGCCCAAGCTTCCGTCTTTTCGTTCATGAACGGATCGGCGATCGTTTTTACCGTAGCGTTTTTGACGAATTTGGAGATGCTTTCGCCATGAACATGACCGATACGACCTGCGCCAATGATACCAACTTTAATCATTCTTATTCCGCCTTTCGTTTTTACCAACTGGACCACTTGTTATTTTATTGGTCTCTCTTGATTAACTTTAGCTTTATTATACCATTGTCCGTGCCATTTTGTCTGCATTTTTTTGGTAAAGTTTTTTGAAAATAACCGCGATTATTGCGAGAGAATCGCGTGTTTTTTATTCACTACTATAAAATCTTGCGATTGACGTCAAAGATTGATATCAATTCTGAATAATCCGGAAGGAAAAGGCGGCGTGTCAGGGGGAAAAAGATCTGGTATAATATAGGAAGTTACTCTTTGGGGGTGGATCATTTGGAATTAAGCAGCTTACAGATTTTGGGTATATTTGTTGTATCTGTTATCTGCGGCCTCGGATCGGTCATTGACGCGTTTCAGACACACCGTCCTCTGATCGCCTGCACGCTCGCGGGACTCGTACTCGGTGATGTGACAACGGGAGCGGTCCTCGGCGGAACGCTCGAGATGATGGTGCTCGGCTGGAACGGTGTTGACACGGGAAAATCCATGGAAACGGCAACGCTTGCCCTGACGGCTTCGCTGATTGTCATCGGCGCAGGTCAAAGTCTCGGTACGGGGATTGCGGCGGCTTTGCCGCTTGCGGCTGCAGCGCAGGTACTTGTCATTTTTTGTCGGATCTTTAATGTCTTTTTCCAGCATGTCGCGGACAGTTTTGCCGATGACGCGAGTATTTCCGGCGTCACGCTTTGTCATGTCGGGGCACTCCTCCTCGGCGTTATGCGTGTGGCTGTTCCGGTGACGCTCGTTGCGATTTATCTGCGGACGGATACGGTGCAGGTTTTGCTCGCGTCAATTCCGTCTGTCGTCAGCACGGGACTTACGGCGGCAGCCGGTTTTACGGCGGCTGCCGGTTTTGCGCTCGCTTTGCGCCGCTTTGCAACGCGCGATGTACTCGCGTTTTTCGTGCCGGGCTTTGTCGTCGCGGCGTTTTCGGATTTGACGCTCCTGTCTGTCGCGCTTTTTGCGTTTGCCGCTGCGCTGGTTTACGTGTCACTGCAGCCGAAACCGTCTGACGCGAAACCGCTCATGCAGGATGTTCCCGCTGACACGAAAGGAAAACTCGGAAGCGGAGATCTGTTCCGGATGTTTATCCGCGCGCATTTCCTGCAGGGTTCGTGGAATGCGGAGCGTCTGCAGGGACTCGGATTCTGTTTTGCACTTGCGCCCGCGCTGAAACGGTTCGCGGAGGGCGATGCATTAAAGGAAGCGCTTCATCGCAATCTCGATCTTTACGCATCACAGCCGTATCTCGCGTCCATTTCTCTCGGCGCGGCGGCCGCTGCCGAGGAGCAGCGCGCTGTGGGACGAATTGACGGTCAAACGGCGGTATCGACGCGCGCGGCTTTGATGGTTCCGCTCGCGGGAATCGGCGAGCCGCTCTTTTGGGGACTGCTTCGTCCGCTGCTCGCGGTCTCCTGTGCGTCAATCGCACTCGGCGGCAGCATCTGGGGACCGGTATTTTTCTTTGTCATCTTTAATGTCATCCGCCTTGCCGTTCTTTGGTTCGGCCTGCGTTTTTCTTATGCGGGCGGTCTGAATATGCTGTCTCGTTTGACGTCAGAGGGACTCCGGCGTTTCACTTCCGGTATTTCGGCTGCCGCTCTTATCATTTACGGTGCAGCCGCGTATCGCTGGACGACGTTGACACTCGGCTGGAATGTCGCACAGCTGCAGGATGAAAAGGGCGCCGTCGTGACGACGACACTTCAGAGCATTTTTGATCAGATTATGCCGGGGACTCTGCCGCTCACGCTCATTTTTCTTTGTCTGTTTGCTCTGCGGCGCCGCGTCAATTCGGCGATGCTTGCCGTTATTTTACTCGTCTGCGGGCTTCTCGGTGCGGCTGTCGGATTCTGGCATTAATTCCCGGTGCATACGTCAACGATTTATGGTATAATAAAGGCGGTTTTCGAAGGGAAGAAAACCGTTTTTCAGGGATATATAGAGAACGTTTTCTATGACGTTCCGGGAAGACTGGTTAGTACAGTGGGAGAGATTGATTATGACGAAAAAAGCAATTGCAGTCCTGACGTCAGGCGGTGACAGCCCGGGCATGAACGCTGCGGCTCGTGCCGTCGTTCGCACGGCGATTTTCGAGGGCGTCCGGGTTTTCGGTATCTACAACGGCTATAAAGGCATGCTGAAAGACGATATCGTCGAACTCACGACCCGCAGTGTCAGCGATATCATTCAGCGCGGCGGTACGTTCCTCGGAACGGCACGAAGCGCTGAGTTCGAAACGCCGGAAGGCCGTCAGAAGGCCTATGCGAACCTGCAGAAACACGGCATCGAAGGTCTTGTCATCATCGGCGGCGACGGCAGTCTGCGCGGCGGCGCGAAGTTGTCGAAGGAAACGGGTATTTCCATCGTCGGCCTGCCGGGCACGATTGACAATGACGTTTGGGGAACGGATTATACGATCGGCTGCGATACGGCGGCCAATACGATCGTCGATTCGATCAATAAACTGCGCGATACGGCATCGGCGCATCGCCGCATCATGGTCGTTGAAGTCATGGGACATAAGTCCGGTTGGCTCGCCATGATGGCCGGTATTGCCGGCGGTGCCGAGTACGTCCTCGTTCCGGAAGTCAAATTCAACCTCAACCGCCTCTGCGAAGAGATCGAAGAAGATTACAGCCACGGCAAGCGGTACAGTCTTATCGTTGTCGCGGAAGGCGCGGGCTCGGCACTCGAGATCGGCAAATACATCGAGGAAAAGACAGGCATTGACACGCGTGTTTCCGTCCTCGGACATGTTCAGCGCGGCGGTTCGCCGACGGTAGAAGACCGTATGAAAGCGTCCCTTCTCGGGGAAAAGGCAGCGCTCGCGATCATTTCCGGTGAGTCCAATGTCGTTTTCGGCTACAACCAGGGCAGACCGGTCAGCATCAACCTTTTTGATGCCGTTGACAACACGAAAACATTGAATCCGGAGCTCGTTCGACTGGCACGTGTGCTGGCCTGACTTTCCGGTTGACATCAAATCAAATAAAAAACCGACTCCGCAGGGAGCCGGTTTTTTGTTTCCGGATATTTTCAGTTATTTATTATAGAATGTGTGCTCAAGCGGCGAACCCGGGTAACGCAGCGTTGCGAAATAATCGTCGATCGTTTCGGCGCGGCGGATGAGTTCGACGCTGCCGTCTTCGCGCAGAAGAATCTCGGCACTCCAGAGTTTGCCGTTGTAATTGAAGCCCATGGCGTGGCCGTGGGCGCCCGTGTCATGGATGATCAGGAGATCGCCGATGTCAATTTTCGGCAGTTTGCGGTCGATGGCGAACTTGTCGTTGTTTTCGCAGAGCGAGCCCGTGACGTCATAGACGTGATCGCAGGGTTCGTTTTCCTTGCCGGAAATCGTGATGTGATGGTAAGCGCCGTACATTGCCGGACGCATGAGGTTGGCCATGCAGGAATCGAGGCCGATGTAATCTTTGTACGTCTTTTTCTCGTGGAGAACCGTCGAGACGAGCCATCCGGCCGGGCCGGTCATGGCGCGTCCGCTTTCCATCGCAATCGCCGTGTTGCCGAGACCCGCAGGGACCATGATTTCGTCGTAGAGTTTGTGGATGCCGGCGCCGACGGCTTCGAGGTCAACCGGATCCTGTTCCGGACGGTACGGGATCCCGATGCCGCCGCCGAGGTTGACGAATTCAAACGTGATGCCGAGGCGTTTTTTGATCTCCGCGGCGAGTTCGAACATGAGGCGCGCCGTATAGATAAAGCCTTCCGTGCGCAGTTCGCTCGAAATGACCATCGTATGCAGGCCGAACCGTTTGACGCCTTTGTCAATGGCGATTTTGTACGCTTCGAAAATCTGGTCGCGCGTCAGGCCGTATTTTGCCTCGGTCGGTTTGCCGATGATATCATTGCCTTCGACGAGATTGCCCGGATTGTAACGGAACGAGAGCACTTTCGGCAGGCCCGCGTTTTTCTCGAGGTATTCGATATGGGAAATATCGTCGAGGTTGATGATGGCACCGAGGCGGATGGCCGCCTGGAATTCGTCGGCCGGCGTATCATTTGACGTCAGCATGATTTTTTCGCCTTTGACACCGGCAGCGTCGGAGATCAGCAGTTCCGGCAGACTGCTGCAGTCCGTGCCCGCGCCTTCCTCGCGCAGGATCTCGACGATACGCGGGTTCGGCGTGGCTTTGACGGCAAAATGCTCACGGAATTCCGGCGCCCAGGCGAACGCCTTTTGGAGATTGCGGATATTTTCACGGATTTGATGTTCATCGTAAATATGAAACGGCGTAGGAAACTGTTTGACAACTTCCTGCAGGCGCTCCGGGGAAAGCGGGAATGTTTTCGTTACCATATGTATTCCTCCCTGGCAGTAAGATATAGGTAGAGAATTATTATCTATACAAAGGATACGTCACAATTATAACAAAATCGGCATAGTGATGTCAATTAATATGTAGGAAATATATAGAAGTATACACAGGAACCGGTACCGTCATGCAGCAGCGTGATTGGCGTCCGTTCCTGCGATATGGTAGAATAAGATCATCGTGATTCGTTTCGACAAGAAAGGACAGGTAAGACCATGCGCCGCCTGATAATGTTACTTAAAATGTTCCGCCGGGATTTTCTCGTGCTGCTCGCCGCGGCATTTCACCGGAATACGCCGATGAAGATGCGCGGTGTCATTTTGCTCGTATTTTTATATCTCATCAGTCCGATTGACCTGATCCCGGATACGATTCCGCTTTTGGGACTCATGGATGATGCCGTGCTCGTACCGACGGCAGTGGGCATTCTCATGCGTTTCCTGCCGTGGCAGGTTCAGGCGGACAGCGAACGGCGCGCCGAGGGACTCACGCGTCATATGACGTCACTCCTTGTCGTGTTCGGTGTCGTGCTCTGCCTCTGGTTCGGTTTTGTCTGCTGGGGCATTTATCATTTCGTCAAATAAAGGAGGAGCCGCGTTTTTATGAGACTTTATATCGCCGAGAAACCGAGTGTCGGGAGGGAACTTGCGAAGTGTTTGCCCGGTCCCGCCGTGCGTCATGACGGCTATATTGAAACGCAGGGCGGCACGGTGACGTGGCTTTTCGGTCATATTCTGCGTCAGGCGGAACCGCAGGAGTATGACGCGCGCTACAAACCGTGGCACGCCGAGGATCTGCCGATCATCCCGAAACAGTGGAAACTCTTTGTCGCGGACAACTGTCAAAAGCAGTTCGACGTGGTCAAAAAGCTCATCGGCGAAGCGGACGAAATCGTCCACGGCGGCGACCCGGACCGCGAAGGTCAGCTCCTCGTCGACGAAGTGCTCGATTATCTCGGCAACAAGAAGCCCGTTAAACGCATTCTCCTCAACGCACTCGACGAAAAGAGTATTCGTCAGGCAATCGCGCATCTCGAGGATAACGCGAAATTTTTTGACCTGAAACAATCGGCGCTCGCACGCGCCCGCGCAGACTGGCTTATCGGCATGAATCTGTCGCGCGCGTATACGCTCGCGGCACGGCGGGCGGGGCACGACCGGCTCGTTTTACCGATCGGACGCGTCAAAACGCCGACGCTCGCTCTCGTCGTGCGCCGCGAACGCGAAATTGAGCAGTTTAAGCCGGTGGACTACTATATCATTAAAGGTTTGTTTGACGCGAAAAACGGCAGTCTTACGGCGCAGTGGAAGATGAAGGACACGGAGCCGGGGATTGACAGCGAAAACCGCCTCATTGACAAGAACGCGGCCGAAAAACGGCTCGCGTTTTTCGAGCAGGAGCCGCATGACGCAAAGGTGACGGCTTACAGCAAAACGAAAAAGCAGGAACCGCCGCCGCTGCCGTTTTCGCTTTCCGCGCTTCAGGTACTCGCGGGAAAACGCTTCGGCTATGCGCCGCAGCTCGTTTTGGATACGGTTCAGGGACTTTACGAAAAGAAACTCACGACCTATCCGCGTTCGGACTGCGAATATCTGCCGGTCAATCAGCTCAAGGATGCCCCGGCGATTCTCCGCAATCTCGGTTCCTGCGGCGATGACAAACTCGCCGGCTGGGCAGGTAAGGCTGACGTTAAACTGCGAAGCCGCGCGTGGAATGACAAGAAAATCTCGGCGCACCATGCGATCATCCCGACGACGGTTCATGTCAATACGGGGACGCTTTCGGAGGCGGAGCGCAATCTGTATCACTTGATCGCCCGCGCGTATCTCGCGCAGTTTTATCCGGCGCACGAATACGACCAGACGAAGGTCGAAATCACGTACAAAGACGAACTCTTTACGGCGACCGGGCGGACGGAACGCGCCGCGGGCTGGCGCGTCATGTATCCGGCGCGAAAAACGGCCGAAAAAGACAAGGAACAGGATACGGATGAAAGCGCGGCGCCGCTTCCGCCGCTCAAAAAAGGCGAACTTGTCAACTGGAACAAGGGAACACTTGACACGAAGACGACGAAACCGCCCGTACGGTTCACTCCGGCATCCCTTCTCGCCGGTATGAAGGAAATCCATAAATACGTCAAAAATCCCGAAGCGAAAAAGCAGCTCAAGGATGTTTACGGTATCGGTACCGAGGCGACGCGTGCCGCGATCATCGATGACCTCATTAAACGGAAGTTTTTAAGGCAGCAGGGCAAAAAGAAGACGCTCATCCCGACGGATGCGGCGTATCTGCTCATTGACGCGCTGCCGGATACGATGACTTATCCCGATTCGACGGCCGTCTGGGAGGATAAACTGCAGTCCCTGTCGCACGGCGACGGAACGCTCGCGTCATTCCTTGACGGTCAGGTGCAGTTTACGCGCGAACTCTGCGCGGAGGCACTCAAAGCGTCTATTGCCGCGCCAGAACAAGGGACGGTTTGTCCGCGCTGCCACAAGGGGACGCTCGTGCGACGCAAAGGGAAAAACGGCATGTTTTGGGGCTGCTCGCAGTATCCGCAGTGCCGCATGACCTGTGATGACAAAGACGGAAAGCCCGATCTCGAAGGCGCAAAACAGCGCCTTGCTTACCGGAATCCGTCAACGTCAGCGTCAACCGCGTCAAAAACGCTGACGCCAAAACGGCGTCAAACGGCGGGAACATCCGCACCGGGATACGCGTCAAATACGGTCAATACGCTGTCTTATGCGGGCCCCGGTTATGCGTCATCCTATCCGTCGGCGGCTGATATGGCGGAATTTGACGCGTTAATGGCCGCGGGCGACATCGACTTCGGCGCGCCGAAGTCAAATCCGGCGCCGCGTTGGTCCGATAAGCCGAAATACTCCGCGGCGCCGCTCGAAAAAGCGGCGAAACAGAAGGAGCAGAACGGCAAAAACGAAAAAAACTACCTCTGCCCGCGCTGCCGCGAAGGCCATCTGCGCCGTATCCGCGGACGAAACGGCTGGTTTTGGGGCTGCAGCAATTATCCGCGCTGCACGGCGACGTTTGACGACGATCATAATGCGCCGCTTTTGCAGAAGTCTTGACCGGATGCAGTCGAATTTGTATGAAATCTCTATCTTTTATTCGCATTGAGTTGTGTTTCGTGATAAAATAAGGATATTGTATCACGCATTAACGCAACAACGAACAACATTTTATCTGGAGGGATACTTACTTTGGAAATTGTGCCGATACTACTCAAACTGGCGCTGGTTCTTTTACTCATCGCGATGAACGGGTTCTTTGTCGCCGCGGAATTTACGTGTGTCAAAATCCGTCCGTCCCGTCTGGAAACACTGATTCAGGAAGGGAATAAACAGGCGGGTTACGCGAAACAGCTCACGGACCATCTTGACGTTTCCCTGTCGGTTACGCAGCTCGGCATTACGCTTGCGTCGCTCGGATTAGGCTGGGTCGGCGAGCCCGCGGTGGCAGTTTTAATCCTGCCGCTTACGGAAGCCGCGGGATTGCCGGACGAACTCGGTCATACGGTCGCCCTTGCCGTCGCGTTCTTTGTCATTACGGCGGGACACATCATCCTCGGTGAATTGACGCCGAAAACGATGGCCATTCAGGATGTCGAACGGATCATGCTCTGCATCGCACTTCCGATGCTCATCTTCAAAAAAGTCATGTATCCCTTTGTCTGGCTGCTCAATCATATCGCCAACTGGGTGGCACGCCGTCTGGGCTTTTCGACGGATCTCGAAAACGGCGATGCCCACACGGAGCAGGAAATCCGCCTGCTCATGGAGGAAAGTCACAAACAGGGACTCATTGACGATACGGAAGTTGACTTTGTTGACAATGTCTTTGACTTTACGGATCTCAACGTGCGCGAAATCATGGTGCCGCGCACGGATATGGTCTGCCTGTATCTCGATAACACGTTCCAGGAGAATATGAATGTCATCCTGACGGAGGAGTTGACGCGTTATCCGATCTGCGTCGAGGACAAGGACCACATCATCGGTTTCCTTCATGTCAAGGATCTCATGCGCGAATTGTCACGCGGGCGGCGTCAGCCGGATCTGCGTACGCTTGCGCGCGAAGTACTCGTCGTACCGGAAAGTATGGATGTCAGTGTTCTCCTCAAAACGATGCAGAAACGCCGCAGCCAGCTCGCGGTTGTTGTTGACGAATACGGCGGTACGGCCGGCATGGTCACAATTGAAGATATTATTGAAGAAATCGTCGGCGATATTCAGGACGAATTTGATGAAGAACGTCCGTCCGCCGAAGCGCGCGGCGGCCTCGTTTATTCCGTTGACGCCAAAATGCTGCTCGAGGAACTTGAGGATACGCTCGAAGTCCGCATCGAAGACGAAGACGTTGACAGCATCGGCGGCTGGCTTTACGACAAAATCGGCACGACGCCGCGTGTCGGTCAAATGGCGGCGTTTGAAGGAACGCTCTTTTTCGTCGAAGAAGTCGACGGCGTGCGCATTACGCGCGTATTGATCCGGCTCGCGCATCCGTTGCAGGAAGAGCACCGGGACATTAAGGGACAGGAAAAAGTATGATCGTTACGATAGAACAGTTTTCGAAGAGTTACGGCGAAAAGGAACTCTTTCGTGATGTTGACCTGAGCGTGGACGAAGGGGATAAAATCGGCATCGTCGGTGTCAACGGCACGGGAAAGTCAACATTCCTCAAAGCCGTGGCGGGACTCATCCCCGTTGACACGGGATCCATGATCAAAAAACGCGGCCTGCGCGTGGAATACCTCGCACAGGATAAAACGTTCACGCCGGAAAATACGGTTCTCATGGAAGTGTTCCGCGGCATGACGCCGCTCATGGACGCTTTGCGCCGGTATGAAATGGCGCTCAAGCGGGCGGAAACGGATCCGACTGACAAAACCGTGCAGCGCGAAATCGCGAAATACGCGGAAGTGATTGATGCGGCGCAGGGAGGATGGCAGCTCGAAAGCGAAGCCAAGACGGTACTGAGTCGTCTTGGCCTTGACGATTACACGAAAAAAGCCGGCGAACTCTCCGGCGGACAGCAAAAACGCCTTGCTCTTGCGGCAGCGCTCGTTCAGCCCTGCGATCTTTTGCTCCTCGACGAGCCGACAAACCATCTGGACAGCGAGACGATTGCCTGGCTCGAAGAATATCTGCGCGCACAGAAAAGCGCGCTCCTCATGGTGACGCATGACCGGTATTTCCTCGATCATACGGCGACGAAAATTCTCGAACTCGATAAAGGTCACGCCTACACGTATACGGGCAATTATTCGTCATTTCTCGAACAAAAGGAAGCGCGCATCGAGCGCGAGGAAGCCGGCGAGCGCAAACGCCAGAATTTCCTGCGGCGCGAACTCGCGTGGCTGCGGCGCGGTGCACAGGCGCGTTCGACGAAACAACGTGCACGTATCGAACGCTACGAACAGGTACGCGATCAAAAGGTCGATCTGTCCCGGGAAACCGTCGAAATCGGACTCGCGGGCAGCCGTCTCGGCCGTACCGTCATCGAATGCGATCACGTGACATTTGCGCGTGAAGACCGTGACATCGTACGTGACTTTACGTATACGGTGCTTCGCCGCGACCGTGTCGGTATTCTCGGACATAACGGCGCCGGCAAAACGACACTTTTAAATCTGCTTTCCGGGCGTCTGCAGCCGACGTCGGGGACCGTCAAGATCGGCCAGACCGTCAAAATCGGCTATTTTACGCAGCGCCCGACGGAGATGGACGAGCGTCTGCGCGCCATCGAATACGTCCGGGAAGCGGCGCATTTTATTACGCTCGCGGACGGGACGAGGATTTCGGCTTCGCAGCTCATGGAGCGTTTTTTGTTTCCGGGCGATCTGCAGTGGACGCCGATTTCGCGGCTTTCGGGCGGCGAACGGCGGCGGCTCTTTTTGCTGCGTATCCTGATGGAGGAGCCGAATGTCCTCTTACTGGATGAGCCGACGAATGACCTTGATCTCGAGACCATGGGCGTGCTCGAGTCGTTTCTTGACGATTTTCAGGGCGCGATCCTGTTCGTTTCGCACGACCGTTTCTTCGTCGACCGGCTTGCGGACAAAGTGTTTGTCTTTCAGCCGGACGGCAGTTTGAAGCCGTATGCGGGCGGATATTCCTATTATAAAGAAAAAACAGCGGCGGAAATGCAGGAAGTACGGGCATCGATGCCGAAAATAACCGAAGAACCCGACGTTTCAACAACGAAAGAAGAAAGGCGCCGCACGGAGACGAAGCGGCGGCTGACGTTTAAGGAACAGAAAGAATACGCGGAAATCGAAGGTGTCATTGCGAGCAAGGAGGGCGAACTCAAAGTCGTCCAACTGCAAATGGCGCAAAATGCCGCCGATTACGGGAAACTGAGCGCACTGAGCCGGGACGAAACGCGGCTGCAGCGCGAATTGGATGAGCTGATGGACCGCTGGGCTTACCTGGAAGAGATCGCAGAAGCCGACGGACAAAGAGAATAAATCAAATATATATATCATCTGAGGGAAAGGGGACCTGAATTATGTCGTTGAACAAAAAACGTTTTGAGGAATTGATGGAGGAATTGACGGTCGATACGGATACGATGAACGAAATCGCCGCCGATTTCCGTTATGATCTGCGTAAAGGCCTGCAGAATCCGGATTTATCCTCGCTTCGCATGCTCAAATCGTATGTTGCTCTGCCGGACGGAAGTGAAACGGGGACGTTCCTCGCGGTCGATTTCGGCGGTACAAACGTGCGCGTGTCCAAAGTGACGCTCAAAGGCAACGGCGAGTTCTCCATTGACGGTAAGGTGGCGAAACCGTTAAAAGTTGACGGGATTTATGACTTTATCGGCCCGGATTCCACGGCGGAGCAGATGTTTGACTTCATCGCGGGACTCGTGGACGAAGTCGTCGGCGAGGACCATGAAACGCCGTATCTCCTCGGCCATACGTTCTCGTTCCCGTCGGAGCAGACGGACCTCAACAATGCCAAGCTCATCATTTGGACGAAAGAATTTGCGACAAAAGGCGTCGAAGGACACGTGGTCAATGACCTGCTGCAGGAAGCTCTTGTCCGTCAGGGGCTGACGAATGTACACCCGGCTGCCGTCATCAACGACACGGTTGCCGTCCTTCTGGCCGCGGCATATCAGCAGCCGGATACGTACATTGGCTCGATTTATGCGACGGGGCAGAATACCTGCTACCTCGAACCGTTTGCGGACCGCGCCGACCCCGCGATGATCCTGAACCTCGAGTCGGGCGGCTTTATGAAACTCGTTCCGAGCCCGCTTGACGTCAAACTCGATGACGCATCGGAAAAACCGGGCGAACAGCGTCTCGAAAAAATGACGTCAGGCCGTTATATGGGTGAACTCTTTAATCTGGCTCTCGGCGAACTCTTCGGCGAAGAGGAGAAATGCAACTACGGCTTTACGAGTGTTGACATGAGCGCCATTCTCGAGGATGAGACGCCGGACCTTGCGAAAACGGCGGCTCTTGTCGAGTCAAAAACCGGCCACGCGCTGACGCAGGAAGAGTGCGCCCTCGTCCAGAGACTGGCAAAACAGTTTGTTGTACGTTCGGCCCGCCTCGTCGCGTCGACGTTTGTCGGCATCATCTGGCAGCTCGCCGGCCGCGAACCGATTGCCAAGCAGCATATTGCCGTTGACGGCTCGGTTTATGAGAAGATGCCGTATGTCAAAGAGAACCTCATGCGCGCACTTTCCGAACTGCTCAAAGAAGATACGGATAAAGTTGACACATTCCTCCAGAACGGCGGTTCCTGCCTCGGTGCAGCGATTGCCGCCGCGATGTCGGAGAAAAACTGATTTTGACGTCAGGCAGGGGTAAAAAATGGACCAATCCCTTCAACTGAAGCAGTCCGCGCAGCTTGTTATGACGCAGACGATGCGGCAGGCCTTAAAAATCCTGCAGATGCCCGCGGCGGAACTGCGTCAGGAACTTGAGCGTGCATGGATGGAAAATCCGGTGCTTGAGACGGAAGAGATTGACGCGGAAGATCATGCGCCGGAATCCGGTGCGGAGCCGCTCCCCGGTGATGAAGACGATGTTTTGGCGCTTGCCGTCATCCGTGCCGCGGAAAGCGGGCAACGCAATGACAGGTCAATCGTTGCGCGGGAACCTGCCGCATCACAGGGGGAAACGCTTTTCGAGGCGGTTATGGAACAGGTTGACGTCACGTTCCGCGATCCCCGTCGGCATCGTATTGCCGCGTTCTTGGCCGGTTCATTATCCGACAACGGTTATTTGACTGTCACGACGGCAGACGCCGCCGCATCCCTGCACGAGGAGACGTCGGAAATTGACGCGGTTCTTGACGTCATGCAGACGTTTGAACCCTGCGGCGTGGCCGCAAGAGATCTTGCGGAATGCCTGCGTCTGCAGGCGAGACATCTGCATATTTACGAGGGATTGACCGCCGCCGTCATTGACCTTCATCTGGAACATGCGGCCGCGGGACAAATCCGTGTTATTGCAAAAGAAGAACATTGCAGCCCTGCCGATGTGCAGGGCTGTCTTGCTGTGCTTCGGCGGCTCAATCCGAAGCCGGGATCGTCGTACGGACGCAGTGCGGCATCACCCGTCATTCCCGATGTGATCGTTACGCGCGGTGTTGACAGTCATTACCGGGTGACACTCAATGATTCCGTGCTGCCCCGCTTGACGATTTCCCCGGTCTATAGGTCAGCGGGAAGCGGTGACGGCGAACTGGACCGATATATCCGTACGCATTTGCGCGATGCGCGCCAATTGCTTCGGAGTGTGCGGCAGCGCTCACAGACGCTTTTACGCGTGACGGAAGAACTCATCCGGTGTCAGGAAGATTATGTTACCTACGGCAATGGTCATCTGCATCCGCTTACGATGCAGGAACTGGCGGATCGTCTCGGGCTGCACGTTTCGACCGTCAGCCGTGCCGTATCGGGCAAATATGCGGCTCTGCCGCGGGGTACTGTGTCACTCGGCAGTTTCTTTGCGGCGTCAACCGCGTTCGGCGGCGCCGGTGACATGTCATCGGAACAAGTCAAAGCGTGTCTCGCCGAAATGATCCGCAGCGAAGACCCGCAAAAACCGCTCAGCGATCAGAAACTTTGCGAACTGCTGCGCAGCCGTCAAATGGATGTGTCACGCCGTACCATTGTCAAATACCGCGAACAAATGGGGATACCGGCGTCCTTTAAGCGAAAACGATATCGTTAAAGTAAATAACATTTATGGTGATTTTCCCGTCCCATAAAGCTCATTTAGCAAAAGAGAGAAAGACACAAATTTTCTCTCTTTTTTATTTTTTAGGGGTTGCAAAATGCAAATAACGTGGTATTATGAGAGTCAAGAATTGATGGGGCGTTAGTAAGTGACATTTTGCACGTTCTTTCTTTCCGGCGTATCTGCAGAGATAAGGGGTTGCGGAGAGGCTCGGAACGCAAGAATTCAGCGCATTTTCATCAAGAAAAGTTATTTTTTTCACGTTAAAAAGTTAAACTTTTCACTTGACGGATTGCTGGTGGGGCAGAATTCGTCGAGGGTAAAAAAACAGGGGGATTTTATCATGGCAGACAACAAAAAACCACATGTAGTAATCGTAGGCGCCGGCTTCGGCGGCATCAAAGTCGCAAAACTGCTCGCG
>CACXCC010000071.1 GCA_902766015.1 uncultured Veillonellaceae bacterium
CATCCGTTCACGTCTCCGCGTCACGAAGACATCCCGTACCTCATGTCCGATCCGGGCCGTGTCAAAGCAAACGCTTACGATATGGTACTCAACGGCGTTGAAATCGGCGGCGGAAGCCTCCGTATTTATAACAGCGAGCTGCAGGAGAAAGTCTTCGAAGCTCTCGGCCTGACGCCGGAAGAAGCTAACCACAAATTCGGCTTCATGATGAACGCGTTCAAATACGGCACGCCGCCGCACGGCGGACTTGCCTTCGGTCTCGACCGTCTCGTCATGCTCATGGCGAAACGCGATTCGATCCGTGACGTCATCGCTTTCCCGAAGACGCAGAGTGCTTCGGATCTCATGAGCGATGCTCCGTCCGATGTCGACGACAAACAGCTCCGCGAACTCTATGTCCGCTCGACGGTTGTCAAGAAAGCCGAAAAGAAAGACAAATAATCCCGGCCGGTATCTCGTACCGCCATTCCCGGAAAAGGGAGCGTCATGCGTTGACGCTCCCTTTTTTGCGTAGTACAATAATAAAATACAAGAATTGACACCACGGGGCAGGTGCCCTGACATCAGGAGGATATCACGTTGGCAAAGCAGATTGATATATTGGGAGTAAACGTCGATGTCGTTACCATGGCGGAGGCGGTTGAACGCGTCGAGTCTTATATGGACGAACGCGCCGGCGTCATGGTTGCAACGGCCAACGCCGAAATGATCATGCGCGCAACTCATGACGCGGAACTCATGCGTATCTTAAATAACGCCGCGCTCGTTGTGCCGGACGGTGCAGGGACGGTCTGGGCAGCGCATCATCTCGGTTGTGATATGCCGGAACGCGTCGCGGGTTACGATCTCGCGCAGCTCCTCATGGCGCGCGCACCGCAGAAACATCGCCGTATTTTCTTCTTCGGTTCGGCACCGGGCGTCGCGGACAAGGCAAAGGAGAAGGCCGAGCGTCTTTATCCGGGCATTGAGATCGTCGGTACGCGCAACGGATTTTTTAAACCGGAGGATGAACCCGACATCGTCGCCGCAATCAAAGCAGCGAAGCCGGATCTGCTTCTCGTCGCACTCGGCGTGCCGAAACAGGAAAAATGGCTCGCGAAATACATGAAGGAACTCGGTGTTCCCGTTGCGATCGGCGTCGGCGGAACATTTGACGTTATGGCGGGTGTCATGAAACGCGCGCCGCTTTGGATGCAGAAAGCGAAACTCGAGTGGCTGTTCCGCGGCATGATGCAGCCGAAACGTGCCGGCCGACTCATGGCATTGCCGAAATTCGTTTTGAAAGTGCATGCGTCACGCAAATGAGCCTGACGTGTCAAATCCATGTCAAATAATCGTAGACAAAGCATGGGGAATCGCGTATAATTTTTAGGAAGGCCGGTATTATCCCGGCCATGTACGTGTGCGTGTATGAAAGTAAAATCTTTGTCAGGAGGTGGAGGATTGACTATTGTTCGGGATGGCTACCCCTTTATCGGCGGCTGCCTGGCTTTGGCTCTCCTGGTCGGATATGCAATCCATCCGGCAGCCGGTGCACCGTTTGCGGTACTTGCCTGCTATTTTACGTATTTTTTCCGTAATCCGGCGCGGACAATTGAGCGGGATGCGGATGTGATTTTGTCACCGGCTGACGGAACGGTGCAGGAAATCGTCGATCTTGAGACGGATGACTTCGTCCGGGAACCGTGCACGAAGGTTGTCATCTTCATGTCGGTTTTCAACGTTCATGTCAATCGCAGTCCGATTGCCGGCAAGATCAAGGTGCAGAAATATTTCTGCGGTCGTTTCCGCCCGGCGTATAAGGATGAAGTCGGTTTTTCGAATGAACATCATCTGATCGGCCTCGAAAACGAGCGGATCCGCATCACGGTCAAACAGATCGCCGGCATTTTGGCGCGGCGCATCGTATCGTGGGTGACGCTTGACGATGACCTCAAACAGGGTGAGCTTTACGGTATGATCAAATTCGGCTCGTGCCTCGAAGTCGTTATGCCGCGGCGTGTTGCCGTTCAAGTCAAAAAGGGCGATAAGGTTGTCGGAGGTAAGACCGTAATCGGGAGGATTAGAGACTAATGAATTATAGACGGATTATACCGGATATCTGTACGTCAATGAATCTGGTATTCGGTATGTGTTCCATTATTTCCACGTTCAGCGGGGATCTCATCTGGGGGTCGCTGTTTATTCTGTTCGCGCTTGTCGCAGACGGACTGGACGGTAGAACGGCGCGTTTCTTCGGCGTTGCGAGCGAGCTCGGCAAGGAAATGGATTCGCTCTGCGACCTCGGTTCGTTCGGCGTTGCGCCGGCCGTTCTCGCTTGGGCATTCTGCCTGCATAACTACGGTTTTGCCGGCATGCTCGTCGCGATTTTCTTTGCGATTTGCGGCATGTGGCGTCTTGCGCGTTTTAATGTCAACGCGAGTGTTGTTCACGGCTACTTCATGGGACTTGCGATCCCGGCGGGCGGCAACATCGTTGCGATGACGACATTGCTCTTTACGACGCTTGGGGTCAATCCGATGACGTTCGGTATCGCGTATCCGATTATCATGGCTGTTGTCGCATACCTTATGGCAAGTCATGTTCACTATCCGGATTTCAAGGGCAAGGGCGGCGATCCGCTGTATCTGCTCCCGAAAATCCTCGCCGTCGTTATGTTCGTCGGAATTCTCTGGCTCGGAAAGGACGCTTTACTGCCGGCTTTGGCCGTTGCCGTTTTCTCGACGTACGCGGTTTTCGGGATTATCAATTCCCTGTGCATTTTGGTAAAGAGAGGCTGATGGTACATGACACACGTATTTGACATCGTCATGGTCCCGATGCAGTTCCTGATTTTCCTGTTTACGATGTATTTCTTCATCATCAGTTTTTGTGGGATGTGGAGAAGGAAAGAAAAGAAAATCACGACGCCGCGCAAGACGTTTGCCGTCGTTGTCGCCGCGCATAACGAGCATGCCGTTATCGGTCAGCTTGTTACGAACCTGCAGCAGCTGAACTATCCGAAAGATCTCTACGATATTTACGTTATCGCCGATAACTGCTCGGATAATACGGCGGATATTGCGCGTGAAAAAGGCGCTATCGTCTGTGTCCGTACGCATCCGACAAAAAAGAGCAAGGGTTACGCGCTCGAGTGGATGTTCGAACGTCTCTTTAAGATGGACAAGGAATATGACGGCGTCGTCATTTTTGACGCGGATAACCTCGTACATCCGCAGTTCCTTATGGAGATGAACAACCGACTCTGTAAAGGCGACAAGATCATTCAAGGCTATCTTGACGCGAAGAACCCGTATGATACGTGGGTTTCCGGTACGTTTGCCATCGCGTTCTGGGTTATCGACTACATCGTCCATCTCGCCAAGACGAATATCGGCCTGTCCGCCTGCCTCGGCGGTACGGGCATGTGCATCGCTTCCGATGTCCTCAAAAAACATGGTTGGCGTGCAACGTGCCTGACGGAGGATATGGAGTTCACCATGAAGTCCCTTGCCGAAGGCATCAAGACGACGTGGGCACATGACGCGATCGTTTACGACGAGAAGCCGTTGACGTTCAAACAGTCGTGGAATCAGCGTAAACGCTGGGCACAGGGTCAGTTTGACGTCGCGCAGCGTTTTATCCCCGTCATGCTGAAAGAAGGCTGGCGTCAAAAAGATATTCGTATCTGGGATGGCTGTATCTATCTGCTGCAGCCGCATTTCCTGATGATCTCGACGTTCTTCATCATTATCAGCTACATCCAGTTGGCGTTCCCACCGTTCTATACGAACATTTACAACTTCATGCCGTCACAGCTCATGACGGCAATCATGCTCGGCCAGTATATTCTGCCGCTGATCATTCTCTTTAAGATCCGCCCGAAATGGAAGGCTTGGCTTTACATGCTTCTCTATCCGGTCTTCATTTATTCGTGGATCCCGATCATCTTCCTCGGTTTCATTCACCGCAATGAACACGAGTGGAGCCACACGCAGCATACGCGTGCGATGGATATGAAGGATATCATCGGCAACGTCAAAAATACTGAATCGATTGACCGTTAAGGTTGTTACGCAATGAAGGCGGCAGAGCCGCCGGGAAGCTCCTGCACCGGCAGGGGCTTCTTTTTGTGAAAGGAGAATTACGATGTACGAATTGAAAGCAGAGGGCGCATTTGAAGCTGCCCATCAGATTACGGGATATCCCGGCAAATGTGCACGCCTGCACGGTCACAACTGGGTGGTCGAGGCGACGGTTCGCGGGACGCAGCTCGATGATCTCGGGATGCTCATTGACTTTAAAGACGTCAAAAAAGGACTTGCCGTCGTGCTCGACCGTTTTGACCACCGTTTCCTCAACGAGCTCGAGCCGTTTGCTTCGGGTGTCAACCCGACGGCTGAAAATCTTGCGCGTATTATTTACAACGAGTTCAAGGTCAGCCCGATCTTTGTACGTGACGCGCATCTCGCCGCGATCCGCGTCTGGGAAACACCGAAATCGAGTGTCATGTATACGGAAGATTGAGTCATTCATCACGAGACAATGACGATAATGAATGTGAATTCGGAACCGAATAGGAGGCTGACATGACAGAGAAACAGGAATCTCTTATCGAAATTTTTTCTTCCGTACAAGGCGAGGGGAAGTACGCCGGCTGCCGTCAGGTTTTCGTGCGTTTTGAGGGGTGCAACCTTGACTGTCGTTACTGCGACACGGAAAACCGCCCGGGCAATCATCCGTACTGCCATATCGAGGATGTGCCGGGATCGCAGCAGATGCGTCAGGTCAAAAATCCGATGACGGTCAACGAGGCGGCAGAGGAGATCACGCGGTTTCTCACGTCAGTGCCGCATCATTCCGTGAGTCTTACGGGCGGCGAGCCGCTGTTGCATGCCGATTTTATCCGTGCACTCGCGCCGAAGATCCGTCCGTATGCCAAGATTTTCCTCGAGACGAACGGCACGCTCCCCGATCAGCTCGAAAGCTGTCTTGACGTCATTGACATCATCAGCATGGATATCAAGCTCCCGTTCATCCTCTCGCGTCCGCAGTGGGATGCACATCGCGCTTTCCTGCGCCTCGCACGGACAAAGGATCTTTACCTCAAAATCGTTTTGACGGCCGAAACTCCGGCAGATGAGTTCCGCGAGGCCGTTAAACTCGCCGCCGAGGAAGCTCCCGATGCGATGCTCATCATCCAGCCCGTGACCCCGTACGGCGGCTGCACGGCCCCGACGCCGCGTCAGATTTTGACGGCGCAGGACTATGCGCTGCGGTATTTAAAGGATGTCCGCGTCCTGCCACAGACGCACCGGATGATTTCGCTGCTGTAAGTCTGTATTCGGAAGTAAAAAAAAGCACCTGCAAATGGATTGCAGGTGCTTTTTCGTGTCTGAACGGCAATGTGCCGGAAATTTTTATTTCTTCGTCCCCATATAGCGGAAATACGTATCCCGCATTTCATCGCGCGTTTGGACGGCCGGCCAGAGTTCGCCGAGGGCGCCTTCGCGCATGGCGGCGGCGAGGTGGTCATAGAGTTGGGGGATTTCGCTGTCAAGTCGGGCGACGAGTTCCTTGACATCCTGACGGATTGTATGACCGTCATGCGGACACGGCGAAGGAACCGGCGTAAAACCGTGGTATCTGACGGCGTCGCGCAGTTCATCCTCGCGGAAATAGACGAGCGGGCGGATGACCGTGAGTCCCGTGCGGTCGAGGTATGTTTTCGGCGTAAACGTATGCACCTGCCCCGAATAAAAGAGGTTCATGAGGAACGTTTCGACAGCGTCATCATTATGATGCGCATAGGCGATCTTGTTCATGCCGTGCTCGACGGCATAGCGGTTCATCGCACCGCGCCGGAAAAACGCGCACGTAAAGCACGGATTCTTACCGCCTTCCTTTTCGATCGTGCCGGCGATGTCGACGTCAACGGTATCGTAGGGGATATCGAGCGACTCGCAGAACGCGCGGATGCGGTTCGTGTCAAAGTCATCGTTAAACTGCGGATTGATCGTCAGCGCCGCGAGGGAAAAGTCCTTTCTCAGGCGCTGACGCATGACGGCAAGCGCATAAGCAAGGAAAATACTGTCCTTGCCGCCCGAAACGCCGATGAGGATCCGGTCGCCGTTTTCGATGAGGTCAAATTCAACAATGGCGCGCATGAGTTTACTGAAGTAAATCTGAGGAAGATTGATTTTCATAAAAGCGGGAGGAAAAAACCGCCCGCGTCACCTCCGTTTCGAGGAAAATTTAATATCTGACAGTCAATTATACTCGGAAGAGGTCATCGGCAAACCTTGACAGATAATCCAGCTGTTTTCGGATATTCTCTTTCGTGGCTTTATCACTGTCCGCCATGCATTTCAGCATACGCTGCAGTTTTTCGAGCATGGCCGGGATTTCGGATTCGACGGTTTTGCCGGGGATCCAGATGTTATCCTGATCGGGGATATCCGACCGGATGCGGGCGTTGAAGCTCATGACGGTTTCATTCGTTGCCTGATCCCGATACGCACTGATAACGCGTTGGATGTCAAAGCCGCTTTTCAGGGCATGCTGTACGGCCTGACTTGAAAACGTGTCCGAGTCGGAGCGCACGGTGATATCATAATGACGGTCACGGTATGGTTTTTCCGGTGTCCGGTCGACAACTTCGTCATAATAAGCGTCATCTACGGCGCTTGACTCGCCCCAATCGCCGACGAGACTTCGTGATGCAGTGATCGTGTGCGGGTCGTTCATGTCGTATACGAGCGGTTTTGGGGTCGTAAGTCTTGCGTATTTTGCCGGCGTCATTTTTTGGCGGTTGTTTGCGAGGCCGCTTTCCGGGATCTCCCAACCTGTATACGGCTGCCACGCTATCGGCATCAGGGTGTCACCCGTTTCGTATATCAGAGTATGATACTCATCCCGTTGCAGTTCCGGGATACAGAAGATCGTTTTCTGGCGGCCGAGCTGGATTTTGACGGCTCCGATTCGGAACATGTCACGGTAGCAGAGCTCTGGGGAAAGCAGCGGGCTTTCCGGGTTCGAAAGGTCGGCATGGTATTCTTTCGGGAAAATGAGTAGCTTATCCCAGAAATTAAAGCTTTCGACCGGGACGGCCGGGACGAGGCGGCGCTTTGTCGCGTCAATGCCGCCCAGCGATTTAACTTCGGGCGGCAGAGCGAGGAATTCGTCAATATCGGCGTTCGGGTTCTTTTTCTGTTCTTCCCGAAAAAGTTTGTCAATGTTAACGAAATGCGTCTGACGCGTAAATGTTGCGTGCGTTTGCAGCCAGTTGCAGAGATCCGCTTTGTCAAAGAGAACGACGGATCCTTTGGAACGATTTTCCTCGACATGCTTGACGGCATGAGTGATATGGCGCGTGATAAAATTGCGACTGAGTTTCAGCCGGTTCATGAGTTGCGGGATCGATACGGTACTCGGATCCGAGAATTCGGCATCATCATACGGGTGATTCAATGAAAGCACTCCTTTATATTTGTCGTTTCTCTATATTCTAACGAAAAATCTCCGACTGTCAAAGGAAAATTTTTATATGTAAAAAGGCCATCCCGTTTTCTCCGCAAGGAGAAGAGGAATGGTCTTGTTTTCGCGCAGAATCGTTTTTCAGAGAGACTGTTTCGTGCAAAATGTCGCGAACCGTTTGCCGTATGTTTCGAAGAGTTCACGGAACTCCTCGATGTTGCCGCTCAGGCCGACCGGTCCGAGATGGATGATCGGCGTGCCGAACGATGACCCGCCCGAATACACCGCCATGCCGCAGCAGAGTTCAAACGTCAACAGTTCCTGAATCGTCGTTTCGCCGCCGCCGTGAACGTACTGCTCCGTTGCAAAAGCGCCGCCGAGTTTGCCCGCAAAGCCGAGTCCCGCGGCATGACTTTCCAGCCACGTTTTCATCGCGCCCGGAAGCGAAGCAAAATACGTCGGCGCACCGAGAATAACGCCGTCGGCACCGCGAACCACAGCCAAGTCGGCTTCCTGAATCGAGAAGCAGTCAGCCCGGACATCGTCAACGGACTGAAGACCTTCCTTGATCCATGCTGCCGCCTGTTTTGTTGTCCCTGTTCTGGAATCGTAAAGAATGACAATATGCTTCATTGAATTTGTTCCTCCTGTTGTCCCTATTCGGGGTGATTATTTCAAATAACGGTCAAAAAACGCGGTGATCGTGTCCAATACTTTATCCTGTACCCAATAAATACCGCCGTGCTTTGCGCCCGGGATCAGGTAGCGTTCCGAGGGGATGCCGGCTTTTTGAAGCGCCTGATAGAGGATGTCCGTCTGACTCGGGGAGACGACATTATCCGCCGTGCCGTGCATCAAAAGCGTCGGAGCGCTCGTTTTGCCGATGTATGTGATCGGATTGGCGGCCTTCGCGAGGTCCGGATGCGCGGGAATGCCGCCGTCAACGCCGCCGAAATTCGGTGCGCCGTTGACCCAAAGCGCTTCCGTTGCGCCCGGTGACGCGTGATGTTTCTGATTTTCCTCATCGTAGTCACTGCCGATCTGTGTGAGATCGGAAAGCCCGTAAAGATCAACGGCCGCGCGGACATCACTCGTGACGTCAAGGTGCTCGCCTTTGTCAAATGTTGTCGTTCCGCTCGCCGTGCCCGCAAAAGCCGCGAGATATCCGCCGGCACTTCCTCCGATGACGCCGACACGAGCGGGATCGATACCGAATTTATCCGCGTTCGCCTTGAGATAGCGAATGGAAGCTTTGACATCTTCGAGCGGCTGCGGGAAACGTGCTGTCGGGGCGACACGATACGTAATGCTCGCGACAACATACCCGTGTTCCGCGAGATGCATGCGGAGCTGTGAACCGTTGTCCTTGTTCGCATTGACAAATCCGCCGCCCGTGATATAGACGATAGCCGGCAATTTTTCCTCTGCCTGCGGCTGCAGAATGTCCATCGTCATTGCCACGTTTCGGTAACCTCGCATCGGCACCTGCTCGTAAACGACGTCGGAAATCTGATTGACAACCGGTTTCGTGACCGTGACGTCAAGCGTTTTTGACGGTACTTTGTCCGCGAGACCTTCCGTCGCTGCATCGACGTGAATCATCGGCGCATTTTCCGGAGCCGCGGCACTGCAAACACCGAACGGGATCATGAGTGAAGAAAGAAGCAGGGCAGTCCATAGTTTTTTGTGACGCATAACAAAGCCTCCTATACCTGACTGTTGACGTGTCCATCGGGCGAACCAATTTGCTTATAGGACTATTATACCGTGTTTTTGACGGATAGACCATCATTTCCTTCTCCGGGACAGGAGAGCGTGAAGGTCTCTTTTTTTACGAGGTGATCTGTATATTTGTCAATCGACGACAAGAACTTGCCTTTCTGAATGAACTCCATCATAGAATTTACCCATTCTCGAAAACGAACGCCCGCTATTGCGTAGTTCCGGGCTTGTGTTATAATAAATACAAGACTAAAAACCGGTCTGTGACGATCCGCATCGTTATTATACAGGAGGTATCTATTTCATGAATACGAAACCGATTTACACCATTGGTCATCGCAATCCGGATACGGACTCGATCTGCTCGGCAATTGGTTACGCCCACCTCAAACAGGCGCTCGGCGAAAACGTTGTCCCGGCCCGCGCCGGCAAGATCAATGCAGAGACGAAGTTCGCGCTCGAACATTTCCATGTCGAACAGCCGCTTCTGCTGACCGATCTTTATCCGCGTGTCAAGGATATCACGGTTGACTGCCGCATCGTCGTTCGTCAGCACGATACGCTGCGTCATCTCGGCGAAGTCATGCGTAAATATGACCTCAAATCCATTCCGGTCACGGACAGCAAAGGCGTACTCGTCGGTATCGTAACCGTCAGTGACCTCGCGACCCGTTATTTCCAGGAACTCGGCATGCAGCATCTCGCCAACATGCGTGTTCGTTATCGTGACATCATCCATGCGACGGACAGTCAGGTTCTCGTCGCCGGCGATGAAGGCGAAACGATCAAAGGCGAAGTCCGTATCGCTGCAGGCAGCCTCAATACGATCAAAAAACGCGTCAAGGAAAATGATATCGTCCTCATCGGTGACCGTCATGACGAAACGCTCATCGACTGTGTCAATCAGGGCATTTCCTGCCTGATCGTAACGGGGGACGCACGCATCCCGGCTGACGTCATCGAAGCCGCCGAAGCGCGCCATATGTTCGTTCTTTCGACGCCGTATGATACGTACACGGTTGCCCGCCTCATCAACCAGTGCGTTCCGATCCGCCGCATCATGCATCAGAATCCGGTTTGCTTTAAACCGCTCGATCTGCTTTCTGACATCAAAGGCACGATGGACAGCACGAACTTCCGTAACTATCCGGTTGTCGAAAACGGACATATCGTCGGCCTCGTCAGCCGTGATCAGCTGATGGTTCCGGAACGCGACCGCGTCATTCTCGTTGACCACAACGAACGCGGACAGGCTGTCGAAGGTATCGAGGAAGCCAAGATCCTCGAGATCGTCGACCATCATCGTCTCGGCGGTGTCCAGACGGGCGAGCCGATTTTCACGCACGTCGAGCCGGTCGGCTGCACGGCAACGATCGTTGCCAACATGCACTGGCAGCATGACGTTGACATTCCGGAATCCATCGCGGGCCTGCTGCTTTCCGCAATCCTCTCGGATACGGTTCTCTTCAAATCCCCGACCTGCACGGAATATGATAAGAAGACGGCAGAACGCCTTGCCGAAATCGCAAATGTTGACGTTACGGAATACGGCATGGCAATGCTGAAAGCCGGTTCCGGCATCGGTGACATGACGCCGGCCGAAATCGTCAAAAATGACATGAAGGAATTCCAGATCGGTGACTACCGCATCATTGTCAGCCAGCTTTCCGTCATGGATCCGAAAGAAGTCATGGATCTCGAGCCGCAGATCATCGAGTCAATGAAGACGGTCTGCGAGAAGGAAGGCTTTGACATGAGCCTTGTCATGGTAACGGATATCCTGCAGGAAGCAACGACGCTGCTCTTCTCCGGCTCTCCGAAGACGCTCATCGGCGAAGCGTTCAAGAAAGACGCCAGCGGCACGCATATTTACCTGCCGGGTGTCATGTCCCGCAAGAAACAGATCATTCCGCCGCTTTCGGAAGCCGTCAAACGCATCCAGAAATAAGTTGCGCGTCAATTGACAGAAAATCCGCCCGTCTGCTTTACAGGGGCGGATTTTTTTCCGCATCAATCGCGGAAATTCAGGACAGAGAAAGGGGATTCTCTTGGATATTTTTACCGGATTAAACCCGGCACAGAAAGCCGCCGTCAACCATCTCGAAGGACCGCTCCTCATCATGGCGGGTGCCGGCTCGGGGAAGACGAAAGTTCTTACCTGCCGCATTGCCAATCTGCTCGCGCATGACGTACCGCCGTACAGCATTCTCGCGATCACATTTACAAACAAAGCGGCAACGGAAATGCGTGACCGTGTCGACCGATTGATCGGCGAGGCGGCAAAAGATGTCTGGCTCAGCACGTTCCATTCGTTCTGCGCGCGTTTTCTGCGCCGTGAAATTGAAGCAACGGGGATGTACCGCAGTAATTTCGTCATTTATGATACGAGTGACACGCAGACCGTCATTAAGGAATGTCTGAAGGAAATGAACCTTGACGACAAACAGTATGCCCCGGCGAGTGTCCGCAACGCGATTTCCAATGCGAAAAACCAGCTGCTCGATCCGCACGGCATGGCGAGAACGGCCGATACATTTTTTGAAAAGAAAGTCGCCGATATTTACGCGCTTTACCAGAAAAAACTCATCGCAAACAACGCATTGGACTTTGACGATTTGTTGCTCCTGACGGTGCGCCTGTTGCAGCATGAAGACGATATTCTCGTTAAATATCAGCATCGGTTCCGGTATATCCTCGTCGATGAGTATCAGGATACGAACGGCGCGCAGTATCAGCTCACGAAAATGCTTGCTGCTGTGCATCACAATATCTGCGTTGTCGGTGATGCCGATCAGTCGATTTACGGTTGGCGCGGTGCCGATATCCGCAACATCATGGATTTTGAGAAGGATTACCCGGATGCAAGGGTGATTAAACTCGAGCAGAATTACCGCTCGACGAAAACGATCCTTGCGGCCGCAAACGCCGTCATCGAACACAATGCGAACCGCAAACCGAAAAAACTCTGGACGGAAAACGCCACGGGAGAGAAAATTACCTGTTATCAGGCACGCGATGAACGTGATGAGGCAAATTTCATCGCGATGTCCGTTGCAAAACAGAAGACGATTTTCAACGCCGCTTACGGCGATATCGCGATCCTCTACCGCACAAACGCGCAGTCCCGCATTCTTGAGGAAACATTCATGAAAGCGGGCATTCCGTATACGATGGTCGGCGGACTGAAGTTCTACGACCGTAAAGAAATCCGCGATGCGCTCGCGTATCTGCGTGTCATTTTCAATCCGACGGATTCCGTAAGCCTCATGCGCATCATCAACGTGCCGAAACGAGGACTCGGCGCGACGACACTCGGAAGACTCAACGATTACGCGCGCGAACATGACCGCTCGCTCTTTGAAGTCATTTCAAATCCCGAAGCGCTCGCCGAAATCCCCGGCATTACGGCACGCGTCCGAAAACCGCTCGAACTCTTCAGTTCGTTCGTCTTTACGATGATGGGCATGCAAATGAACCTTTCGCTGCCGGATCTTATCGACCGCGTGCTGAAGGAATCGGGATATATCAGGGAACTTGAGGCCGAGAAAAAACCGGAAAACGAATCGCGCCTCGAAAACCTCAAGGAATTCATCGGTGTAGCTAAGGACTTCGAAAAAGAAGAGGAAGAACCGACGCTTGAAACGTTCCTTTCGCAGCTTTCACTCGTATCGGATATTGACAATGCCGACATGGAGGATGACCGCGTGACGCTCATGACGCTCCATTCAGCAAAAGGTCTCGAATTTCCGATTGTCTTCATGGCCGGCATGGAGGAAGGGCTTTTCCCGCATTCGCGTACACTCATGAATCCCGAAGAAATCGAGGAAGAACGCCGTACGTGTTATGTCGGCATTACGCGTGCACAGCGGAAACTCTATTTGACCTATGCGCAGATGCGCATGATTTACGGACATACGAATGCGTTTCCGGCGTCGCGGTTCCTCAGTGAGATTCCGGAGCAGTATATGGAACGACTTGTTCCGCGCGCCAATGCATACGGTTTTGCCGGTGCAGGTTCTTACGGGATGCAACAGCGCACAGGCGGTATGACATTTCAGCCGTCAACCGGTTTCCGTGTCCGCGAAGGAGGAACTTCTTCGGGACAGGGACATCCGCAGTCCGCGTATGAAGCACTGGCAGGTCTCCGCAGCGGACGTACGTCTCAAGTTAAACCTGCATCCGGTGTTATCCGCCCGAACCTTGACATCAAATGGAAAGTCGGCGACAAGGCACGCCACGGCAAATGGGGGATCGGTACCGTTGTTTCCGTACGCGGTACGGGCGAAGAAGTCGAGCTGAAGATCGCGTTCCCGGGTCAGGGCGTCAAGGGACTCATGCAGAAATATGCGCCGATTGAGAAGGTGTGATTCGATGGAAGATATGAAAGAAGTGCGCAAAGAACTCACGCGCCTGCGCAAAGAAATCCGTTACCATAATAACCGCTACTATAATGAAGACAATCCGGAAATCTCGGACTATGCGTATGATCAGCTTATGCTGAAACTCAAGGCGATCGAGACAAAATACCCGGAACTCATTACGAAGAATTCGCCGACGCAGGTCGTAGGTGGTGCGGCGCGCCGCAGTGCCGGCGTGCTCGTCAAACATGACGTACCGATGCTGTCACTGCAGGACGTATTCAGCAAAGAAGAGATTGATGCGTTCGTACAGGATCTGCAGTCAAAACTCGATAACCCGGAATTTGTTGTCGAGGAAAAAATTGACGGACTCTCCATGGCGCTTCGCTACGAAAACGGCGAACTCATACGCGCGATTACGCGCGGCGACGGAATCGTTCAGGGTGAGGACGTGACGCAGAACGCGCGCGTCATTGCCGATGTCGTGCCGAAACTCAAAGATAAACTGCCGTATTTTGAGATCCGCGGCGAAGTTTATATGGAAAAAGCGGCCTTTGATGCCGTCAACGAGCGTCAGGAAGTTCTCGGGCTGCGTCCGTTTGCCAATCCGCGCAACTGTGCAGCGGGGACACTCCGTCAACTCGACAGCCGTATTACAAAGGAACGCCGGCTGTCACTCTTTGTCTTTAACCTGCAGCGCGCGGACGGACGTACGTTTGCGACGCATACGGAAGCCTATGACTTCATGAAGGCGCAGGGCATTAAAGTCATCCATAATTATCAGGTCTGCCATACGGCCGACGAAGTGTGGCAGGCGATCGAAAATATCGGCGAAAGCCGCGGTGACTTACCGTATGATATTGACGGCGCCGTGGTCAAACTCAACAGTCTCGCGGATCGTGAAACACTCGGTGCGACGGCGAAAGTGCCGCGTTGGGCTATTGCGTACAAATATCCGCCTGAGGAACGCGAGACCGTTATCCGGCGTATCGAACTTTCCGTCGGACGCACGGGACGCATTACACCGACGGCGGTTTTTGACCCCGTCCGTCTCTGCGGTACGACGGTTGAACGCGCGACACTGCATAATCAGGACTTTATCGACGCGCTTGACGTGCGCATCGGCGATACCGTATTCGTCTACAAATCCGGCGAAATCATTCCGAAAATCCGCGCCGTGGTCAAGGAAAAACGCCCGGAGGGAACGGTTTCGTTCGAAATCGGCGACAAATGTCCCGTTTGCGGCAGTCCCGCCGTGCGCGAAGAGGAAACGGCTGATATCAAATGTCAGAACCCAAACTGCCCTGCGCAGCTCGAAAACCGTCTGATTCATTTTGTCAGTCGCACGGCAATGGACATCAAGGGATTCGGCGAAGCTAATATTCGAACACTCATTGAAAACGGATACCTGCATACGATTGCCGATCTCTATCACCTCGCGGAATATCGCGACGAACTCGTGGAGCAGGGACTCATCGGCAAGGAGAAAAATACGGATAAACTCCTGCAGGCCGTTGAAGGAAGCAAGTCAAACGATCCGTACCGTTTACTTACGGGACTCGGCATTTCCGGTATCGGTGCCGCTGCGGCACGTTCACTGATGCGTCATTTCGGTTCGATTGACGCACTCGCCGCTGCAAAAGAGGAAGAAATCCTCACCGTTCCCGATATGGGGGAAATCAGCGCGCGTGCGATCGTTCGTTATTTCCGTGACGAAAACGCCCGCGCGATCCTTGCGGATTTGCGAAAGTCCGGGGTCAATTTCTTCGGCGAAAAAGCCGCTCCGGCCGCCGAAGAAGGACCGCTCAAAGGAAAGACGTTTGTCATCACGGGGACTCTCCCGACACTCAGCCGCACGGATTGTGCGAAGCTCATTGAGCAGAACGGCGGCCGTGTCACCGGTTCCGTTTCGAAGAAAACCGATTATCTCGTCGCCGGGGAAAAAGCCGGCAGTAAACTCACGAAAGCCGAAACACTCGGGATACCCGTAATCGGCGAAGATGACCTGAAACAGTTGATTCAGGGCTGATTTGGTACTTTGTATGTTAATTATATATCGTTTTGTCGAATAGTATGATATACTTTATATCAGAACATAATTGAAAGTAACACTGTCAGATAGGAATAAACATATGGAACAAGCAGAAGGCCGTCTGATTATGGCGGGCCTTCCGGCTTTCCTCGAAAAGCAGCTTGTAATACGCTTTAATCAAGGGGGCTGGACGGTCTCGTCCATCAACGACAGACTGAAGACCGAAAAAACAGAGAACCTCCTCGCAGCTAAACGGGCTGATGTCCTGATTTATATGCTGGATCCGCGGCGGGAATATACGGTCGGCTGGCTCGACCGTATTATGATCTTTGCGTATAATTCGAGTGTTCGGCGCGTCCTGTTGCTCAGTAATGCCGATGTTTTCGGCAACGGCAAGATTGCACAGGAAGATTCCGCGCGTGAACCGCAGACGAAAAGCGGACGCCGTCTCAGCCGGCTCGAAGCTCTGGCGGGAAGTTGGCGAAGTTACGAAAAATTGCAAGTCACGGTGATGCATATCCCGGAACTTTACGGCGAAGGCGTGAAAATGGGAGAAGGGCTTCTCGGGCGTCTCGTGCAGGCTGCGATCGACAAAACGGGTGTTGCCGTTGCCGATGTCGGCATTCAACCGTTTCTTTCGGCCGAAAATGCCGCCGAGGGTATCTGGTTATGGGCCGTGAGCGGCAATAACGATCCTGTCATCAATCTCGGTCCCGGAACGAAGCTTTTGTGGCGTGATTTTGTTGAACTTACCGCGCCGATTATGCCTCAGAATTCAAATTTTCCGTTAACCCGCCGCAGGGAAGACGGAACTTCCGATACATCCGTCGAGTCAATCCGTTACGGAACGTCAGCACTTGACGGTGCGTATGCGAAGAATCAACTCGGATGGACTGCTGACACGGATGATCGGGCCGGCATCAAAGCCGCAGTCAAGTCCATGGTTGACGAACAGCAAAAACAATGGGAAATGAGCCGCAGCTTTTTTACCCGCGAGCGGGGAAAACGTATCCTGAAGCGGCTTATTCCGTATGCCGAAAATATCGCCGGCGCGGTGATTATGGCTGTTATTGCCGCTTTGCAGGGTTCGGATGCCGTACACGCCTATTTTGATTTAAACTTCATCTATATCGGTGCGATGGGGCTGCTTTACGGAAAATATCACGGTTTTTTGGCGGCGGCTTTTTCGATGTTGATTCTTTCCTTCGGCTATGTTTCCGATGGATCCGATCCGATCGGACTGCTTTATGAACCGGGTATGATGCTTCATTATGTCGCATATCTTGTAGCGGGCGGGGTTACCGGTTATTTCTCCGACCGCAACGAATACGAACGTCAATCGAGTGAATGGCATCAAAAGCGTGCCGTCAATCAGATTGCCCTGTTACAACGGATGTTATCCGACAGTCTGCAGGTACGTGACCGGCTTTATCGTCAGATTGTCAACTCCGGCGACAGTGTCGGACGAATTTATCGCACGGTGCAGAAACTTGACAGTGTCGAAATGGAGCAGATCTATACGCAGGCAGTCATGGTAACGGCGGACATTCTCGGTGTCAATGACGTCGCCATTTATGTTGCGGGCAGCCGTTCACGTGAATATTATCTGCGTCGTAAAGTTTTCTGCGGTGAACGTGCCGCGGCGCGTCCGCGATCCCTGCGCATTGAGGATTACGGTTATTTAAAGGATGTCCTCGCGACGAAACGGACGTTTATGAATCGCAAGTTTGCGGAGAATGCGCCGGATCTCGCGGCGCCGGCTGTTTACGGCGGTAAAGTCATCGCCGTCATCGAAGTCTACGGACTGACATTTGAGCAGTGGAGCTATAATGAGCAGAACCTCCTCTCGCTCACGGCGCGGCTGATTTCCTCGGCGCTTTCCCGCGCTGCCGAATGGGAGCGTTCGCGGGCGGAAGAAAATTATCTGCCGGGAACGCGCATCCTGAACCGTGAGGCATTTGCCAAGGTCATTGAGGAACTGCGTGTCCGTCATGCACTCGTCAAAGCCACGTCAAATCAGCTCCTCGTTTTGGAGCCGAATGCGTTTTCGCTTTCGGATCTCAATGACATGCTCAAGACGCGCGTCCGCGAACAGGACTTTATCGGCGAATACGGGGACGGCTATGCGCTGATCCTGACGGACTCGTCAAAGGAAGCTCCGGAACTGGTCAAAAAACGACTCGCCGATATGGGGCTCTATGTTGCATCGCAGCAGGAGGTCATGTGATATGGCTATGATCGCAGCAGTCGCGCTTCACCTGTTTATTACGGTATTCTGGTTTGTCCTTCGCAGCAAAAGAGTAGGGCGTCAGCACGCCGCCGTTGAGGCCGCGATGGTTTTCCTTTTGCCGGGAGCCGGTTTTTTATCCCTGCTGATTTGGCGCATCATTTGTCGTCTTCGTCATTTGGATTCGGGCAATTACGAAAAAATCTGGGAAATGCAGGATGCGGTTTCGTTGGGACAATTACTGTCGGAGACCGATGCGCTCTCCCTCGGCGACTTGACGTTTGTCAATGACGATAAAGCAAGACGCCGTTTGTTTACGACGGCCATCAAACAGGAAGTTGTCGATAATTCGCATTTTCTGCGGGAAGCGGTCGGCGATCGTGACCGTGAGATTTCGTATTATGCCGTGTCGCTTATGACGGCACGGAGTGAAAAACTTGCCGCGCACATCGAAGAACTGGAACAAAAACTGAAAACGGCAACAGGTAAAGAAGAAACGACACTGCTTCGGGAATATGCCGCGTCACTCAAGAAGTATCTGGACGGCGGTTACGGCGATGCATTGCAGCAGCGCATGCATCAAAGTGTTTTGCGTTCGGTTCTCACGCGTCTTTCGGTGAAGGACCCGGACGAAAAAGCATATCGGTATCTTTCGATTCGTATGGCGATTGACCTCGGAGACTTGGATCAGGCGGGGCAGGCGATTGACGTCGAGCGTCGGCGGGATCCCGAAGCGGAGGAACCGATTTATTTGTCATTGCAGATTGCCGTTTTGCGTCAGGATAAACATGCCATTCAACGTGCCGTACGTGAACTGGAAAATCTGCCCGGTAAACGGTCAAAGAAAGCGGAGCAGGCTGTTCGGTATTGGGGAGGTGAGTTGACATGAACCGCAGGGGGATTTTTTTTACTCTGCTTTTCGCGCTCATACTCGGCTGCCTGTTCCAATACATACGTATTGACGGTTTTCTGTCGTTCGGCTCTTTCCGAAACTTTATTCATCAGCAGCAGGCGGCGACGGAGCCTTGGACGGACGCGGATTCGATTGCACGTGATTTTTATATTATTTATTATGATCCGACCAATGTCCGCAGTATGTATGCCCGTCATAATGCAGAGCAGATGCTAGACCGTCAGAAAAAGGCGTATGAGAGCCACAGAATTGACGATGCGGCTTCGGATATCCCGCAGTATACCCGCGGCGTTCTCATTGCAGCGGAAAATCCCGCGCAAATTCGGTCCATGCCTGCAATTTTGACGTATGCGAATGACGGCGGTACCGTGCTTTTCCTGCAGCGGATTGCTTCCGGGAGGCCGGATGCATCAAATCCGGCTGTTCTGGACGCGATGGGCATCCGCGAGCTCGGAACCACGAATTGGGTTCAGGGACTCGATATCCGCACGACGTTTATTTTGGGCGGCAAAGGAATGACCGTCAGCGAAGCTTATGATACGAGTGCCGATTCAGTGACATTGACGCCGGATACGACGATTGCCGTCGCTTCTTCTGACGGAATACCGCTTTTGTGGACACATCCGTACGGATCGGGACAAGTCATTGTGTACAACGGCGAGGAACGCGATGACAAGACACAGCGCGGCATTCTTGCGGCGATGCTGTCTCATGCCGGCAGTGATGCCGTTTATCCGGTTGTCGGGGTCAAACTGTTTTACCTCGACGATTTTCCCTCGCCGACACCGTCAGGCCGACAGGAAAAAATTTACAGTGAAACAGGATTGACAACGTCAGAATTTTACCGTCAGGAATGGTGGCCGTTTGTCCGGAACCTTGGCAGAGAATACGGTTTGCATTTTACGGGCGGTATTATCGAGACGTATGATAATCAGGTCACAGGATCGTTTACGGCCGAACATCAAGAAGCACGCAACAACCTTATTGTTTACGGGCGTGAACTCCTGAATATGGGAGGAGAGCTTGCCCTGCACGGCTATAATCATCAACCGCTGACGAAAAATCCGAAAGGACTTGACGAGTTGAACTATCAGCCGTGGCCGGATGAAGAGTCCATGCGGGCTTCGGTTGCGGAGCTTTACCGTTACGGCAGTTCGTTGTATCCGGATTATACGTTCCGCGTATACGTACCACCTTCGAACATTATCGATGAAAACGGGATTCGCGCGGTTTGTGAGGCCGTACCGTCAATCCGTGTGATCAGTTCCGTCTATCAGGGAATTCCGTCGGCGCCGCAGTTTATACAGGATTTCGCGCGTCATGATGACGGTTACTATGATCTGCCGCGTATTTCGGCCGGTTGTATGCCGCCCGCAGAAGACCGCTGGGCGGAGATTGCCGCGATTAACGATATCGGTGTATTTTCCCATTTTATTCATCCGGACGAAATCGTATTTGAGGAAAACCGAAATCTTACTTGGGATGACATGAAAGCGGGGGTGACGTCATTTCTTGCCGATATGACGGAACGGTTCCCGTGGCTTACGGCGGCAACGGTTTCGGAAAGTCTACCGTATTTTGACGATTATTTTGATGTCGATTACCGTGTTTTGCGTACACCGGATTATCTCGAGATCCACGCTTGGGGACATCGACAGGAAGCCCGTTTTCTGTTGCGGTCCTCGCGTGTACTCGATCATACAGAAGGCTGCACGGCCGATGTCGCGGGTGACGATGTTTATTTGATCCGCATGACGGGAGATCAGGCGCGGCTTTACTGGAAGGATGATGCATCATGAAAGTCTGTCTGTTGACGGAAGGATCATATCCTTATATTGTAGGCGGCGTCTCGGCATGGACCCACATGCTCATTAAAGGTTTGCCGGAAGTTGAGTTTTCGGTCTATTCGATCGGCGCCATGGCCAAGGATCGGGGGAAATTTAAATATCAGTTACCGGATAATTGTACCGGTGTGCAGGAAATCTTTCTCGATGAAACGCTCGCCGAACGTGCAACGGGACTGCAGCCGCGTTTTTTGACAAAGCCGGAACGCGAAGCATTGACCTCACTGGTTCGCAATGAGTCCGATATCGACTTTGACACGATCATTGAGATTTTTCGGCGGCGTAAGTGGAAGAGCCCGCTCGACATTTTCATGTCGGAGGACTTCTTTGACGTCATCAAGTCCGCTTACAGCGATACGTTTAACTATCTGCCGTTTACAGATTATTTCTGGACGATGCGCTCAATGCTGCTGCCGTTTTTCTTTCTCCTGCAACAGGATTTGCCGGAAGCCGATGTGTACCACAGTGTGGCAACGGGATATTGCGGCGTCATCGGGGCGCTCGCCGCAACGGTTTACAATAAGCCGTTTATCATCACGGAGCACGGGATTTACGCGCGCGAGCGTGAAGCGGAGATTATCAAGAGTGACTGGGTCCGCGGCGATTTTAAGGCCGTCTGGATCGAGTATTTTTACAATCTCGCGCGCCTTGCCTATCAGAAGGCAGATCGCGTTTTTACGCTGTTTGAGCATAACGCACGTCTCGAGGCCGAGTTCGGCTGTCCGCCGGAAAAATTCAGCATTGTGCCGAACGGCATTCATATGGATCGTTTTGCATCCGTGCCGAAACTCACGGATCATCCGGGACCGATCATTATCGGTGCTGTCGTTCGTGTCGTGCCGATTAAGGACATCGCGACACTTTTGCGTGCGTTTTACCGCGTACAGCAGGAAATGCCGGATGCCGAACTTTACGTCATGGGCAATATGGAAGAGGATCCCGAGTATGCGGAACTGATGCAGAACATGACAAAGACGCTTTCGTTGAAAAACGTGCATTTTACGGGGACAATTCAAGTCACGGAATATCTGCCGCGTATGGATATCCTCGTACTGTCCAGTATCAGTGAAGGTCAGCCGCTCGCCGTTCTCGAAGGGTTTGCCGCACATCGTCCGTACATTACGACTGACGTCGGCTGTTGCCGTGAACTGATTTACGGTGATGCGAGAGATCATCGCGGCAGTGCCGGGAGTGTCGTTCCGCCGCTCGATGATGAGGCAATGGCCGGAGAAATCCTGCGTCTCGCGCGCAGTTTCGAATTGCGCAGTCAGATGGCGGATGTCGGTTATGAACGCACGAAAAGCGGTTATACGTACGAGTTGTTTATCGATTCGTACCGTCAAATTTACAATTCATATCGTCAGCAGTGAGAGGAAAGGGGGAACATCGATGGCAGGCGTAGGATTTGAGCTGAAAAAACTGTTTCAGTCGCGTACGGCGGTGGGACATATCCGGGCTTATACGTATTCCGCGATTATCACGGCCGGACCGTTCCTGCTCCTGACGTCAATGGTCTTCCTGATTCAGACCTTGTTCGGCGTTTACGATGTGTCAATTCCGGAGCGTAATCTCTTTTTGGGGCCGGTTGTCTATGTCTTTGTGTTTTCCCAGTTGTTTTCCAGCGGTTTTACGATGGTGCAGACGCGTTATCTTTCCGACTGTATCACAACGAATTTTCTGCGTGACGTGACGGCGTCACTGTTCGGACTTTGCGCTGTGATGCTCGGCATCGGCAGCATCATTGTCATTGCGTTTCTGTCGGGGAGTTCGCTTCCGTTTATCGATAAGGGGCTGACGTATCTCTTCTTTCTCGAGCTCCTCATCATTTGGGTCGAGAGTATTTATTTGACGGCTGTGCGTCATTATATCCGTCTTGTCATGGGATTTGCGGCAGGTCTCGTTCTCGCGGTGTTTACGACGTATGTCTTATTGCGCTTTTCCGTCCTTGCGCCGCATCTTGCGGGGCTCGCGGCTATTGACACGGGACTTTGGCTTTTAATGACGATCTTTTTCGTTCATATTGTCAGCTGTTTCGGTCTGCCGAAGGGCGGCCTCTGTTTCGGTTTCCTGCCGCATTTTGAGCGTCACTGGAAATTGGGACTCGCGTCTTTTTTCTACACGTCGGGGCTTTTTATCCCGAATATCCTCGTTTGGCAGGGA
>CACXCC010000072.1 GCA_902766015.1 uncultured Veillonellaceae bacterium
CTGACTGACAAAATACATTATACGCACGCCGGTGACTTATGTCAAGGCTTTTTTTGATTTTCTTTGTGCAGGCGAATACCGTGATCGGGATGGAAAAGCTGCCAGCCGTAATAGATCGCGCTGAAGCGCAGGATGAGCACGGTCAAAAAACAGAACCACGCCGCCGCGGCGAGGCCGAAAAACTCGTTCATCCAGCACATGACGACGGCGCCGATGATCGCGGCAACAGCGTAAACGTCCATATGAAGTACGACGGGCATACGCTGCGCCATGAGATCGCGGATGACGCCTCCCCCGACGGCCGTGATGAGGCCGAGTGTCACGGGCAGGACGAAATACGGCGAATCCGGCGCGGCCGTGAGTCCCGCCGTCGTTCCCGTGACCGTAAATGACGCGAGCCCGACTGTATCGGAGAAGTCATAGAGATCCTGAAACACACGGCGGCGGCGGTTCGTCAGGTTCAAAAAACCGTACGTCAAACTGAGGAACACGGCCGTTCCGACTGCGAGCAGGAGATCCGTCGGCTGCGCGAGCGCATTCGGCGGTGTAATCCCGATAAGTACGTCACGGACCATGCCCCCGCCGACCGCAACGGAAACGGCGAGAACGATAATGCCGAAAATATCCATGTTACGCGTGATCCCGAGAACGGCACCCGAAATCGCAAATGCGACCGTTCCCATCCAGTCAAAAATACTCCACCAGTCCATCATCATCCGTTCGCCTCCTCCGCCGTTTTTCTTGATTATACCATTTTTACGGTTAACACCGCTACCTTGACGTGTAAAATTCCCCCGCGTAAAGCGATGCCGCCTCTCGGCAGAAACGTCAAACTGTCCGTTCCCGGCGGGCAATACGGCGTCAAACGGTATTTTTCTGCCGAATTTGACCGCTCAGGCAGGACTTTTCCCGTCCGCGTTGAATTTCTTCTATATAGATAAGAGCGTTTGACAGGAGGTTTTTTCATGACAACGATAAACAAACAGCGCGTACTCGACGAATTCTTCGAACTCGTACAGATCCGCTGCTCGACGCACGACGAACGCGAGATCGGCGATCTTTTGACGAAACGCCTCAAAGAGCTCGGTGCCCTCTGCGTCAAAGAAGATCACGCCGGTGACGCACTCGGCGGCAATTGCGGCAATCTCGTCGCGGATTTTGCGGGAACGGTCGAAGGCGCCCCGACGATTATGCTGACGGCGCATATGGACTGCGTCGAACCGTGCGGAGGGATTAAACCGGTATTAAAAGACGGCGTCATCCGTTCCGACGGCACGACGATTCTCGGCGCGGACGACAAAGCCGGCGTCGTGTCGATCCTTGAAACCGTGCGTCAACTCAAAGAGCAGCATATCCCGCACGGTCCTCTGCAGGTCGTTTTCACGATTTCCGAGGAAAACGGCGTCCACGGTTCGCAGAACATGGATCAGAGTCTGCTGCACGCGGACTTCGGCTACACGCTCGACACGCACGGCAAACCGGGCTCGATGAGCGTCAAAGCACCGGGCAAAAATCAGATTCACATTCATATCGAAGGCAAGGCCGCTCATGCCGGCATCGCACCGGAAAACGGCATCAACGCGATCATCGCCGCGGGAACACTGCTCGCGGACGCACCGCAGGGACGCATCGACGAAGAAACGACGTGTAATGTCGGACGAATCGTCGGCGGTAACGCGACCAATGTCGTCGCAGACTCCTGCGATGTTTATTACGAAA
Organism: uncultured Veillonellaceae bacterium; assembly: GCA_902766015.1. Taxonomy (GTDB): domain Bacteria; phylum Bacillota; class Negativicutes; order Selenomonadales; family Selenomonadaceae; genus RUG11126. The sequence goes on from CACXCC010000072.1 coordinate 1,720, forward strand.
GCCGCAGCCGCGTCAAAGACAAACTCGACAAATTGACGCAGGAAATCGTCGACCATTTCGTAAACGGCGCCGCAAAAACCGGCTGCAAAATCACGGCCGAAGTCAGCCCGGATTACGGTCCCTATCAGCTTTCGCTTGACGCGCCGGAAATCCTCGTCGCAACCCGCGCGGCCGAAAAACTCGGTTTCCCCGTCAAATACGCCGAAGCCGGGGGCGGTTCGGATGCCAACCATTTCAACACGTACGGCGTTCCGACCGTCGTATTGAGTGTCGGTATGGAAAACAGCCACACGAAGCAGGAGTTCATCGAGGAACAGGACCTCTACGACGCCGCCGCCTGGACGCTCGCGATCGTCGAAGAAGCCGCAGCTTATAAAAAGTAATGAGGGAAACACGGATTAATTGAGTCAGTCCGGATTGTCGTAGATTTTCGTCCGGACTGGGAAACTCAGATCCCCCGCTGACGTCAGACCGGCCGCCCGAAACGGCCCGCCCCGACGTCAGTTTTCATTTGACCGGACAATTCCGGACGCAAAAAAGCGCTCCCGGCGAGTGAGCGGTTCGCCGGAGCGCTTTTCTGCATGTTTCGTGTGTATGTGTGTATATGTTAGGAGAGCTTTTCGAAAGCCTATAGATAATATAGCATATTTGATAATGATATTCAATAGCAATTTGAGAAATTTTTTCTTTCTTTTTTTGTATGAGATAACTTAATTCTACTAACTAAACACTTCAAAAGAAACAATTGGTCGGTTTTTTTACGCCCCCGAATGCGCGATCAAATCAGGGCACGTCTTGGGTGGTAACACGCAAACTCCCCGGAATTGGGTCGGGAAGAAATGCACGTCCCAGCAAGACGGAAATTTTAGTCGGCCCAAAAGGCAACGAGCATTGGGTGGACAATACAATTTGGAACAAATCTATCCACGATCGAAAAACAGGAGAAGCAACAAACGAACAAAAGGAGATGCTGAAAAATGGTCATTGGGACGCATGATACTGAATTTTATGATGGATTCGAAGGTGAACCGGAATACGTCTTCGAATGTACGGGTGGCACAGGGGCATCCCTACATATCTGGGAAGGTTATCTTTCCGACATAGTGACCCCTCCATGCGCAACTCCGTGGAAAGGGCTCACACGTGATCATGAAGAATGTGTACGGACGTACGACGATTCTGCAGAATTTGTAGAAATTGATCCGCAGGAATATCTGGATGATTTACAAAACTACACTGGACGTGTTTTTGAATTCTCAGAATCAAAAGAAGTTTTCCAGCGCATTTGTGACTTTTTAAATAATGCTCTCGAGAAGCACCAGACAGTTCGCGCGGTATTAAACTAATTTGAAGAGAAGCCCTTTATGCCCATCCCGCAGGCATAAGGGGCTTCTCTTCGCTATTTCTCCACATGATAAATTGCCGTTGTGACATATGTACGACTGTGTCAATAGTTTTGCGCAAATTCATTTCTGCCACTAACAGAATCAGGTTAACTAACTTCTGCGGTTGACGCGTTCCGTCACGTTGTTCGTGCGGAGCCGGTTCCAATGCTCCGTTGGAAAATCCATATACGTCAACGTTTCTTCGATGCCGGATTTGACGATAACCGTCCCGATCGATGCCGATGGCGATAAGAACGGAAACGTTCTTGACTTCGCCTCCCCAGCTGCGCTTGAGGTAAACGCCGTCAACGTAAACGTACGGATATTCCTCCGTCAACTTGCGCTGACGCCATTCTTCAATGTGGACGTAGGCTTTCTGATTCAAGTTGCTGATCGTGCCGGGAGACACCTTCGTTCCCCACAAAGCCTGCGTGATATCCTTGACGCGGCGAACGGAAACACCGGCCAAATACATCTCAATGAGGGCTTCCTCGATCGAGGTTTCACGGCGTTTGTAGCGCTCGATGATGGCAGTTTCAAAGCGGAGTCCCTTAAGTTTCGGCATGTGAAGACGAACGTCACCGGAA
>CACXCC010000073.1 GCA_902766015.1 uncultured Veillonellaceae bacterium
CCCCGCGGCTCAGCGCCTGAAGCGGACGACCGTACTGGAGCCGCACACAAACGCCGAAATCTTCGACGAGCCAATACCAAAGTCCCGTTTTCACCCCCAGCATTGCGTTGTACGCGTCAAACGCTTCCTGATAGCGCGGCTGAAGCGCAATGCGCTTTTTCTCGGATACCTTGCCGCGAATCATAAAATTCAGCTGTATTTCCTGCCGTTCCGGACTGTACGAAAGGCTCTCGATTTCCGGATAACAAACGAGAAGTGCCGCAAGCAGACGGATCCCCTCTTTACTTCGGTTTTTATCCTGACGCGCGCCCTTCCCCGAGGAACGCAGAAACGGCAGTTTGGGAAATTTTACCATAATTCCTTCCTTATATATAACGGTTTCCATTCTTCTACGAAAAAAGGGCGCGGAAGCGTCTTCGGCTTTCCGCGCCCTTCCCCGGCTCTTCCGTAGAACCGGATTTTACACCGCCCGGCGATTACTTCGCGTAATCGACCACGCGGGTCTCACGAATAACCGTAACCTTGATCTGGCCCGGATATTCGAGTTCTTCTTCGATTTTCTTGGCAATGTCATGCGACAGTGCGGCAGCGCCGGCATCGTCGACTTTTTCCGGTTTGAGCATGACACGGATTTCGCGTCCTGCCTGAATGGCAAAGCAACGCTCAACACCTTCGAACGACTCGGCGATTTCCTCAAGGCGTTTGAGACGCTTGAGATAAGCTTCGAGGCTTTCGCGGCGAGCGCCCGGACGAGCTGCGGAAACCGCATCGGCGGCTGCAACGAGAACGGCTTCGACCGTAATCGGTTCGACGTCACCGTGATGCGCCTCAATGGCGTTGACAACTTCCTTGCTTTCGCGGAACTTGCGGGCAAGATCCGCGCCGATCGTGACATGCGGTCCCTCGACTTCGTGGTCAATGGACTTGCCGATATCGTGCAGGAGACCTGCGCGCTTCGCGAGCATGACGTCACATCCGAGTTCCGACGCCATGACACCGGCGAGATACGAAACCTCGATCGAATGATTGAGTACGTTCTGGCCGTAACTCGTGCGGTAACGCAAACGTCCGAGCAGACGGACAATTTCCGGATGGAGTCCGTGAACGCCCGTTTCGAACATTGCCTGTTCGCCGGCTTCTTTAATGCGCTGATCGACTTCGCGTTTCGCTTTCTCGACCATTTCCTCGATACGGGCCGGATGAATACGTCCGTCCTGGATAAGTTTTTCGAGTGCGATACGCGCGATCTCACGGCGTACCGGGTCAAACCCGGAGAGAATAACCGCTTCCGGCGTGTCATCGATAATCAGGTCAATTCCCGTCAACGTCTCAAGTGTGCGGATATTGCGTCCTTCGCGGCCGATGATGCGGCCTTTCATTTCGTCATTCGGCAGAGCGACGACGGAAACCGTCGTTTCCGCCACCGTATCGGCAGCACAACGCTGAATCGCCTCACTGACGATTTCGCGTGCTTTCTTGTCAGCCTCGTCTTTGGTCTGCTGGGTATACTCTTTAATTTTCAAAGCCCGTTCGTGCTTGAGTTCCTCTTCGACCTGACTCATGAGGGCTGCGCGCGCCTCGTCTGTCGTTAAATTGGAAATACGCTCGAGTTCGAGCTTCTGCTTCGTATGCAATTCATCGATGGCGGCTTGACTGCGGTCAAGACGTGCTTCCTTGCGTGCCAGCGAATCCTCGCGTTTCTCGACGGATTCGAGTTTGCGGTCGAGGTTTTCTTCCTTCTGAACGACGCGGCGTTCCTGACGCTGCAGTTCCGAACGACGGTCACGCGTTTCACGGTCGAGTTCCTGATGCAGACGATGTACTTCCTCTTTCGCTTCGAGGAGCACTTCCTTCTTGCGCGTTTCGCCTTTTTCCTCGGCTGCCGCGACAATACGGGCTGCTTCTTCCTGCGCGGAACCGATCTGCGCCTCTGCCGTACGTTTACGGGCGACATATCCCACACCGGCGCCGATTGCGACAGAAACGATGATTGCCACTGCGATTAAAACAGTATTAATGATACCCACCTCCTTCTTTTCTTTTGTTTGTTGTTGTTATTTCCGGATTGGAACGTTCTACGGCGGCAAGCCGCTGCAAATCCCCGCCGTTCCCGCGGATGTTATATGTTAGATCAGATACATTACAGCCGAAAACGCGTTTCGACGCATAGAAATAAATGATATAACCATACTTTTATATTCTAATGGTTTTTAAAGGGAGTGTCAAGAAAATGCACGCGAAAACACTATAGTCAAAAAGACACTTTTGCGGTAAAATGAGACTAAAAAGGCACGGGAAATCCCGTGCCTGACCTGCCGTTTCCGTTTACGACTCACTCGGCTGCTCCACGAGCATCTTGACGATGTCATAACGGCTGACAATGCCGATGAGTTTATCCTGGGCGTCAACGACCGGAACGCGTTTGACCTGACGGTCACGCATAATTTTCGCGACCGCGCTGACGTCATCCGTTTCCTGAACCGTAATGACGTCAGGAGTCATAATCTCTTCGGCCGTAAGCGCCGCAAGTTTACGGAACGCACGTCGATATTCACGCAATCCGCTGTAAATGATGACCGCACCGAGAATGCACAGTCCGTCCGGAAGCTGCGGTTCGACTTCCTTCTGGA
>CACXCC010000074.1 GCA_902766015.1 uncultured Veillonellaceae bacterium
ATCGTCCTCACAACGCTCGTCAAGGAAGGCGCGCCGCTCATTCGTTTCCGCACGCACGATATGTCCCGTATCCTCCCGGGCGAATGCCCCTGCGGCAGCAAATTCCCGCGCATTGACACGATTCAGGGACGTACGGACGACATGGTCAAGATCAAAGGCGTCAACTTCTTCCCGGCGCAGATCGAGGAGATCCTGCGTACGTTCCCGGAGGCGTCGAGCGAGTACAGCATCCACATTTCCCATCTCGACGGCCGCGATACACTTCGTCTTTACGTCGAAACAAACGGCAGTGTCGACTTCAATGATCTCGCCCGTCGCGTAGCCGCTCGCGTCAAGAGCCGCATCGGTTTCACGCCGATTGTCAAAGTCGTCGAAAACGGCGTTTTGCCGCGTTCGGAGAAGAAGACGAAACGCGTCATCGACGAACGTTACGACAACAAATAAATACAGGACGGGTGTGAACCGCGCCGTTTTTCGGCCGGTCTGACATGATGTCATATCAACACCGACGAACATATCCCACAGCGGAAGGAAACGTCTCCTTCCGCTGTATTTTTATGCCCGGATTTCTGCCGTCAAAAATAAAAGTCAAAAAATCGAAAATTTATCTATTTGATCTATTGACTTTTTGACTAAATGGCGTTACGATATAGTTGTCGATAGGGAAAGGGAACCGGAAAGGAAACCAGGATCCCTTCGAAGAGAATTAAACAACAACCGCTCCGACGGGCGGCAAAGATAGTAAAGTCAGAAAGGAAGCTTGAGCATTATGTTCGGTTTAGTTCCATTTGCAAATAAGGGTTTGGCTGTTAATGACGGGTTCAAAGACCTGTTCGATGTATTTCAGGAGCCGTTCTTCAACACGGATTGGACGAAAGGCGCCGCAACGTTCAAAGTTGACGTCAAAGAAACGAATGACGGTTATGAACTGACGGCGGACCTTCCGGGCGTCAAGAAAGAAAACATCGGCCTGAAATACGAAAACGGCTATCTGACGATCTCCACGAAAGAAGAAGAGAGCCATGACGAAAAGGACGATCAGGGCAATTATATCCGCCGCGAGCGCCGCACGGGTTCGATGTCCCGCTCCTTCTACGTCGATGATATTGACGCATCGCGCGTCACGGCCGCTTTTGAGAACGGCGTTCTGAAAGTCGAGCTCCCGAAACCGGTTGAGCAGACGACGGCAACGCAGTTCGAGATCAAATAATCTCCCGAAACATTCGATAACTACCTCACATTCTCAATATCCTCCACTTCGCATAAAAAAGCCTCACGGAAAGCGAGCAAAATTCCGTGAGGTTTCTTTTTATGCGTTTTTATGCTTTTTGACGTCCGGCACCGGGACCGTCATTGGCCGGCGTGACGCCCGTTTCGCCGAATGTTTTCATGCGGTTCATGATGCGCACGGCGGCATAGGAGAGACACAATCCGAACGATCCGATGATGCCGCCCGGGATTTTGATGCCGAAATCGAGGATCTGCGGCTGGACATGCAGGATGTAGGGGCGCACGGCGGGGAAAAGCTTTTCGGTGTAGCGGACGGTAATGTCGGACAGATCGTCATCCGTGATAATCAGGCTGTTGTTGCGTACACACCCGAGAACGGCTCCCATCATCGCGGCGCAGACGAGGCTGCAGGATTCCGGAACGCGCCGGAGAAATTCGCCCGCGTCACAGCGGAGATGACCGTCATCTGTCAATAAGGCTTCGCGCATGGCCTCTCCTGCCGTACCGAGCGGATTGTCGCGCCCGGATTCAAAGCCCGCAAGCGCAACGGCGGAACTGATAATGGACGTATCCGATGCTTCCTGAAATCCGTAGGCAAAGGCGTCAAGGACGGAACAGTCTTCCTTTATCTGTAAAATATACGTTTGACAGCCGAACGCGCGGCTGATTTTATCCGTCAGCTGGATTTGACACGGTGAAGGTTCGTCGACAGTGAAACATAACAGTGCCGGTTCCTGCAGCAGACTGTCGTCGGCGACGCCCGTAATGCCGGCGTATTCGACGGCAATCTGTTCGAGAAAGCCGAGACTGTCAATGGGTTTGGCGAGATGATCGATGCGATCGCGGCAGGCCGCCATGGCTTCTTCGCTGAGCGGTTCGAGACGGCGGATGATCTGATCGAGTGCCGCTTTGCCCGGAAGTGTCCGTTCATCGGACATATATTCCCGCGTACAGCGGACGGGGGAGGTTTCCCGCGGCAGGAGACGCAGGGCTTTCCAGGCCTCCAGAAGCGCATCGATGAAGCGGATGAGGAGCGATGAACCGCAGGCTTCGCCGAGATGAAAGTCGAGATGCATCGCGGCTTCGAGTCCGAGTTTTGACAACATGGCGGCATGCGGTTTTTCGTTTGACATTTGCGAGGCGATACAGTACGCGATCGAATCCGGCGCGAGAGCCTGCGCGACGAGCGCCGCCGCCGCCGTGTTGATACCGTCGAGAATAACCGGTTTTTGTTTTGCGGCCGCACCGAGAATCAGGCCGGTCATACAGCCGAATTCGAAACCGCCGACTTTTTGCAGGACACCGACGGGATCGGACGGATCCGGCTTGTTGACCGCAAGGGCGCGGCGGACGATTTCGGTTTTACGGCGGAGTCGTTCACCCGAAATCTTTGTGCCGCGTCCCGTCGCTTCTTCCGGTGTCAAATGACAAAATACCGCGGCGAGCGCGGCAGAAGACGTCGTATTGCCGATCCCCATTTCCCCCGGCATCAGACAGGTAATGCCGTTTTTGATCAGCGATTCGGCGAGGGCGATACCGCTCATGATTGACGTCAAAGCCTGCTCACGCGTCATGGCGGGGCCTGCTGACATGTCATCCGTACCGTCGCCGATGCGTCCGTCGATGAGTCCCGGCAGATCGGTCGGACCGCCCGTTTTCATGCCGCAGTCGATGACCGTCAAATGACTGCCTGCTTCCTCCGCAAACGCATTGGCGGCCGCGCCGTGGGCAATGAGATACGCTTTTGCCATTTCGAGCGTTGTCGACTGCGGATACGCGCTGACCTGATTTGACGCGACACCGTGATCTGCACAGCAGATGATCGTTGCGGGGCGGAACGGTTCCGGTTCTTCCGTGCCGACCATGGTGAGTACGCGCAGGAGAAGGCGCCGCAGATGACCGAGCTGTTTCGCGTCGCCTTCCGTGGCGATTTGGAGTTTCCGGTCAACGGCTTTTGCAACCTGCGGATCCGGCGCCTCAATCTGCCGAATCGTTTCTTCGAGTATATTCATAAAAGCTTCATTCCTTCAGCATGGATTTGTTCCTATATATTTTATTATACGGTCATATTTTACCTTGACAACTATGAATTTACCGGATACAATGAAGTTAAGATAAAATATAACAGTTATCCTTTAGTAACGTTTTAAAAGTAAGAAGGTGAGAGTTATGTTAAGCCCGCAGGAAGTCGTCGATACACTGCGCAGTCACGGCTATAAAGTGACGCCTCAGCGTTTGGCCGTTTATCATGCGCTTTCCCATACGACGGAGCATCCGACGGCGGAAACGCTGTACAAAACGCTCAATCCGTTGTTCCCGACGATGAGTCTCGCGACGGTTTACAAGACGCTGACGATTCTCTGCCATGTCGGACTCGCGCAGGAACTCAACGTCGGTGAGGATTTTTTCCGCTACGACGCGCGCGTCGAGCATCATCCGCATATCCGCTGCGTCAAATGCGGCCGCGTCGATGACGTGTCCCATCTTGACGACAAAAAGGTGACGTCAAGCGTCGCCGCCGAGACCGGCTATGACGTGACGGATCATCAGTTTTATTTCTTCGGTATTTGTCCGGCCTGCCGCAAGGCACTTCATTAAGAACACACAGCATTGCTATACTCTTTTTTGACTGCCACGCCGGCAGTCGTTTTTTTTGCCGTTTTTCATCAGAATATAAGAAATGCGGCAGGCAGATTGTGTATAATAGGAGATACACAACAGGGGATTCTTGCAGGGAATTTCCAGTTTGAATACGTAGGATAGGGGTAAATCATTATGCAGGTTACGGTACTGGCCAGCGGCAGTAAAGGGAATGCCGTTTATGTCGAACTTGACGGCACACGCCTGCTCATTGACGCCGGCATCAGCGCAACGCGCATCCGCAGAGGACTCGGCGCGTTCGGCGTCAGTCCGGAGAATCTCGACGGGATTCTTTTGACACATGAGCATACGGATCATACCGCGGGGCTCGTGACGCTGGAAAAATGGTACCGTCTGCCGATTTTTTCGCGGCGTGCGACATTTGAGCAGATGAAAAACCGTTCGTCACTTCCCGCGGACTGTTTTCATCCGTTTTTTGACACATTCCGCATCGGATCACTGCGTATCGAACCGTTCGCGATCCCGCATGACGCGGCCGATCCCGTCGGCTACCGCCTTTGCGGATCACAGATCGTGACGCTCGCAACGGATCTCGGCTTTGTCACGGATCGCGTACAGACGTCCATTGACGGATCGGATATTCTCGTGCTCGAGGCGAATCACGATCCCGATGTCCTGAAACACGGTTCCTATCCTTGGGCGCTAAAGCGCCGTATTCTCTCGAACCGCGGGCATCTCCCCAATGTCTATGCGGCGTGGGCGCTGCCCCGCCTGAAGAAAAAACCTCAGCAGGTGTTTCTTGCGCATCTTTCCGAGAA
>CACXCC010000075.1 GCA_902766015.1 uncultured Veillonellaceae bacterium
CTCCTTTCCGGGTTTTATGTTGCGAGTTTCCCGTTTTACCGTCAGTTTCACGCGAATTTCAACCAGATGGTGTTCCTCGCGGGTCATGATGATGTTTATGCGCTCATTCAGTCGCTGATCACGCAGTTTTACCTGCCCGTGCGGCTCGCGGGGGCGTTTTTGCTCGCGGGGATTTTGCTCGTTTGTCTGCGCGCATGGCTTTGGCGCGTGCCGCTTTTGGCTGACGTCACGGATTCGGTCACGGGAACAGGGAACCGGTTTTTGACATGGGTGCGGCGGGCAGCGTTTCTCGTTGTCATTTATCTCGTCGGGACGCTTGCGCTGTTCGGGGGCAGTCTCAGTTGGCAGACGAGTGTGGACTGGGAAAACGCCGGCGTCACGAAGGATACGTTCCTCAATGAGACGATTCTCGACAATCCGCAGGCGCTTTACCGCGCGTATCGGCTCAATGAACGCATGCTCGCGTGCAACGGGCTGGACTTTTCGACGGCGGATATCCGTCATTTGGCGGCGGTGCTCGCGCAGAAACCGGAGGATTCCGATGACCTTGACACGTATTTGACACGTCAGGCGGCCGGGGCAACGATCGAAAAGCCGGGTCATATTTTTATCATCCTGTCGGAAAGCTATGCGAACTGGCCGCTCCTCGACAAGTATAAGGATCTGCCGATTTCCGAGGGGATGCGCGGCATTATCGCCGGGGATGACGCGGATTACTGCCCGGTATTCCTGCCGAACGGATCGAGTACGGTTTCGGCCGTGACGGGCGTCGTTACGGGCTTTGCGGACGCCAATCTCTATCTGACGTCCATGCCGGAATCGTTTACGGGACCGTATCCGACGGCGAGTGCGCCGCAGTTCAAAGAGCTCGGTTATGTGACGAATTTCTGGTATGCGGGTCCCGCGACGTGGGAACGCGTCGGCGCGTTTACGTTGGCGCAGGGATTTGACCATTTCTACAGCCGCGGCGATTACGGCGATGTGCCGGGGAGCGTCTGGGGATGTGAGGACGAGGTTTTATACGATCATATCCTCGACGGCATCGGCGATCGGCCGAGTTTCAACGTCATTCTCAATGCGTCGAACCATTCGCCGTTTGACGTGGACCTTGCGGCGAAGGGTTTTGACGAGGAAGCCGTGCGAAAGGCTTTGCCGCCTGAGGCGCAGGATGACGAGGAACTTTTGCGCGAACTCGGGCATTACTGGTATGCGGATCGCGAAATGTCGCGTTTTGTCCGCGAAATCAAGGAACGGTATCCGGACAGCCTCATTGTCATCGTCGGCGATCATGCCGACCGGTATAACATGGACAAGTCGCCGTCGACGTACGAGCAGTACGGGATCCCGTTTATCATTACGGGGCGCGGGATTCATAAAGGGACGCTCCTGCCTGACTCGGCGGGGAGCCAGATTGACATTGTGCCGACGATTCTCGACCTCATCGCGCCGCAGGGCTTTACGTATGAGGCGCTCGGGAGCAGTCTTGCGTCTGTCAATCGGCGCGGCGTCAACTACGGGCTCTTCGTGACGCGTGACGTCATCGGCAAGGCGGACACGAATCCGCTCGAGGCGGAACCTATTCGTCCGGGCGCCGACGCTTCGTTTGACGCGGCGTCCATGGAAGATTATATTAATGCGATCCGCAGTATTTCGTGGTGGCGGGCCAAGTACGGTCCGATCCTCGACGAATCGCTGCGGGAGGAATAACGGTTATTACGGCAGGTGCGGTTCGGGAGGACTGTACCTGCTTTGTTTTGTTCGGAGGTTTTATGATGACGGTCAAAGAGGAAATGCGTCACTGTACGCTTTGTCCGCGGCGCTGCGGGGCCGATCGGACGAAAAAGCCGGGATTTTGCGGCGCGGGGGAGCGGGCGCGCATTGCGCTCGTTTCGCTTCATCCGTGGGAAGAGCCGTGTCTGACGGGCGAAAACGGCGCAGGGACGGTCTTTTTTTCGTTTTGCAATCTGCGCTGCTGTTTTTGTCAAAATCACGAGATCAGCCACGAGGGAAAAGGATTTGAGGTCAGTGACGAACGCCTCGCGGCGATTTTCCTCGAGCAGCAGAAACGCGGCGCGGCGACGCTCGATCTCGTGACGCCGACGCATTATGTGCCGCAGATTCTCCATGCGCTCACGCTCGCGAAGGCGCAGGGATTTACGCTTCCGGTCGTGTATAATTCGAGTGCGTATGAGACGGTTGAAACGGTCGAGTCTCTGCGCGGTAGTGTCGATATTTTTCTGCCGGATCTCAAGTACGCAGACGAAAAAAGCGCGGGGGAATATTCCCTCGCGCCGGATTATTTTGCGGCCGCCTCCAAGGCGATTGAGCGGATGGTTGAGATTGCGGGACCTTTGCAGTTCGCGTCAGACGGGCGGCTTTTGCGCGGTGTCATTGTGCGTCATCTCGTGCTGCCGGGACACCGTCACGAAAGCATGCGCGTGCTCGATTGGCTTTACGAAACATTCGGCGACACGATCCAGATCAGCCTCATGAATCAGTATACGCCGATGTACAAAGCCGCGGAGCACCCGCCCCTCAACCGCCGCCTCACAACGCTCGAGTACCAAAGCGTCGTCAACCACGCCCTCGACCTCGGGATCACCCATTGCTACGTCCAGGAAGGGAAGACGGCAAGCACAAAGTTTGTGCCGCATTTTGATGGAAGGGGAGTGAAACGCTTCGAGTAAAAGACAGGACGGCGGGACCGTCCTCTCTTGCATTTACCGAAACCTAAGGGGCGCTGACGTTGCACTCTTGCACTTACCGAAACGTAAGGGGGAGTGGAGCCATACTCTTGCGTTTTGCTGAGAAAGCGTTAAGAAAAAAATCCGTTTTCGCCCGGAGCCTGTTTCTTTTAAGCGCAGCGGTTTGAAACAGGCGACTTAATTGAGCGAAAACGGATTTTTTTTAGCGACAGCTTTTAGCAAGAGTATGGCTCCACTCCCCCGCCTTTTAGCGGCAGCTTTTAGCGAGAGTGAAACGTCAGCGCCCCGCCTTTTAGCGGCAGTGTTGGAAGCCGGATCGGGATCCCTCCACCCGCCTTTTAGCGGCAGCTTTTAGCAAGAGTGCAACGTCAGTGCCCCGCCTTTTAGCAAGAGTGCGCATTGCCCCGCCTTTACGGCTGAACATTCTCCGGCAACCCATCCGGGTCTTCGGTAAGCGAATGCTGCCCGAGCATCGTCGTCAGGTTTTCGCGCGTAAACGCATAATGGCGGCTCGCAAAATCCTGCTTCGGATCATAGCGGTTCGACGGGGCATTGAGAATGCCGCAGATCGTATCGTAAAGCATATCATTCGTAAAATAACGATCCTGATGGGATCGCAGAGCGGCCGTGCGTGCCGGGAGCGCCTGCTGGTATTCCGGTGACAGATACACAAACATCGGAATACGGACCATATCAAACATAAAGATATCCGGATTGTGCGAGATCTTCAGATTCTCGCCGTGGTCCGAACAGTAAACCATCGCGCGCAGATTCAGGTTCTTTTGCGCATACGTGAAAATCTGCGAGAGAACATAGTCCGTATAGAGAATACTGTTCGAATACGACGCGAGCGATGACGCCGTCGACTCGCCTTCCTCCGTCTGGAACTTGTTGAACGATTCCGGATAACGGCTGTTGTAGTAAATATGGCTGCCCATGACATGAATGACGATAAAGTTATTCTTCGTCGGGTCAATCTGCGTCAGATACGGCAGCAGGGACTCGTCATACTTCGTCGAGAGATCGTACGTGTCATCCGTCCATTCCGCGTGATCGGCCGTTTTCGCGACGAGCGTAATGGCACTGTCAAACTGCCCGTAACGTCCCTGATTGCTGAACCACCACGTCTCATAACCGGCTTTTTTCGCCGCGTCAATGATCGAGGCTGACTCGTAGAACTCCTTGTCATTGTACTGACTCTGTTCCGTCAGGGCGCGCTGGAGCGTCGGGACGGTCTGCGTCCACGAGGAGTAAACATTATGGAACAGCACGAAATTCGGATCTTCGACGTGTCCGCTGAGCCACGGTGTGTCATCGTACTGGAAATCCGGCGTAAAGGCCTTCATATAGTTGCGCGAAGCCGATTCGCCGATGACGTAGATGACGGTTCCCGGCGCTTTCGCGGCGAGCGTTTCCGTTTCGTCGACGATCATGGAGTTGAAGCGTTCTTCATAGTTCAGGCTGTAGGACTGCGTTTCCGCGACATAATCTTTGACGTTGTGCCAAATGTCGGCAATCGACGTCTGCGGAACGTACCAGAATTCGGCGATCAAGGTGACGGCGAGCATCGCAGTCAGCGCCAACGTGCGTCCCGGTGTCGTGTCCTGTGCGATGAGCCGGCGGTAAAAACGCAGATGGCAGCGGTAAAAACCGTAGAGAACGAGCGCCGTGACCGCGAGAATCAGGATCGCCTGCAGATCGCCGACGTTCGAGCGGACAAAGTCAATGCTTTCGTGCCAGTTCGTCAGATAAATCGCCATGAGTGACGCCGGCGACAGACTGTGCCAAAAGAGACAGTAATACGCCATCTGGATAAACGGAATGAGCAGGCCGAAAAAGTTCAGCAGGGCGAGACAGGCCGCCGTGATGCGCGGATATTCGAGACGGAACAAAACCGCCGCGAGAGACGAGAGCAGCAGGAAACCGCTTGTGCCGACGATGAAGTCAAAACAGATTTTGGACTGATACCAGACGGACTGAAATGTCCAGGCATAGACGAGTGGGAACGTCATGCACCACGCAAAACCGGTCAAGAGGTTCGGGAGCGTCGCGAGCGAAAAGAGCGGCAGCCTTGTCCCGTACTGCAGCAGAACAAGTCCGGCGAGGATCGGCAGGGCAATCGGCATAAAATACCCGGCGCCCATGTCTTCGCCCATATCGATGTACAGGGCGATCATGACCATATAATAGATGCCGGCTGCCGTAAGCCAGCGGATCACGCGATCCTGACGCGCAGTAGATTCCTGTGACATGAAAACAATCCTTTCAAAAAAATACCAGGCCCCAGAGGCCCGGCCCATCGTCGTATCCGTAAAAACGGCCGCCAATACGCCGTTTGACAGATACAAGTTTACCAGAAAGGGGTAGCAAAGTAAATGGAAAAGCAAGGCGTTTGTCACGGATTTGAAAATTTTTCACAAAAAATGCGATTTAAGTATTTACAAACGCGGAAAGCCCTGCTATAATAACACTTGTCGTTAAGCGATATGGGGTTATAGCTCAGTTGGTTAGAGTGTCTCGTTGACATCGAGGAGGTCACAGATTCGAGTTCTGTTAACCCCACCATTTGAATCTAACAGGTTCCGTAGCAATACGGAATCTTTTCTGTATATAGACATAGTTTCGCTCACTTAGCTCAGTTGGCTAGAGCATCTCCGTCACATGGAGGGGGTCGGGGGTTCGAATCCCTCAGTGAGCACCAGACGAAATCAGGGCTCCGGCGTTTTGCCGGGGCTTTTTTGTGCTGCCGTAACAGATTGACGGCAAAACGGGTGAAAATGACGCTGCAGCGCTAACTTATCCACAAAATTCGGGGGATAAGTGTGTTTTATCTGTGGATAAGTGCGGTTTAGCGGTGAATTTCCTGTGGAAAAGCAGGATTCTGGCGCGTCAGGGCGAATTGATATCAGTGACACGGAAGTAATCCGATACACTGTAAGGAGGCACTATAATGAAAAAAGAAATTTCCCCGCTCGAATTAAAGGATAACGTATTTCAGCTGATCGGCAAAGACTGGCTGCTTCTCTGCGCCGAATACGGCGGCAAAGCGAACGCCATGACGGCTTCGTGGGGCGCTATGGGCGTCATGTGGGCGAAAAATACGGCGTTCGTCTTCATTCGTCCGACGCGCTATACGAAGGAGTTCGTCGACAAGTCCGATCATCTGACGATTTCCGTTTTCGGCGAGGATCGCCGCAAGATGATGAATTATTTCGGTACGGTTTCCGGACGCGACGAAGACAAGATCGCAAAAGCCGGCCTGACGGTTCGTCACGAAAATGGCTGCACGTACTTTGACGAGGCACGCGTCACGATGTTCTGCCGCAAGATGTATGCTCAGCCGCTCGAGCAGAAGTTCTTCTTTGACAAGGAAGCTGACGCGAAGTGGTATGAGGGCGACTATCATACGATGTATGTCGTCGAGATCGAAAAAGTTTTGGTTGAAGAATGAGTCAGGACCGCATTGACGTTTTACGGCGCAGTGACCTGATGCAGGGGATGAGCGATGCGGAGATCTGCGAACTCCTGCAGTCGTCACATGTCCGCGAGATCCGCTGCCGGAAGGGGGATATTCTCTTTCACGAGGGCGATATGCCGAAGGAGATTTATCTTTTGCTCGCCGGCGAGGTGCATATCTTGAAGGATACGTTTGCGGGGCGGCGGATTTTTATTTCGGAGATTGACGCGCCGGGGGATCTGTTCGGCGAGGTTTATGAGGCGCTGCAGAAACCGTATGATATGTATGTCGAGGCGGTGACGGATACGGATATTCTCTGTATCGGCAATGCGTTTTTCCGTCTCGAGAGCGATACGGTGAGCCCTGCGGCGGCGCATGTGCGTCAAAATCTCCTGCGGATTTTTGCGCGCAAGGCGTATGCGATGCATAACCGCATTAAGGTTCTCGCGAGCGGTTCTCTGCGCGGAAAGATTGCGCGTTTTTTGCTTCCGCAGCTGGATGCGAACGGCGAAGTCATGCTTCAGGTCAGCCGCGAGTATCTCGCCGCCTATCTCGCGGTGACGCGTCCGTCTCTTTCTCGCGAACTCAGCAGTATGCAAAATGACGGGATTTTACGCGTTTCCGGACGCAAAGTTCGCGTTTTGGATCCGGAAAAGTTGGAGGAGTTTCTTTAACGCAACTTGACGTTTGACCCGACGGGATCGTGAGGCGTCACCGGCGGCCTGAGCTGCGGCTAAAAAAAATCCGTTTTCGCTTAATTAACGCCGACTGAATCAAACCGCTGCGCTTAAACAATTCAGTCGGCGGGGCGAAACCGGATTTTTTTCTTAACGCCTTCTTCAGCAACGGCCTCCGGTGACGCCTCACGATCCCTTACGTTTCGGTTGCCCAGCCTAATAAGACACGTTATCCAATGTTTGATTTTTGGTTATGGTTGGGGGCTTTTTTGCCTCGAAAAATAAACGTAAGGGACAGGGGCACTTTTTTTGCCGTTTTGCTGCACAAGGCGTTAAGCAAAAATTGCGCTTTCGCCCGGAGCCCGTTTCTTTTAAGCGTAGCGGTTTGAAACGGGCGACTACATTAAGCGAAAGTGCAATTTTTGTAGCCGCAGCTTTTCAGGCAAAAAAAGTGCCCCTGTCCCGCCTCGTATGACTCAACCAGACAAAAAAAGCCGGCAGATGGGGTTCTGCCGGTTTCTTGATTTGGGGCAGCAGCCGGGAAAAGCTGCTGCGGAGAAAG
>CACXCC010000076.1 GCA_902766015.1 uncultured Veillonellaceae bacterium
CCCGGCGATAAAGTCGTACTCCGCAAGCAGTTGCCGCACATGCGGCAGAATCGACCGTGCAAAATCCGTCGGCTGCAATCCCTCGGGGAGACGTTCAAAAAGCGGCTGCGCGAGTTCTTCCTCCAATTGCCGCAGCATCTTACTGACTCCCTGGCGCGAAATAAAGAGCCTGTCTGCCGCCGACTGGATACTTCCTTCTTCGTAAACCGCGATAAAATACGTCATCTGCCTCCGATTCATCTGTCAATCCTCTTTTCCCGCAACCATTTAGTTGCGCAATGATCCGCAAACGATTCTTGTACCGTCAGTATAGAACCGCTACAATAAGCATGTCAACAGGATTTCAGACAAGAAAGAGGTTTTATCATGAAAATACAGCAGATTCGCAACGCAACCGTTCGTATTGCCTTCGGCGGCAAAACGTTTCTCATTGACCCGTGGCTTGCCGGCAAAGGCGAAACCGGCTGTATTGCCGATATCCCCGGGCATCCTTATACGATCCCCGACCCCGTAAAGGAAATGATCCCAATGCCGATCTTTCCGCTGCCGTTTGACCGCAACACGATTCTCGCCGGTGTTGACGCGTATATCGTCACGCATCTGCATCCGGATCACGTCGATATGAACCTTGACGGTACCGTCGGCGCGCCTCTTGATCATACGGTTCCCGTTTTCGTCCAGAACGAAGCGGATCGTCAGGTTTTTGTCAAATCCGGATTCACCGAAGTGACTGTTCTCAAGGCATCCGGCACGTCATTCGGTGACGTCAAACTGACGAAAACTCCGGCACGTCACGGCACAATCAATCCCTGCGGCGAGGCTTGCGGTGTCATCTTTGAGGCAGATGACGAAAAAACGCTCTATCTCGCCGGTGATACGGTCTGGTATGAATCCGTCGGTGAAACGCTCCGCACATTCAAACCGGCTGTCACTCTCATCAATGCCTGCGCCGCCGAAACTGTCCAAAACGGCCGTCTCATCATGAACGACGAAGATATCGAAGCCGTTTCGCGTACACTCCCCGGTACTCGCATTTTCCTCACCCATATGGACAATGTTCCGCATGCGTCAATCACGCGGACGCAGATGCGCGGTCTACTCGCCCGTCGCGGTATCACGGATTACGTCATGCCGGCTGACGGAAAAACCGAAACATTTTAATCCTGCCGCTCTACTTCTTCGATCCCTAACAGCTTTGCGTAAATGTCCCGATCCTCGTCCTTGAACACATTGAAAATCACCCGTTTTATCGAACTTTCCGGATGCAGCGCGCGGTAATAGCCGACGGTTTTCACGGCAATTTCCGCCGCTTCCTGCTGCGGGAAATGAAATACACCGGTCGAAATACAGCAGAATGCGATACTCTGCAAGTGCTTATGTTCTGCAAGTTCCAGACAAGAGGTATAACAGGACGACAATAACTGACGATCCCGCGGTGTAACGCGTTTGCCGACAATCGGACCGACCGTATGAATGACATATTTTGACGGCAGATTGAATGCGGGTGTAATTTTGGCTTTCCCGGTCGGTTCTTCATGCCCCTGCGCTTTCATGAGTGCATAGCAGACACGGCGCAGTTCGAGTCCTGCGGCGGAATGAATCGCATTGTCGATACAGTTATGTCCCGGGACGAAACAGCCGAGCATTTGACTGTTCGCCGCATTGACAATGGCGTCAGAGGCAAGACGCGTAATATCGCCCTGCCAGAGATACAGCCCCGGCTCACCCGATTCCGGCAGGCTTTCCGGCCAAACGGGACGTTTGACCTGCGTTTCCACCGTCAATAGCTTGTCCTGTAAATCATAATATTCATCCGGCAAATCATGACGCGGATCCCAGATATTCATGAGGCACCGCAGCAGATACCGGCGTCCGTTATAATCCCGCGGAAATCGTGCCGCCTCTCCGCAATAGGAAGGTTCAACGTCGAGAAGCAGATCAATCAGGCGATTAACCAACTCGATCTGATCCATATCGATCCCTCACTTTCTTTGTATTTATATGTAATATGATTTATTACGTCAAAGGATAACACGCTTTTACGTCAATGTCAACCGGTTTTGACGGTTCGGGACACACAAAATCCCCATGTCCGCCGTTAACGGTGAACATGGGGACGCAAACGTCAAACATTTCTCAGGGAACGAACGTTGTTTGTTTATGATCCCTTGCCGGGAAGTACGGCGTATTGTCCAGCGGATTTTCGAAAAGCTCGTCTCCGCGCGGGACCGGGGATATCTCTTTATCCGCATCGGCAACCGCGGGCTCTTTTTTGCCGAACAGTTTACGAATGAGCGAACGGCGGCCTTTCCCCATAAAGCCGAAGAAAAACAGGGCAAGAACGACTGCCGCAATCAGTGACGGTATCGTGCTGAGATTCAGGAGTGCCATCAAAAGGAACGTGGCGAAAACCGTATAAACGAGCGGTTCCAAAAGCCACGGATAACCGTGCTGCGCGCCTTCGTTCGTCGCGGCAACCTCACCGGTCTGACCGTTGACGATAACCATCATCCGCCCGGAACGAACCAGATAGAACGGCAGTAAAACCGGAACCGTGAGCAGATCATCGGTATTCAGGCTGACGAGTTTCGCCTGCGGCGCATTCAACGCTTTGCGGACATCCGGCAGGAATTTTGCCTGCGCTTTTTTCTGTACGCGCTTCTCGAGTGAATCCGAGGTGAGATCCGGATACTGAATCGGATGATCGATGACGGATCCGGAACCGAACGGCTCTGCCTCGGACCAGTCAACCGATGCGACGCGATCGAGAACAGCCTCATTCATCTGCCCGGACATACTGACAGTAAATCCTTCGAGGCAACCTTCGCAGATATCCTCCCGCTGACGTTCATCTGCCTTGACACGAGCGTGGACCGGACCGCGCAAAAGCTGGAACGGCAGATAAATCCCTGTCAAGGTGCCGGACTGTTCAACGGCTAGTCTTCCTTCCGGGAGGGCATTATGTGCTTTGCCCCAGCCGTACATACGCACCATCGCTTCTTCGCGTTTGAGCGCAAACGGGATCATCGCCTCGGGAACCTGCCCCGTTCTGCCTTGTCCCGCAAACGTTCCGACGCTTTCCAGCCACTCCGGACGAATTTCCTTCATTCTCGCCGGCGTTGCCTGCCAGCTGCAGGAGGTACAACGATATTTCTGCCTCCTGATGTCAAATCCGATCGGCGTTCCGCACTTGGGGCAGTGCAGCTGCAATATATCTGACATCTTGACACCCGCATCCTTTCTGTCCTATCTATCATAGATAAAAATAATTGAACTCTCCTTTTAGTATAACAGAAATCAGCGTAAAGAATACCGTGTCGGACGAAAAAATATAAAATTTTACACAAATTTTTTACATAAACCGGGTCAACGCTTCCCACGCACTTCGTCGAGATAGCTGTAAACCGTCACTTTCGTGACGCCGAGACGGTTGGCAACCGCCTCGATGCTGCCTTTCATGAGGAAAATACCCTTTTCCTCCATGAAACGGATCTTGGCAATCTTCTCCTCACGGCTCATCGCGGCGGGATCAGCGGCACCGATGATGCGCTCGATGAGTGACGTCACCATGTCCTGTACGGGAGCAGTTTCTTCCTCTTCCGGCGCATCGGGCGGCTGAGGCAGAAACGATTGCAGGTATTCGATCTGACGCATGAGGCGAGTCGTGTCAATGTTGATGCAGATCGCACCTTCAACCTCGCCGGCGTCATTGCGGAGAATGACCGATGACGAGCGGATCTTTTTATTGTTGCGCGCCGTAAAATAGTAATTCGCAACGTAATCCTTCTGCTCCGTTTTCGCCTCGCCCGTCAACAGGCCCTGTTTGACAAGATGGTCAAAACTCTCGCCGACTTTGCGTCCCGTGACACTGACATCGGATGCATTGACGACATCGACGACGGAATGTTCCGGTTGTCGCAGATCGTGTAGGATAATCTCGGCGTCGCTCCCGAATGTCTCGGCAAGCATATGCAAAACGGGCAGATACGGCCGCAATTCTTTGCGGATATTATCGTTTGACATGACATCACCTCAAGCGTGATCCGACTTCAGTCCCGCACCGCACATCGAAATGAGGGAATCCGGCGTACGGCCGTGCTCTTTCATGTACTGCAGATAACCGGCGTAAACGCCTGCCGTTGTATGTTCGCAATAAATGCCCTGTTCCGCCAGCATCGCGCGGGTCGGCAGGATCGTAGCTTCCGGAATGACCGCCGATTTGACGCCGTATTTATAGATATATTCGAGAATCTCCGGACTGCGCATCGGCAGGCCGATCGCGATTCCTTCGGCGAGTGTCGGCTGAATCGTCACTTTTTCCGTTTCCTTCAAATGTTTTTCCATCGCATTCACAAACGGTTGGCAGCGTTCGCTCTGAACGAGAATGAGCTGCGGCATATGATCGATGCATCCTGCTGCGAGCAGTTCCTCGAGTCCTTTGACAATGCCGATGAACAGCGTACCGTTGCCGAGCGGAATGAAAATATGTTCCGGAACGCGGTGAAGCTGCTCATAAACTTCGTAAATATACGTCTTTGTCCCTTCATAGAAGAACGGATTATAGACGTGGTTTGCGTAGAAAACACCTTCGTCTTTGACTTTTTTGCGGCAGACGGCGGCGCAGTGGTCGCGGTCGCCCGGTACGATCGTCGCGGTTGCTCCGTGGGCACGGATCATGCGGATTTTTTTGTCGGACGTTCCTTCCGGCACGAAAATCTCACACTCGATGCCGGCACGCGCACAATATGCCGCAACGCTGTTTCCGGCATTGCCGCTGCTGTCCTGAACGACTTTTTTGACGCCGATGGACTTGCAGTGGGCAACGAGAACAGCGGCACCGCGGTCTTTAAACGAAAGCGTCGGCATGAAATAATCCATCTTCAGGAACACATCGTCGTTGAACGGGATGACCGGTGTCATACCTTCGCCGAGTGTAATATCTTTCCACGCGTCACCTTCGAGCGCCATAAAACGGTGATAACGGAACAGGCCCCAGATATCTTTGTCAATCTTATCCAGGCTGAACGGCTCCGGCGTAAAGTCCAGTTTCCAAAGTCCGCCGCAGTCGCAGGCCGGTTTACGCGTCGTTACCGATTCTTCATGACCGCATTTCGTGCAAATGAATTTCATAATGATTAACCCCCTGATTTTACCCGTTTTCCGACCGCACCCTAACGGCCGATATGTCGAATCCTGTTAAAATGCGGATGCCTTACTCCGGCATCTCCGCAACGACTTCGATCTCGATGCGGGCGCCGTGGTGCAATTTGTTCGACGGTACGACGATGCGGGCCGGCGTATGACGGCCGAAATATGCCGCGTAAACGTCGTTAACGGCATCCCAGTCCGCGATATCCGAGACATAAACATGACACGAAACGACATGTTCACGCGCCGTCCCCGCTGCGACGAGGATTTTGTCAATGTTAGCGAGTGACTGTTTTGCCTGGGCCTCGATGCCGCCCTCGACGACTTTGCCGTTTACCATCGGAAGCTGACCCGAAACGAAAAGCAGTCCGTGGGAAAGAACTGCCGGTGCATAGTGACCGTTCGCTTTGATGCCGTTGATGTTATTGATGATTTTCATGATAATGCTCCTTTTTACTGCAGTTTGCCGCGTGCGGCGATTTCATATTGATCCACGACTTCGTCGCCTTCGATGACGTAAGCCGTATCGTAGAGGTTACAAACCGGGCAGATATGGACCGGGATAATGCGGACTTTCTGTCCGACGTGCACAAAATCGCGGAACGCCGGGTCATCGTCAACGATCGCATGCTCGTCAAAAATACGATTGATCGTCGCACTCGGGAAATCCCAAATGACGCCTTTGCCGTGCGAGTTCGTCACACCGTAACGATCGGCATACGCCTGCATCCGGCGGATATTCTCCGTCATAATCTTCCGGTCGATGAGCAGCGCCGGCGTGTCAAGTTCCGTGTATTTCATAGGAAATCCTCCCAGATGTCAATATCAAAGTTCAGTCGGTAAATCGTTTATAGAAGTTTTTCTATCTTGTATAGAATTATATATCTATGTATCGCTCGTGTCAATAAATATTTCTATATACTTTATTTTTTTATAAGTTCAATTTTTGTGTCTCTGTCATCCTCTGATATGTCAAATAAAAAAACGGGAACGAAAAGCATCAAGTCTGTTATGTCAACATGGCTTTTACGCTTTCCGTCCCCGGCTTATAACCGTAACCAGATGATCTTATTCGTTTGTCTCGTCTTCGTGTTGACGCAAAAACTCGCGGTCTTTTTCCGTGAGCGGCGCTGACGTCAACAGATCCGGGCGGTTTGCCTGCGTTTTGAGAAGTGACTGTTCGCGGCGCCATTGACGGATCTTGGCGTGATCGCCCGAAATGAGCACATCGGGAACCGTCATGCCTTCAAACTCACGCGGACGCGTATACTGGGGGAATTCAAGCAGTCCCTCGTAAAACGAATCCGTAGGCGCCGATTCTTCATCGCCGAGAACCCCCGGGAGCATGCGTGCAACGGCGTCCGTAATGACCATGGCAGGGAGTTCGCCGCCCGTCAATACATAGTCGCCGATGGAAAGTGCCTCGTCCGCGAGATTTTCCGTGATACGCGCGTCATATCCTTCGTAATGACCGCAGATAAAGATAAGCTGATCATATTGCGCGAGTTCTTTCGCCTTCGCCTGCGAAAACGGAACGCCCGCAGGATCCATGAGCAGAATGCGGCGATTTGACGCGAACTCCGACGTTTCCGCCTCGACCGCACGCACGGCGCGAAACAGCGGTTCCGGTTTGAGCACCATGCCGGCGCCGCCGCCGAACGGCGAGTCGTCAACGTGCTTGTGCTTGTCAAACGAGTAATCACGGAAATTCGTAAAATGCACCGATAAAATTCCGTTGTCAATGGCGCGCTTCAGGATACTATCGCCGAAAGGCCCGGCAAACATCTCCGGGAACAGCGTCACCATGTCAATGCGCATCGCTCGTTTCCTCCGGCATGTCAACAACCATACGGCCGCCTTTGACGTCAATGACTTTGACAACAGCCTTGAGCGCAGGTATGAGGAGTTCGCTTCCGTCCTTGCGCCGTGCCTGATAAACATCGTTGCTTCCCGTACGCAGAACATTTTCGACGACGCCGAGTTCATTCCCTTCCGGGTCAAAAACCGTCAGGCCGATAATGTCAAACGTATAGTATTCGCCTTCGTTCAGCGGCACAGCCTGTTCGCGGCTGATTGTCAGCAGTTTTCCCGTCAAACGCATCGCATCTTCGCGCACGGAATACTCGCGGAAACGCAGCAGGACGAACTGCTTATGGTAAGCGCAATGCTCGATGTGCAGCAGTTCATCACCCACCATGACTTCCTTCATATCCTGAAACCGTTCCGGGAAATCCGTCAGCGGAATAATCCGCATATCACCGCGGATACCGTGCGGACCGCCGACTTTACCGATGGTAATCCGTTTCTCAACCGCGGATGGCGATAATTTTGTCATCTTCAACCAGCACTTCCACATTCATGAGTTCACGCATGTTGTCGCCGACATGGACTTCCGCCGTACGTTCGAGCGTGCCTTGAACGATCTCGGCGCCGATCGCGAGTTTTTCGAGATCTTCCTTGCGTTTCGTCGCCTGTGCAACATACTGCATGCGTTTTTCGCGTTCCTGGCCGAACTGCTGACGAATCGCGTCAAGACGCTGGAAATCCGCCGGGCTCATTTCCTGTTTCGTGTTTTCCTGAATCGCGCGTTTTGCCTGAATATCAATCTGCTGAATTTCGAGATTGGCCTGGGCAATGCCGTCTTCGAGTTCCTTGCTGAGTTTGGCACGGAGTTTTTCCGTCAGTTTTGCTTTGATCGTCACCGGCATCTTCAGTAAAATCTTGTCCATAATCAACTGCTCCTTTTCTTTTACGAGTTTCACTTTCTTATATCGATTCGACAAAAAGAGCGGCAATCCCTCTACGGGTTTGCCGCTCTTCCGGTTTTAAATAATCTCAACCGTGACCTTTTTGCTTTCGCGGGTGGCCGCAGCCTTGACAACAGTACGCATCGCCTTTGCAATACGGCCCTGTCGGCCGATGACCTTTCCCATATCGTCGGCGGCGACGTGGAGTTTCAGGGTAATCTGATCCCCGTCCGCGATCTCTTCGACCGTGACGTCATCCGGACGATCCACTAAAGACTTGGCGATAACTTCAACAATCTCTTTCATGCTGTAAGCCTCTTTCCTTAGTTTTTAGCTTTCTTAGCCTCGGCAAATTTTGCCAGGATACCCTGTTTGCTGAGGATGTTTTTAACGGTATCGGTCGGCTGAGCACCATTGTTCATCCATTTCAGAACCTTTTCCTCGTCGAGGTTGACGGCTGCCGGAGTCTGGGACGGATCGTAGTTACCGAGGATTTCGATAAAACGGCCGTCACGCGGAGCACGGGAGTCAGCGACAACAACGCGATAGAACGGATTCTTCTTTGCACCCATACGGTTCAAACGAATCTTTACTGCCATGAAAATTCACCACCTTTCGCTGTATCTTAGTGCATAAACGGCATCTTGGGGAGTCCCAGTCCGCCGAGATTCGGCATTCTGCCCTTTTTGCCTTTCTGCATCTTCTTCATTTTCTTCATCATCTTTTTCATTTCCGCGAACTGTTTGAGCAGGCGGTTGACATCCTGCACGCGCGTGCCGCTCCCAAGAGCGATACGTTTACGGCGGCTGCCGTTGATGATGCTGATATCCGCACGTTCTTTCGGCGTCATCGATTTGATGATCGCCTCGATACGGCGGATTTCCTTGCCGTTGAGATCAATATCCTGACCCTCGAGCTGTTTTTTGAGACCGCCCATGCCCGGAAGCATGCCGAGAATGGAGTCGAGCGAGCCGAGTTTCTTGACCTGCTGCATCTGATTCAAGAAGTCGTCAAGGGTGAACTCATCCTTGCGCATCTTCTTTTCCATCTTCTTGGCTTCTTCCATGTCGAAAGTCGCCTGTGCTTTCTCGACGAGCGAAAGGACATCGCCCATGCCGAGGATGCGGGAAGCCATACGATCCGGATGGAACGGCTCGAGAGCTTCGAGTTTTTCGCCCATACCGACAAATTTGATCGGGCATCCCGTTACGGCCTTGATGGAAAGGGCCGCACCGCCGCGTGCGTCACCGTCAAGTTTCGTCATGACGACGCCGTCGACGCCGAGGCTGTCATTAAATGACTGCGCCACGTTGACGGATTCCTGACCGGTCATCGCATCGACGACAAGCAGGATTTCATGCGGATGAACACCGTCTTTGATGTCACGCAGTTCCTGCATGAGCTTTTCGTCAATCTGCAAACGGCCTGCCGTATCGATGATGACGACATCGTTGGCATGAGACTCGGAGTACGGAATCGCCTGTTTCGCGATCGTAACTGCGTCAGTTCCCTGCGGCATCGTAAACACCGGCAAGTCCAGTTGACTGCCGACAACCTGTAACTGCTTGATTGCAGCCGGACGATAAATATCGGCGGCAACGAGAAGCGGTTTTTTGCCCTGTTTTTTGAGGGCGAGTCCGAGTTTACCTGCCGACGTCGTTTTACCGGCGCCCTGCAGACCGACCATCATAATGATTGTCGGCGGCTGAGAACTGATATTGATACGGCTCTGCGTCCCGCCCATGAGGTTCGTGAGCTCCTCATCGACAATTTTGATGACAGCCTGAGCCGGTGTCAGCGTTTCGAGGACATCCTGTCCGACGGCGCGTTCCTTGACGCGTTTGACAAAGTCCTTGACTACCTTGAAGTTGACGTCAGCCTCGAGCAGTGCCATGCGCACTTCCCGCATCGCGGCATTGACGTCATCCTCGGTCAGTTTGCCGTGACCGCGCAGCTTCTTGAACGTTTCCTGCAGACGGTCGGATAAACTGGAAAAAATCAACGTTATACCTCCTGCCTGGTTCCCAAAAACGGACGGAGCTGCTGCAAAATCGCATCGACCCGGGATTCATTCCCCGGCTCCCGCAGTTCCTCGATCTTTTCGTAAATGCCGGTCAATGCCCGCCGTTCCTCACGGTATCGGGCTGCCAGCCCCAGTTTTGCTTCATAAGATTCCATCGCTTTTTCGGAGCGGTGGATGTTATCGTAAACGGCCTGACGGGAAATCCCGAGAGCCTCGCCGATCTCAGAGAGGGAAAAATCTTCGAACAGATGCAGCCGCAGACATTCCTGCTGCTTTTCCGTCAAAAGCGACCCGTACATGTCAAACAGGGCCGACAGATATAAAAACTGTTCGATCATACACTCACCTGAATCGTAAAACTGCCAAGTCCTTATGCTTGACATTGCTATTATAGCGAAGCCGTACTGACGTGTCAAGCACTTTTCCTTGTCGTGTCAAAAATTTCTTCTGCCAACAAAAAAGAGGGCTGCGTACAGCCCCCTTGATGAAGTTTTATTTCTTCTTCAACACGACAGCACTCTGTGCCGGGATGTAGAGTTTCAACCAGCCTTTACCGTCTTTGTCGTAGAGCGGGTCATAATTGGTCAGATGAGCAACGCTGTCATCCGCAAAGCCGTTGCCGCCGAACTCCTTGGCATCGGTGTTGAGCATTACGTGATACTCTCCCGCGGACACAAGGAAACCGTAATCCGTAAAGGATTTTGTCGGCGAGAAATTGAATACGAAAACGAGATCGCCGCGTTTATAAGCCAGTACCTGATCTCCGTCGTCGTGCCAAACCTCCTCGACGGGGATTTTCTCGATCGCCGGAACGCTCTTGAGCAATTCCAGCATGGCCTGATCGAAAGCCCCGAGCCACTGATAACAAAGCGCCGGATCATCGACGAGATGCCATTGACGACGGGCGTATTTATAACTCCAGCCGTTGCCCTCGCGCGGGAAATCGATCCACTCGGGATGACCGAACTCGTTGCCCATGAAGTTCAGATAGCCGCCGTTCATCGTCGAAGACGTAGCGAGACGCAGCATTTTGTGCAGGGCGACACCGCGCGTGGAAGCACCGCTCATGTCATCTTTACGGAAATGCCAGTACATATCGGCATCGACGAGACGGAAAATAATGGTCTTGTCGCCGACGAGCGCCTGGTCATGACTTTCGCAGTAGGAAATCGTAAGTTCACCTTTGCGGCGGTTCGTGAGTTCCCAATAGATACTTGACGGATGCCAATCCTCATCTTTCTTCTCTTTGATGAGTTTGATCCAGTAATCGGGGATGTTCATCGCGAGGCGATAGTCAAATCCGTAACCGCCGTCTTCAAACGGCGCGGCGAGTCCAGGCATACCGCTGACATCTTCGGCAATGGTGACAGCATCCGGATTGACTTCATGAATGAGCCGGTTTGCGAGCGTCAGATAGCAAATGGCATTGTCATCCTGATGTCCGTTGAAATAGTCCCCGTAGCCGGTGAAATCCTCGCCCAGTCCGTGACTGTAATAAAGCATTGACGTCACGCCGTCAAAACGGAACCCGTCAAAATGGTACTCCTCCAGCCAGAATTTGCAGTTTGACAGCAGGAAATGAATGACTTCGTCCTTGCCGTAATCAAAGCAAAGACTGTCCCAGGCCGGATGGTTGTGCCGGTCACCGGGATAAAAATACTGATTCGGATCACCGGCAAGGTTGCCGAGACCTTCGGCCTCGTTCCGCGCCGCATGACTGTGGACGAGGTCCATGATGACCGCAATTCCCATACTGTGCGCCGTGTCAATGAGATCTTTCAGTTCGTCCGGCGTGCCGAAACGCGAACTTGCTGCGAAAAACGAGGTGACATGATAACCGAAACTGCCGTAATACGGATGTTCCTGAATAGCCATGACCTGAATCGCATTATAGCCGGCCTTCTTGACACGGGGCAGGACATTTTCCTTAAATTCCGTATAGGTGCTGACTTTTTCGGCATCGCCGCCCATGCCGATATGACACTCATAAATGAGGAGCGGATCACGATTGGGACGGAAATGACCCTGACGCCAAACATAAGGATGCTCCGGTTCCCAAACCTGCGCCGAGAAAATCGTCGTCCTCGTATCCTGGACAACGCGTTGACACCAGGCAGGAATGCGTTCGCCGTCGCCGCCGGGCCATTTTACCTTCATTTTATACAGGTCGCCGTGATGGATTGCATCGGCGGGAAGTTTCAGCTCCCAGTTGCCCGAATCTCCTAACCGTCTGCAACGATAAAGTTCTTTTTCCTGCCAGTGATTGAACGTACCGACGAGGAAAATATCCAGCGCATGCGGCGCCCACTCGCGGAAAACCCAGCCGTCATTCGTCCGATGCAGGCCGTAGTATTGATGACCGTTGGCAAAATCCGTCAATTTACCGTTTCCGCCCGTGAGATGATTGATCTTCCAAACGGCATGATCGTGCCGCCCGCGGATTGCTTCCTCATACGGTTCCAACCATTTATCTCCGGCTACGAGACCGATATGTTCCTGTTGCCCCATTTTATTCTCCTTCTTCCATACACTGTATTATGCAGCAAGTCTAAACGTTGACTCCTTTTGTATTCTTATATTCGCTTTGATCGCGGTTTCTTCCTGTTTACGGATACAAAAAATTTTCCCGGTGCCCGTTTTTGCCCAATTTTGATACGAGCACGACGAAACCGTTTTACATTATTGATAGATGTCAGAATTCCTGTTATACTGAAATTAACATTTCTTATAGTAAGAGAAAATCTTTGCCTTTCGGGCAAATGTGAAGGAGAACCGAAAACATTATGTTATTAAACCGTAAATCCGTTGAGCTTCTTTCCCCGGCCGGAACGTGGGACGCACTCGTTGCCGGCGTCGAATCCGGAGCCGACGCCGTTTATCTCGGCGGCAAACACTTCAACATGCGTATGCATGAAGGCGGATTCAATTTTGACGATGAAGCCTTAAAGCGTGCCGTCGAGTACACGCACGCTCACGGCGTTCGACTCTATATCACGCTCAACAATCTCATCAGCGACGAGGAAATCCCGGCACTGCGCGAATACCTCGCCTATTTAAATGAAATCAAACCGGATGCGATTCTTGTACAGGACTTTGCCGTTCTCGAACTCGTGCACGAAATGGGTATTACGATCCCGTTGCACACATCCGTCATGATGAACACGCACAACGAGCATGCGATCGAAAAACTCAAAGAGTACGGCATCACGCGTATCGTTGTCGGACGCGAAATGACGCTTTCCGAACTCAGCCTGTTCCGCGAACGCACCGGTATCGAAGTCGAGTATTTCATGCACGGTGATATGTGTATTTCCGAGAGCGGTCAATGCATCCATTCGGGCGTTCTGTTCGGACAGAGCGGCAATCGCGGACGCTGCCTCAAACCGTGCCGTTGGCCGTATAAACTCATCGACGAGAAAACGGGAGAAGTTCTCGACGAAGACGGCCCGGGCGATTACAAACTCGCGCTGAAAGATATGTGCATGTACCGCGCGATCCCGCAGCTCATTCAGGCCGGCGTTTATTCGTTCAAGATCGAAGGCCGTATGCGTCCGGCCGCATTTATCCGCCGCATCGTGTCAACGTACCGTAAGGCAATTGACGCGTACATCGCCGATCCGGCCGGCTATACGACGGACGAAGAAGGCTGGAAATCGCTCTACGAAAACCGCGCGCGTGACTTTACGACGACGTTTGCGTTCGGTCAGACGACAAAAGATGACATCGGTTTTGACGGCAAACGCGAGCCGCGTTTCTTCAGCCACGCCGTCAAGGAAGCCGGTTTCCAGGACGAAGTTCTGCGTCAGGAACGTGACATCGACAAGAAAAACTCTTCGCATCGTACGCTGTCTGTCCGCACGGGATGCAGCGTCGAAAACGCGAAAGCTGCCATTGACAACGGCGCTGACGTCATTTACGTCGGCGGTGACGCG
Organism: uncultured Veillonellaceae bacterium; assembly: GCA_902766015.1. GTDB lineage: Bacteria > Bacillota > Negativicutes > Selenomonadales > Selenomonadaceae > RUG11126. The sequence goes on from CACXCC010000076.1 coordinate 13,851, forward strand.
TTCCGCCCACAGCGCCCGCTGAAACTCGCGGACTACACGGAAATCCTCGCCTACGCCAAGGGCAAGGCAAAAGTCATCATCAATACGCCGCGTACGACGATGCGCCGCGAATGCGGAGAACTCGAACAGTTCTTCACGGAACTCAACCGGATGAATCCGGACGGCATCATGGTCAGCAACCTCGGTTCGTGGAAACTCGCGCATACGATCACGCAGTTCCCGGTTTACGGTGACTTCTCGTTCAATCTCTTCAACCACCTCGCCGCGAAATTCATGAAGGAAAACGGCTTTGTTCAGGCCTGCTCCTCCTTTGAACTTTCGTTCGAGCAGCTGCGCGAAATCGTCGAAAACGCCGATCTGCCGATCGAAACGATCGTTCACGGTTCCTACGAGTCGATGATCTGCGACCACAATTTCCCGGCTATGTCACTGCCGCATTACAACGAGCTTGACAATCCGGAAATTCTCGACCGCCGTTATGCGTTCCTCGACCGTGCCGGCGAAAAACACGGTCTCCGTGTCGACCAGTTCGGCCGCGTTCATATTCTCTTCGCGAAAGATCTCTGCCTTTATCCGTATCTCAAAAAGTTCAACGGCATTGCATCCTACCGCATCGAGGCCAACGATTACGCACCGGAACTCACCGCTCTTGTCACGAAAACGTATCGCGCCGCACTTGATGCGCTTGACGCAGGCAAAGATTACGAAATCGAAAAACCGTTACAGGCGCTGAAAGACGCAAGCCCGCGCGAATTCGGTATCGGCACCTACCGTTTCCGCGAAAGCCGCAACTCAATCTGACGTCATCCCTGACGCCATCCTCTATCCGGAAATCATTTCCGGGAGTCGTAAAGAAAGGAAGTCTTCTCTTGGAAAAAAAATACATCGGCCCGGAAGCCATCATTGCAAAGAAGAAAAAGTACATCATGCCCTGTCTCGCGCATTTCTACAAACAGCCGCGTGAATTCGTCAAGGGTTCGATGCAGTACCTTTACGACAGCGAAGGCAAAAAATACCTCGACTGCTTCGCCGGTGTGTCTGTCATTAACTGCGGACACTGCAACCCGGAAATCAATAAGAAAGTCACCGAACAGGTCAACACGCTGCAGCATGTCTGCAACATTTACCTGACGGAGAACTTCGTCAATCTCGCCGAAAAACTCGCCGAAGTCACCCCGGGCAAACTGCAGAAATCCTTCTTCTGCTCGACGGGCACGGAGGCTAATGAAGGCGCCGCCCTGCTCGCGCAGATTTACACGGGTCAGTCGGAATTTATTGCTCTGCGCAACGGTCTGCACGGCCGCACAAAACTCACGATGAGCCTTACGGGTATCGGCATGTGGCGCACAGACCCGAATCCGGTCGGCGGCATTCATTTTGCACCGAATCCGTACTGCTACCGCTGCCCGCTCGGCAAAAAATATCCGGAATGCGACCTCGCCTGCGCGAACATGATCGAAGATATCATCAAAACGTCCACATCGGGTCATCCGGCCGCTTATTTTGCCGAATCCATTCAGGGCAACGCCGGTATCGTCGTTCCGCCGAAAGGATATTTCAAGCGCGTCAAGGAAATCCTCGAACAATACGGCACACTCTTCGTCGCCGACGAAGTTCAGACGGGCTTTGCGCGTTCGGGCAAGATGTTTGCCATCGAGAACTTTGACGTCGTTCCGGATATCATGAGCGTCGCCAAAGCACTCGGCAACGGCGCACCGATCTCAGCCTTTATCTCCACGGCGGAAATCGCCGACACGTACACGAAACCGGGCGCATCGACGCTCGGCGGCAATCCGGTCTCCTCGACGGCAGGTCTCGCCGTACTCAACTATATCGAAGAACATCACCTCAAAGAGAACGCGTTTGCCCGCGGCGAACAGCTCAGAAACGGCCTGCGCGAACTCCAGAAGAAACATCCGGTCATCGGCGATGTCCGCGGACTCGGCCTCATGGACGGCGCCGAATTCATTCACGCCGACGGTTCGCCGGCCCCGGAAATCCTCGATGACGTTCTCGAGGAACTCAAAGACCGCGGTTTCATCATCGGCAAAAACGGCGTCGGCCGCAATGTCATGGCATTCCAGCCGCCTCTCGTGATCACGGAAGAAAACATCAACGAAGTCCTCAATGCATTGGACCTCGTACTCACGGAAAAGAAACTCTGATTCATCCCGGGTTTCTGTGTTCCCGAATAAAAAGCGGAGAACCGTACCGTTATCGGTGCGGCTCTCCGCTTTTTCATTTATGTCGTTTAAACGTGACTTCTTTTTATCACCGCAACAGAACAGCGCCCGGTTTCCCGAGCGCTGTTCTTATTGGTATTCGATTGTACAGACAATCCGTCAATGACGCTTAATACAGCTTTGCCCCTGCCGGGATATGGTCATCAACCATGAGCAGGTTCAGCTTTTCCTCGCCGTCTTCTTCGTGAACGGCGGAGAGGAGCATGCCGCAGGAGGCAATCCCCATCATCTTGCGCGGCGGCAGGTTCGTGATGGCGATGCAGGTTTTGCCGACGAGGTCTTCCGGCTCATAGTAAGCGTGGATACCGCTTAAAATGATGCGGTCCTCGCCCGTTCCGTCATCAAGCGTAAACTGCAGGAGTTTCTTCGATTTCGGGACGGCGGCGCAGGCTTTGACTTTGACGGCGCGGAAATCGGACTTGCTGAACGTCTCAAAGTCAACGAAATCCTCAAAGAGCGGCTCGACTTTGACGTTCGAGAAGTCGATGACTTCTTTCGCTGCCGGAGCTTCCGGAGCCGTTGCCGTCTCTGCCGGAGCGGACTGCGGTGCAGCTTCTTCGATTTTCTCTTCGTCGAGCGGTTTCATCGTCGGGAAGAGCAGGACGTCGCGGATCGACGGGCTGTCCGTGAGCAGCATGACGAGACGATCGACACCAATGCCGAGTCCGCCCGTCGGAGGCAGGCCGTACTGAAGTGCGCGGACAAAATCTTTGTCCATGACATGTGCTTCATCGTCGCCGGCTTCGCGCTGTTTGAGCTGATCGAGGAAACGTCCTTCTTGATCAATCGGGTCGTTGAGCTCCGTAAAGCCGTTTGCGAGCTCGCGGCCGTAAACGAAGAATTCGAAACGGTCCGTGATACGCGGATCGTCCGCATTGCGTTTTGCAAGCGGCGAAATTTCCGTCGGATGGCCCGTGATAAACGTCGGCTGCATGAGCGATTCTTCGACTTTTTCTTCAAAAGCCGCGTTCAAAATGCCGCCGATGCCGTGACGCTGTTCGTACGGAACGCCGATTTCATCGGCCATTGCGCGCGCTTCTTCCACCGTCTGACACGAGAGGAAGTCTTTGCCCGTCGCTTCTTTAACGGCGTCATTCATACTGATGCGTTTTGCTTTGCTGAGGTCGATTTCGAGGCCCTGATACGTGATTTTCGACGTACCGTAAAGAGCCTGACATGCGCTGTTGACGATGCCTTCCGTGATATCCATGACATCGCGGTAATCGCCGTAAGCCTGATAAATCTCGATTGACGTAAACTCCGGATTATGACGCGTATCCATGCCTTCATTGCGGAACACGCGGCCCATCTCGTAGACGCGGTCAAGTCCGCCGACAACGAGACGTTTGAGGCTCAATTCCGTCGCGATGCGCAGATAGAGGTCAATGTCAAGTGCATTATGATGCGTCTTGAACGGACGCGCTGCAGCGCCGCCCGCGATCGTCGACAGTACCGGCGTCTCGACTTCGAGGAATCCGCGTTCGTCCAGATACTGACGGATCGACTGAATGATCTTCGTGCGTTTGCGGAACGTATCGCGGACTTCCTGATTCATAATAAGATCAAGGTAACGCTGACGGTAACGGATGTCAACGTCCTTGAGGCCGTGGAATTTTTCCGGCAGCGGACGCAGCGATTTCGACAGCAGGTCAAAATCCTCGACGCGAACGGTGATTTCACCGCGCTGCGTGCGGAAAACGACGCCGAAAATGCCGACAATATCGCCGATGTCGAGGCGTTTGAACACGTTTTTGTACTTCTCTTCGCCGATGACATCCTGACGGAAATAAACCTGAATATCGCCCGTGTGGTCATTGAGCGTTGCAAACGAAGCTTTGCCGTGACCGCGGATCGCCATGAGACGGCCGGCGATATGGACTTCCGCTCCCTCTTCCTCGCCTGCGAGGTGTTCGTTATTCGCTTTGATGTCAGCCGCATACGCGTCAACTTCATAACGATGACCGAACGGCTCAACACCGTAATCGCGCAGCGCCTGCATCTTGTCAAGGCGCACCTTGATCATTTCATTGAGGTCTTCCTCGGTAAGAGGTCCCTCATGCTTCTGGAACTTTGCCAATCTATACACCTTTCTTTACTGTCAAAATCAGTGCTCGATCGATTCGATCTGATACTCGATGATGCCTGCCGGGGCATGAACTTCGACTTTGCTTCCGACAGCCTGACCGAGCAGGGCCGCGCCGAGCGGGGATTCGTTCGAAATCTTGCCTTCGTCCGGATCGGCTTCCGTCGAACCGACGATCATAAACGTCTCTTCTTCGTCAAATTCGATATCTTTGACGGTGACTTTGCTGCCCATCTGGACCATGTCGCCGCCGCTCGTTTTGATGATCTCCGAGTTGCGGATCTTTGCCTCGAGGTCAAGGATCTCACCTTCGAGGAAAGCCTGCTCGTTTTTCGCGTCATCGTACTCCGAGTTCTCGGAGAGGTCGCCCAGGGCGATTGCCGCTTTCAGGCGTTCTGCGATCTCGATACGGCGTACGCTCTTTAAATAGTTGAGCTGATCGACAAGTTTATTATAACCTTCTTCGGTCACCATGACTTTTTCTGCCATTTGTAAACGCTCCTTTATGTGTCAAGTCAAATTAAATTATAAAAGTTCCCCTGTGCCTTGTCAATGAGAGCCAGTTTCGCCGCGCGTGTCAAATGCTTGACGGCATATTCCCGTTTGAGAGCCGCGCTTTTATCCGCGCAGACTTCGGCGTAAACGAGCGTCACGGGACGACGCGAACGCGTATATTTCGCGCCGCGTCCCGCATTATGCGCTTCGACGCGCTGACGTACATCATCCGTCCACCCCGTATAAAGACTGCCGTCGGCACAGCGGACGATATAAATGAAGGCGGAAGCCATTAGGCCTCAGCGCCGTCCGTGATCGTGACTTTGTTCATGATGACATCTTCGACCGGGCGATCCATGAAATCCGTCGGAACATGTCCGATCTCGCGGACAACCTCGATGCCCTCGGTGACGCGGCCGAAAATTGCATGATGACCGTCAAGCCACGGCGTCGGAGCGAGGGTGATAAAGAACTGGCTGCCTCCGGTGTGCGGACGTCCCGTGTTGGCCATCGAGAGAACGCCTTCGCCGTCATGACGGAGTTTCGGCGTAAATTCGTCCGGAATCGTATAGCCCGGGCCGCCCATGCCGGTTCCTTCCGGATCGCCGCCCTGAATCATGAATCCGTCAATAACGCGATGGAAGATCAGTCCGTCAAAGAAACCTTTCTCGGCAAGGTCAATGAAGTTTTTCGCCGTTACCGGTACGAGATCCTCGAAGAGTTCAATCGTAAATTTACCTTTATTCGTATCAAATACTGCTTTGCGGTTTGCCACGCTGCATTCCTCCGTTTCGGATAATTTGTTCTGTCTTCTTATTCTACCGTAAACCGGGCACCTTTTTCAACCGGTACGGCAAGAATCCGCGTTTCCCCCGGCTGACGCGGCGACCAGACCGGGATTTCCCGTCCCTCGGCAAAGAAATCCGCAGGCGGTTCCCAAACGGGATAACCGACCGAGTGCATCGTCACGAGCGATTTGACGTCAGTTGCGGCGCAAAAAGCCTTCGCGCCCTTATCCATCGACTCCTCAAGTCGTCCGTCAACGGGGAAAAACGCAACATCGGCGTCGAGTCCCTGCATCCGCGCGAGCTGCTTATGGAAGCCGTTTGCCGCCATTTTCCGGTTTTCTTCGTAATCGCCGATCCAGTCCCACCAGTTGAAATCACCGGCATGGAACAGCTTGACATCCTTGACCTCGACGAGGAATGATGTACCGAGATCCGTCGACGAGAACGAGCGCACCTTGATATGGTCATCCTGCCATTTGTCATATTCCGGCATCCAGACGATTTTCGTTTGCGGCAGAACCCGCGATCCCGCCGCACGCCGGATATCGTCACTCAGGATATAGCGCTCGGTATACCGCGCGAAATCCCCGATCTGCGCGTCAAAATGGTCGAAATGCGAATGTGACGCAAAAAAGTACAGCCGATCAAAACCGCCCGACTCGATCGCCGCGCGCACACTGTCCTGCGGATCGCGGAAATCGTCAAAGACGAGCAGCGTATGCTCGAGACGTACGAGAAACCCGCTGTTAAGCAGATACGTAATCTTCATCCGTTCGTTCCTTCCTTCCGTATCATATCGGCCCGCGAAATGCCGGCCTGCTTCAGGGCTTTCTTGAGATCCGCCCTGCTGTCATTGTTCATTTTATTGAAGCCGCGCCCCATGACCTCGTTGGCCGAAACGATAATGACAAAGGCCGAAGGGTCAATGGCATGCGTGATGAGTTTCAATTTGCTGACCTGAGTCAGATTGATGACGGCAAAAATGACGTTGCGCTCCGTATGCGTAAAGCCGCCCTGTCCGTGCAGGAACGTCACGCCGCGTCCGAGTCCGTTCATGATGCCTTCGGCAATGAGCGGTGCACGGTTGGACACGATAAACGCCGCTTTGCGGTGCTGGAAACCCGCGATGACTTTGTCCGTGACCTGCGAATTCGTGTACATGCAGATGAGCGTAAAGAGCGCCGGCGCAACGCCGAAGAAGAACGCCGCAGCCGCCATAATCAGGCAGTTGAACGCAAAAATGACACCGCCCATATTGAGCGAATAATACTTGCGTACGATCGCCGCAACGATGTCAAATCCGCCCGTACTGCCGTTCATGCGGAACACGATACCGTAGCCGATACCGTTGAACACGCCGCCGAAAATCGCCGCGAGCATGATATCATTGACCGGCGCATACGCATTGAGCGGACGCGTCAAGTCAAGCATCAGCGAAAAAATCGCCGTGCCGATGATGATATCGCCCGTATACGCACGTCCCATCGTCTTCCACGCCGCAAAGAGCAGCGGAATGTTGTACGCAAACGTCTGCAGACCGATCGGCCAGCCCGAGAGATAGTACACGATGATCGCCGCGCCCGTCGCGCCGCCCGTCAACAAATGACTCGGTACGAGGAAGAGGTTGATCGAACAGCTCGCGATGAGACAGCCGATCGTAATGCCGATATAGCGCAGTGCGTTATGTTTCATTGTCCGTTTCGGGATCATTTACCCACCTCTTTCAGCTTCGGTGTCTCGGCCTGAGGGAGACTTGACGTGTCAATCGTCTTCTCGCTGAGCCAGAGCGACTGCTGCGGGTCATCTGCGAGATCTTCCTGACCGTCAACGGCCCACGCGTCTGCTTCGTCTTCATTGAGCGGCAGAGCCGTTATGCGCATCGTACGCACCGAACTGTCTTCCGGGTCAATCTCAAACATCAGCCGTTCGTGCGGTTCATCCGGACGAGTATATACCTGATAAATGACACCTTCGAGGAGTTGACGCTCGCCGTCACCGTATGTTTTCTGCAACCAGTACGGCGTCGATCCGTAACGGATGTTATTGCGTGCTTTGTACGTTTTATTGCGTACGATGATGTCAACGACGCGGTTCGTGTGCGCGTTGACTTTGACCGTAAAGCCATCTTTATAGACATATTGACGCACCGGCAGTCCGTACACGGATATTTTCTTGTCAAAAACCGGCTCCCCGAAAGCCTTTTTGAGCTTGGATTCGTCATCGCCGAGCGCGACACCGCGGCAGGAAAAATCCTTCGCCTGCAGGCCCGCTTCGTGTTTTGCGGCTTCAACGACCGGATTCGGCGTCAAAACTGTGACAGTCGGAACCGCGAGCAGACAAACGGCCGTCAAAGCCGAAATTTCCTTAAAACGCAAAATTGCCCTCCTTCATCACCGGAACTTCCGTACCGTCGACGAGAACGCCCGTGACGCAAAGATCGCGGGAACCGACCATGAAATCCTCATGGAGCAGCGAATCATTGAGCCCGCGTTTTAGAAGTTCCTCCGTATCCATCTTCTCCCCGTCCTTGATGCTCGTCGGATAAGCTTTGCCGAACGCCAAATGACAGGACGCATTTTCATCAAAGAGTGTATTGTAAAACAGCACGCCGCCGCGCGAAATCGGTGAATCGTACGGCACGAGTGCGGCTTCGCCGAGGCGGCAGGAGCCTTTATCCGTCGTCAACAGCGTTTTAAGCGCTTCTTTCCCCTTCTTCGCGTCAAAGTCAACGACCTCGCCGTCCTGAAACGTCAGGCGGAAATCCTCGATGACGTTGCCGGCAAAATTGAGCGGACGCGTCGCAACGACCGTACCGTTCACGCCGTCGCGTTTCGGCGCCGTGTAGACTTCCTCCGTCGGCATATTCGCCGCGAAAAGAACCCCCGTCGTCGACTCCTCGGCGCCTCCGGCCCAGATATGCCCCTCGGGCAGTTCGACCGTCAAATCCGTACCGAGTCCGTTCGTATAATGCAGGCGACGGAACTGATGCTCATTGAGGAAAGCCGCCGTACGCTGCATCGCCGCGATGTGATCATGCCAGATCGCCGTGAGGTCCTTCCCTTTTTCGTAGTGCAGTGACGAGAGAATCGCCTGCCAAAGCTTTTGAACAGCTTCATCTGACGTCAAATCCGGGAATACTTTCTTCGCCCACGCCGGTGTCGGCACGGAAACAACGCACCACGTATTCTGATTTTTCATCATACGTGTGCGGTATTCCGAAAGGGCCGCGCCTGCGGCCTGCGCCGCGAGCTGCATTTTCTGCGGATCGACGTCCTGAAAGAGTCCCGGACTGTTCGCCGCGATCGACACAAACGCCGCGCCCTGCTCCGCATAATCCGTATAAAACGCGTGACGCCAATCCGGGAACTCCCTAAAAAGCTCCGTTTTGCCGCGCTGAAACCGCAGATGCGCGAGATCTTCATCCGCCCAGCTCACGACAACATCATGAGCACCGGCGTCAAATGCCGCTTCCGCAATGCAGTGCGCAAAATCCGCACATCCGATCGGCGACTGAATGACGAGAATCTGATCTTTCTGCAGATTGACGCCGACCTTGACGACGAGATTGGCATACTGTGTCAAAATTTCCTGATCCATAATACCTCCGTTTTATCCGAACTTAAACGATATCCGTATCAAAAAGCAGCGTTACGGGACCGTCATTGACGGACGCAACCTGCATATCCGCGCCGAATTCGCCGTGCTCGACATGCACACCGCGATCCCGCAAATCCGCCATAAACTCTTCATACAGCGGCTGCGCGAGCGAAGGCGGCGCAGCATGAGAAAATCCCGGACGACGGCTTTTGAGATCCGCATACAAGGTAAATTGTGATACGACGAGGATATCTCCTTCGACCTGTTCGAGATTGCGGTTCATCTTGCCGTTTTCGTCCTCGAACACGCGCAGATGAACGATTTTGTCGGCGAGATGCGCCGCTTCCTGTTCCGAATCATCCGGACCGACCCCGAGCAGGACGAGGTAGCCCTGTTTGATCGCCCCGTTGACCTGACCGTCAATCGTGACGGAAGCTTCTTTGACACGCGTGACAACTGCCCGCATAGCTTCACCTTCCCTTTTCCTTCTATATAATTATCTGTTTTTCTGCGTCACATACGGGCGCACGAAACCGAAGACCGTGTTGAAATAGAGATCCGTATCTTTCTGACTTGCCGCGGCGTGAACGGCTCCCGGAATATAGAGGAGCTGTTTCCGCGGTGCACGGCACGATTCGTACAATCGATCCGCCATTTCGGGCGGTACGAGAACATCCTTTTCGCCGTGGATAAAGAGGAGCGGCACTTTCGCATGCTCGACGGCGAGAAGCGGGTTCGCGTCATCGAGGTCAAAGCCCGCAACCGCACGGCAGCGCCAATTCATGAGCGGCATCGCCGGGAAAACCGGCAGGCCGAATGAATCGCGGATCTGATACGTCAAGAGATCATACGCACCCGTATAACCGCAGTCCTCGACCGCCGCGACAAGCTGCGTGGGGAGTTCATCCGAAGCGCTCGCTATCATAACCGTTGCCGCTCCCATCGAAACGCCGTGCATGACAATCCGGGCATCGGGATCGCGCGCGGCGATCTGCTTTGCCCAGTCGACAACATCGCGGCTTTCAAGGTATCCGAGCGTCAAAAACCGCCCCTCGCTCTTGCCGGCACCGCGAAGATCCGGCGTCAAAACATCATACCCCTCACGCAGATAATGCTCCGCAATATACCACGAATTCTGCTGCGTGCAGCCGTAACCGTGCACGATAATCGCCCATTTGTGATTGCCGGGGATATGCGGCGAAAAATGCGTCGCCGCCAGTGTCAGCCCGTCAAATGACGTCAAGTTCCAATCCTCCGCCGGATAATCGGGCTGCGTAAATACGCGTGCCTCGGGCGGCATGAGGAGTGCGTATGCGCGCGGCGGATCCTGCGGATGCTCGATCGTGCCGCGCTCCAAGCCGAAATGAACGGCATAATTGCCAATAAAATATCCTGTCCCCGTGACGAACAGCATGGTCATGCCGATGATCGTCAGGAAACAGGATAATAAAATCTTTTTCATAATAGAATCACCTTCTGCCGATCTGCTGAAACGCGACTCTATTATAGCATTTGTATACCGGAATGTCTCTGAAAAACTCGTAAGTTTATGGTTAAAATCGGCTTATTTTCCGGCCTTCATACGGTTTACGGCGCTGATGAGTGCCTGAATGGACGCCGTGATAATATCGGTATCCATGCCGGCGCCCCAGCTGACTTTGCCGTTCTCTCCCGTAATACTGATGTACGCCATCGCGCGGGAAGTCTGGCCGATTTCGAGCGCATGCTCGCTGTACGTGAGGTCCGTGTATTTAACGCCGAGGTTTTCCTGCAGCGCATTGGACACGGCATCGAGACGGCCGTTGCCTTTTGCCGCAAACGTCTGCGCTTTACCGTCGACTTTGATCTCGACCTGGCCCGAGCGCGTGCCGTCCGGCTCCTTCTTCAGCTGGAAGTCAATGAGTTCATACGGCGAGCCGACATTGACATAGTTATCCATGAAGATCTGATAGACTTCGTCCGGCATGATCTCTTTGTGTTTGTGGTCGGAAACATCCTTGACGCAGTAGCCGAGGTCTTCGCGCATCTTCTTCGGCATGACGATACCGTATTTCTGCTCGAGGATAAAGCCGACGCCGCCTTTACCGGACTGACTGTTAATGCGGATGACGTCGCCGTCGTACTCGCGGCCGACATCTTTCGGATCGATATAAAGATACGGGAGCGTCCATTTATCCGGATTCTTTTCCTTGCGCCATTTCATGCCTTTCGCGATTGCATCCTGATGCGAGCCGGAGAACGCGGCAAAGACGAGTTTGCCGGAGTACGGCTGACGCGGATTGACCGTCATGCGCGTGACGCGTTCGTAAACGTCGACGATTTCCGGCATATGCGAGAAATCGAGCTGCGGATCAATGCCGAGAGAGAACATATTCATCGCAACCGTTACAATGTCCACGTTACCCGTGCGTTCGCCGTTGCCGAACAGCGTTCCTTCGACGCGGTCTGCGCCGGCGAGAAGTCCCATTTCCGTATCGGCGACACCGCAGCCGCGGTCATTGTGCGGATGGAGCGACAGGACGACATTGTCACGGTATTTGAGATGTTTGTTCATATAAGCAACCTGCATGCCGTAAACATGCGGCATGGACATTTCAACCGTTACCGGCAGATTGATGATCGCTTTGCGATCTGCCGTCGGCTGCCAAACGTCAAGAACGGCGTTGCAGACTTCGAGAGCGTATTCCGGTTCCGTGCCCGTGAAGCTTTCCGGCGAATATTCAAAGCGGTAGTTTGCACCGGCTTCTTCCGTCAATTCCTTCAGGAGTTTTGCGCCGTCAACGGCGAGTTTCTTGATGCCTTCCTTATCTTTACGGAAAACCTGCTCGCGCTGGGCGACTGACGTCGAATTGTAGACGTGGACGATCGCGTTTTTGACGCCTTTGAGTGCTTCGAATGTCTTGCGGATGATGTGCTCACGCGCCTGCGTCAAAACCTGGACCGTGACGTCATCCGGGATCAGGTTTTCGTCAACGAGGCGGCGGAGGAACTCGTACTCCGTTTCGGAAGCGGCCGGGAAACCGATCTCGATTTCTTTGAAGCCGAGTTTGATCAGCATTTTGTAGAATTCCAGTTTTTCATCAAGGCTCATCGGAATGACGAGCGACTGGTTACCGTCACGCAGATCAACGCTGCACCAAACCGGCGCATGATCCGGCGCGTCTTTTTTCATCCAGTCAACGTCAATTTCCGGCGGTAAAAAATAACCTTTGCTGTATTTCGTGTAGTTCATCATAATGCTGTTACCTCCAAAAAATAAAAAAGTCTTCCGCCTCGTAAGAGACGAAAGACTGTTCTGCCGTGTTACCACTCTAATTCGTGCCGAATAACGGCACCTCTGACGGGCTCTGACAAGCCCTGCCCTTGTAACGGTGGGCATCCGTCCCTGCCTACTGGTCTATTGACGTTCGGGGGGCTGCTTCAAGGCCAGTTCAAAATCCTTTCGCTGTTGTCTCGCACCAGATGACAACTCTCTGCAAGTCTCCGGGATTCCTACTTCTCCTCTGCACTGCATTTCGCTGTGTTGAGTATTACCTTACCACATGCGCGGACAGATTGCAAGCAGTTTTTTGTAAATTTGTTAACATCACTTTTTGAAGTCCGCCGCTTTCGGATCGCGCAGCGTCTTTTTAGCCTCGGCCTGAGCACGCTCTTCCTCGCGCTGTTTTCTCTTGCGCGCCTTATGTGCCTCGTAGCGGCGGCGGCCGTCTTCAAAGGCTTTTTTCGCTTCCTCGGAGTCGACGACGAGCGGCGGGACCGCTTTCGGACGCGAGTTGCGGTCAAGGGCAACCATCGTAAAGTACGCCGAGAGTGCACGCTGCGGTTTTGCTTCCTGATCGAGATCCTCGACGTCAACCGTTACGGCGATTTCCATCGAACTGTGGCCGACGAAAACGATCTGTGCCGTGCACGTAACGAGGTCGCCGATGAGGATCGGCTGATGGAACTCGAGCTCATCGACGCGCGCCGTAACAACGTTGGAATGTGCATATTTACGGGCCGCGGCATATGCCGTCGAGTCCATGATCTTCATGATCTCGCCGCCGTGCACGTTGCCGTTCGGGTTCGCCTGGCTCGGCATCATGACCTGCCCGGTTACAATTCTGTTCTGCCACATATGAAAACCCTCCTAAAAGAAAGAATGATCTTACCGCTTTTATTTTATCATTTTTTCCGGTGAAATGATATATCTGCTCTTTTATCGTAACAGAAAATCCGGTTTCGTGCTGTGACAGAATCACCTTTTATTGTCAACCATATCAACGCTATTCTGTTGACAATCAAAAATAAACGCGTATACTGGTACTAAACCAAACTCAGGAGGCTTTTCCATGAACGTAACCGATATTCCGAAACTCACCGATGACATCATCGCGGGCCTGCGCATCCGCCGCGGGGATGACGTGTCGTATTTTCTTACGGCGCCGCTTGACGAGATGCAGCGAGGTGCGGGGAAACTGCAGAAACATTTCTGCGGCAATCATATCGATTTTTGCACGATCATCAACGGACGCAGCGGACGTTGCGGCGAGGACTGTAAATATTGCGCACAATCCGCCTGCAACCATACGGGTATTGAGGAATATCCGTTTTTGTCAAAAGAGGAAATCCTGAAAAATGCCAAGGCGAATCAGGATGCCGGTGCGAACCGCTTTGCGATTGTCACGTCGGGACGCGCTCTCTCGGGTAAAGAGTTTGACATGGCGATTGAGACATATAAAACGATGAAACGCGAGCTTTCCATCGATCTCTGTGCCTCGCACGGACTGCTCTCGCGGGAGCAGCTCCGCACACTTCGCGCGGCGGGTGTCACGAGCTATCACCACAATATCGAAACGTCGCGGCGTTTCTTCCCGCAGATCTGCACGACGCATACGTACGATGACCGCATCCGCACGATTAAAACGGCGCAGGAAGAAGGTTTCTGCGTCTGCTCCGGAGGCATCATCGGCATGGGCGAAACGTGGGAAGACCGCATTGACATGGCGATCAGCCTCGCCGAACTCGGCATCGAGTCAATTCCGATTAACGCCCTCATGCCGATCCCGGGCACGCCGCTTGAGCATCAGCCGCAGCTTTCCGCTGAGGATGTTCTGCGCACGATCGCGATGTTCCGTTTTATCAATCCGACGGCCAATATCCGTCTCGCCGCAGGCCGTAAAATCCTGCCGCAGAACGGCGCTACGGCTTTTACAAGCGGTGCTTCCGCGTCAATTACGGGCAACATGCTCACAACATCCGGCACGACGATCAAAGAAGACATGGCGATGCTCGATAAACTCGGCCTCACGAACCGCGACGAAGATTGCCGCGTCAGCACGGGAACCTGCGGCTCGCATTGACAGCATTTTTATTTTGCCAAGGTACTGTTATTCTTAAACGG
>CACXCC010000077.1 GCA_902766015.1 uncultured Veillonellaceae bacterium
CCATGATTTGTAAATCAGGAATTCTTCTTCGCCTAATCCGGCAGCTTCCATATCTGCCCAATCAAATTTACTGAAAGTCTTGGCAATTGCTAATGTACTTGCTACCTTACGGAATGCCCGTACAAATTTAGCCTGTTCTTCTTCGTCTATCAAATAACCTGCATCATCGCCTGTCTTTGCAATTTTACGAAGGGCAAGAACTTGATTACCGTATAAATGGCAATAAAACTCATAAGTCTTTAACAGGAAATCATCAGGCGTACCATCACCGCTATACAGCTTTAAAGCAGCGTCCTGTGCCTTCTTGATATCACGATAGGTAACAATTTGCCCAAACTGCTTCGTAGGCTTAAAAATACGATTGGTACGGCTATATGCCTGTAACAGCGAGTGCCATTTCAAATTCTTATCAAGGATAAGCGTATTAGTCGGTTTGCTGTCAAATCCTGTCAGGAACATATCTACAACCAGTAACAGGTCAATCTGCGGTAAGTCCGACTGTTTCATGCGGTTGCTAATATCGTTACGGTATGCGTCAAACGAATCTAAATCATAATGCGTGCCAAACATCGCATTATAATCATTGATACATTCACCCAGATAATCAGCAGAATGTTCATCCGTGCCTTCATCGGCATCATCATTCGGCGTATAAGTAAAGATAGCCGCTATCTTATAATCATTCGGATTATGAGATTTCATATAACGGTAATATTCCATCAGGACGGGAATACGGTCAACTGCAAACAAAGCAGTAAACACATCCTGCCCTTCAGGGTGAATATGCTGTTCCAAATGAGACAAAACATCATCGGCAACACTTTCAATACGCTTCGGCAGATGATAATAATCATCCCTGTTAATCTTATGCTTCTTGCAGTAATCAGGGTCATCCAGCATTTCTACATCAATGCCTTTGCCTTCCAATTCGGCAATAATTTCCTGCTGTGCCTGTAACCGCATAAATTCTACAGAGAAGCGTAACACATTGCCGTCTGCAATCGCTTCCTTAATCATGTACTTATGAATACAAGGGTCAAGGTTGTTACCTGTTGCAAAGACAGAAGCAGTAGTCTGACCATGAGGACCTTTATTCTCTGCAAAAATCGGTGTTCCGGTAAAACCGATATAATTGGCTTTAGCAAAATGATGCTTAATGTCACCATGCATCTTACCAAATTGAGAACGATGGCATTCATCAATGATAAAGATACAACGTTCCTCTTTGTACGGGGCAAGGATTGTATTGTATTTATCAGAACGCAGGGCAGAAGCCATCTTCTGAATGGTAGTTACAATCATAGGTTTGGAAGAGTCCTGCATAGCATCAATTAAAGCCTTTGTGCTATCTGTCTCATCTACACACCCAGGTTCAAAACTATTGTATTCACGAACCGTCTGTGTATCTAAATCCTTGCGGTCAATTAAGAAGAACACTTTTGCAATGTTCGGATTTGTCCGTAACAGAGATGCTAACCGATATGAAGTTAAGGTTTTGCCCGAACCTGTGGTATGGAACACATACCCATTAGTGGAAGCCATGATAATACGGTCATATGCTTCTTTAACAGCATGGATTTGATACGGACGCATTACCATCAGAACAGGTTCTGTCATCTTTACAATAAAATACTTATTCAACAGTTCCGTGATATGGAACGGTGTCATAAAGCTTTTAGCGAAATCTAACAGCCTGTTAATGCGTTCATTGTTGGAGTCCGTCCAAAAGAACGCTAATGATTTTAAAATGTTCTGCCGTGTTCCGTCAGGATATATCTCATTTGCGTTCGCAAAATATTTGGTGGACGCACCGTTAGAGATTACAAATACCTGAATGTAATGGAACAACCCACGGAAAGAGTCTCTACGATACCGATTGACTTGATTGACGGCTTCATTCATCTCTACGCCAAATTTCTTCAGTTCAATCTGTATCAATGGCAAACCGTTGACCAACAATGTTACATCATAACGATTATTGCGTTTTACATTGGTGGTAGGGTCTTTCTTCATCCGTACCTGATGCGTAACCTGATACACATTGCGGTCTGTATCATTCGTAAGTAAGGTTACAAAGATAACCTGATTATCATCCAAAATTAATTGGAACTTGTCCCGTAAAATTTTGGCGGATTCGTAAATGGTCTTATTGTCTATGTAATTCATTACACGGTCAAATTCCTTATCAGAAAGCTCCGCTACACCTTTAGCAGCGATAAGGTTTTCAGCATTAACCTTACAGAACTGCTCACGGAAATTTTTGACCAATGCATCATAATTAGGAATTTTGATAAAAGTCCAATTCATATTTTCGGTAAGATAATCCAATAACAACTGTTCCAGTTCGGCTTCTGTTTTTGCCATTGCCATAATGCTATCCCCCTAACTAACCACTTCAAATTTAAAAACTGTTTTTCATATCTATATTATAACAGAAGATATTTATTTTTGTAAAGGGAAAACAGCCTTATGATGCAGTTATATTGCGTAGTTTAGCATTTCAACCACCTAAAATTTAACAGTTTTATAAAATTGCATGTGGTTGGAGATTTTATGCAAATCAGCATAAATACAGCATATTCAATGCTTTTAACCACCAAAAAATTAACAGTTCAACAAAAAATAAAAAGGTGGTTATCACAACAATAACCACCGAAAATTTAACAGTAAAGTATTGACAATTAAATAAAACTATTGTATAACCACCGGTAATTTAACATACCCAAAATAATTATATACCGAGCGGCACGCTTTAAACGTCTGGCAGACGAATTGCTCCTGCGCCGGACTCAAATATACGCGGTACTTGTACCCACGCGTATAGTGCAGATTCCTTTTCGCTTTTCCGGAACGTTCCATACAAGTTCTTGACTCCTTTCTGCCGGTGCTGCTCCCTTCCTCGTCTAATGGAATAAGGAATGCCGCCGCATGAAGGCTCAAAGCTCTCCACACGACGGCATTTATCCTTCCATGCTGTTTGTCACATTAAAGTGGATTTTCAGCGTCTCACTGCTGAATTTCTGCTTCGGCGATTCCTGCACGCCCGGGCATGAAAACGGAACGTGGCTTAAACAATCTCCACAGACTTATCGTGCTAGGCACGGCTTCCCGCCATCCCGGCGGTAGCGATCTCATCATGAGAGACGGGGGAGGTTCGCATGATACATGCAAACCGGAATAAGTTTACACAAAGCGAATGTCGATACGTCTTACCGTTATTCTCCCGTAAACCTATACCGACTTTATTATACCACAGCAAAAGGCAAAGTTGACTTCACCGAAAACTTAAACGCCCAAACCATTAAACTAAAGAAATTCCATAAAAAATTCCCGCAATGATACAAAACATGCTATCATTGCGGGATAATTCCACAGCAAAGAAGATCAAGCGTCAGAGCGCGCAAATGCGTTCTTCATCGCACAGCTCGCCTCGTAAAGTATGTTCGAAAGGACATGGTCCGTTTCTTCTTTCGCGCGATCGGCAATCGTTCGGTTGCAGGCTTCGAGATAGGTCTGCACGGCCGAAGGTTTTTCCTCGCGGAATTCGCGGTCGAATTTTGTCAAGAATTCATGTCCGAGCGCCTGCAGACGGTTTTGATACCGTTCGATATAGATGCTGCAGCGCTCAAAATGCGGATCGGCGAGCGCGCCGATGAGGCGGTTCGTCCAGTAAAAACTGTCGGTTGACGGCTCTTTTCCCGTGTTTGCAAAGTACGCAGGCGTTACCGTGACGTTCGTAAAGAACGGGACAAAGCCGTTATAGACGTTTGATCCCATCGCGACCCATTCGACGCCGGCGATTTCCTGCGGCTGACGCGGACGGAGCTGCGTGAGGGCGAGGAAATTGTTGCGGTTGATCCCGATTGGGCGATAACGGCGTTTCCACGCGTCGGGACCGTGTCCGTACGGGTCAAACGGCGTGCCCTGATAGTGCGCCGAAAGCACGTATTTGACATCTTCGACCGTAATTTTTTGCTCCGGGATCAGGCTCCACGGCAGATGGTCGCATTCGGGGCCGTATTCGGCGTCCGGGCCGTCCCATTGATAGGTGCGCGGATTAAAATACCGCTCCATGAACCACGCGCGCGGCGTGTTGTACGTATGATCCGCGTCATCGTGGCTCCCGAACGCGGCGCGCGCGTCAAATTTCGTGTCACGCTTCAGATCTTTTTCCTGTTCATCCGGATACATCATGAGGTCGAGATGCGCGCTCTGGATGAATTCGATGAGATCGGCGGAACACATATAGTCGTCGCGGTCGCCGAACGCGTCCTTGAAGTCAAAAAAGTCGATCCCCTGCTGGTTCGGCATGACGACGTAGCTGTCATCGGGTACTCGCTTGGCGATCCAGTGATGTCCGCCGACGGATTCAAACCACCAGACTTCGTCGATATCCTGAAAACCGACACCGTTCATCTCATACGTACCGTACTGTTCGAGCAGGGCGCCGAGACGCTCGACGCCTTCGCGGGCACTGTGGATGTACGGCAGGACGAGCGTCAGCATATCTTCTTCGCCGATACCGTCTTTGACGAGCGGATCCGCACCGAGCACGCGCGCATTCGACGTGATCGTCTCCGTCTCCGACATCGCGACGTTGAGTTCGTTGATCCCCGCCTCACCCCAAACGCCGTCCTTATCATCGGCGTTCGGCATCGCCGTGTAGCGCAGCGGATGTTCCGGCAGGTCAACGGAAAACGCGGAAAGCTTGGACTGATAGCGGCGCGGCTGATCGTCCGGGTTGACGACGACGAATTTTTTCGCCGTAAACTCGCCCGACGGCGAATCCTCATTGCGCGCCATGAACGTCGAGCCGTCATACGTCGCATTCTTTCCGACTAAAATCGTTGTACAAGGCATATTTATCCCTCTTCTAAAACTATACAGGTCTCCCGGTTAACCGGTTCTTTGTCATCTTCTGCACGGAAAAGGATTTTCCCTGCCTGTTGTCGAATAGAATCAGCAGAAAATCACGGAAATTGGAGGTGAACGGACGCATTTCCCGCCCGAAATGCGTTCTCCGTATGAAAACACACACACGAATACTCATGGGACTCACGGTTTTCCTCGTCAGCTGCCTCGTCCTCGCCGGCTGCAGTCTGCGCGAAAAGCCGCTGCAGACCGCGACAGTCCCGGCCACGGTTTATCAGATGCAGATCGATCTGCCGTTCCCGCTCGAGCAGTCGCCGAAGGAATCCCAGCTCCCTCCCGGTGTCAATACGTACCTGAGTCATATGGTCACGAGTTCGACGCGCCCGACGGGCGAGGATCTGCACCTCGCCGAGTTCTCGGCCGCCGCGTTTAATGTCGCGAAGATCGAGCAGGATTACGGCGCAGCCGGCACGGAGAAGAATGCCGCGTTCTATACGAAGGTCAATCAGGGCCTGCAGACGATTTATGTCAAGTCACTGACGACTTCCGCAAAGGCGAAGAATGTGTCAACGTCAACGGAGCAGATGACGGTCGCCGACCGTCAGGCGACGATTACGACGATCCAGTGTCAGATGAAGGGTGAGGATGAGACGATTAAGGTTGTCTTTATCCCGGATCCGCAGGAGGATTGGATTGTGGCGCTCGCGTATCCGAAGGAGAAGGAGGATTCGACGGGCAAGCAGGTGACGAAGATGATTCAGTCGATCAAGCTCACGGCCGTAAATAAGTAACTTTGACTCTGACCCGGCGGCGGCAGAGGGACTGCTCTTCCTTAAATGCTGCAGGCTAAACGACAGACGATTTCCCTAAATAAAGTCGCCCTGCATCAAAACGCTTCGCTTGAAACAATGCAGGGCTCCGTGGGAAATCGTCTGTCGTTCTTAACGCCTGCTTACGCAAAATCAGTCAGAGCAGTTCCTCTGCCCCCTTACATTTGCTTACAGAAAGGATCTTTTTATGGAGATTGAACGTCAGTTTTTGATTGCCGCCAAGCCGGATTGCCGTAGGGCGATTGCCTGTACGGATATCGAGCAGGGTTATTTGTCGTTTGATCCGGAGCTGAGGATTCGGCGGAGCGGTGAGCGGTTTTCGTTTACGTTTAAGTCGGGAGCGGGCCTTGTGCGGCGGGAGGAGGAGTTTGCGATTTCGGCGGCGGATTATGAGAAGCTGCTGCCCGGGATTTGCGGCGTGCTGCTCCGGAAAAAACGTTACTGCCTGCCGCTTTCGGAGCACCTCATTGCGGAGTATGATGAATACGAAAACGAGTTTGCGGGGCTCGCGTTTGTCGAGGTAGAGTTTCCGAGTGTCGATGCCGCCGCAGCGTTTGTCCCGCCCGCATGGTTCGGCCGCGAGATCACGGAAGATCCCCGTTTTTCCGCCGCGCTGCTCGCGAAGGACGGGCGCGAGATTTTGACGATTGTCGGATTGTAAATCCGCACAGCAAAAAATAAAGGAGCTGTTGCAGTTCATTGCAGCAGCTCCTTTTCTATGCCGAGATACGGCGTTCTCAGAACCGGAAGTCAATACGGCCTTCGGCGGTCCAGCCGTGGTAATCACCGTACATCTTTTCGAAGTTCACGTTGAGCATCGTGTCTTTATTCAAGTGGCCTTTGTAACCGGCGTTCAGGTAGAAGACATTCTCATCGAAGTCCGAAGAGGGCAGGGCGATGGTGTTGACGTAAGAAGTGAGATCGCCCGCGAGGCCGCGGCTGTAGGCGATGCCGCCGTAGAAACCGGCATCCGTGTAAGCGTTCAGGCCGAGTTTCATGGAGAGAGCGTTTTCGTCGTCCGTCGTGACCGTGTTGCCTGCGATTGTCTTGTCGTCCATCGTGATGTGATCGTATTTAAAGCGGAGGTACGGGTCCAGCGTGAGCGTGTCGGACGTGCGGAACTTCCTGCCGTAGGAAATGACGCCGCCGAAGCTCTTCGTGCCCCACATGTCGCAGCCTGCCATCTTGCTGTCGAACTTGCCGCCGTGCACGATGTAGTCGAGATAGCGGCCGCCATGGAACGAATGCGTACCGTAGATGCCGTAGTTCAGCGAGTGTTTGATGTCAACGCGCTTGCTGTAGGAACCCTCGGTCTTCGCGTAACCGGACGCGGTGCCGAGGTAGACGCCGAGGTAATCCGCGTCACTGAGCCGGAAGTCATAGCCGGCCTGGTACCCTGTGACGCGGACGCGCGTGTCGGCATAGTCGCCGCCGTCAACTGTCGTCTTGTTGCCTTTGGCGGAAAACCAGATGCTGCTGACCTTGATGTCTTTATCTTCCTTGTCGATCGCGGACGAGGACGGGGCGACTGAATTAAGCGAAATCGACAGCCGTTTAGCCCATAGCATTGGCAGTCAACCCGCTGCCTCCGCCGCCGTCCTTTAAATGCAATCCAAATACCGGAAATGATCGAGTTCCCACACACGCCCCGAAACCGTCTCCATCGCGGCATCCGCCGACAACCGGAGTTCCGGACGGATATGCTTCGCCGGGAACGCATAAAACGTCGCCGTCTCCTCTCCGTGCTGGAAAAACGCCTCCACAGCCGTCTGATCGATAAACAGCTGCAGCGACAAAACGCGATCCGCAAACAAACGGAACTGACGTACACCGCGTCCGCCGTTCTGCATCCCGTTGCGGTCAATTCGCATAATCTGGAGCTTCCGGTCATACGAAAGCACAATCTTCTCAAGTCCGTAAACGAGCTCGAGCGTAACCTTCTGCGCCTTGCCGAACACAATATCAAGCAAAACCTCCGAACCGTCAAAGAGCTCCGTATGCAGCGACTTCGTCATATCCGCGTCAATGTCAAGCGCCGTTTCCTGAATCCGCAGTGCGCGCAATTCGCGAAGCGGCTGCGCGTAAATATGACCCTGACGCAGTGTCAGCACGCGCGGAAGAGTCAACGTATGCATCCAGCCCTTTTCGCGCGTCGGATACTCATCATCACGGTCCGGCATCCCCATCCAGCCGATCAGAATATGGCGTCCCTCATGCTGGAAAACCTGAGGCGCATAAAAGTCAAAGCCGTGATCGAGCTCCTGGAATTTACTGTGTTGAAGCATCGCCATCGCGTCAAGAGACGCGTGCCCCGCAATATAGCCCGACTGATAGAGATTTTGACGGTCAAATTCGCGCGGATCAAGCCCCTGCGGGCAGAAAAGCAGCGCGTCGTAACTGCCGAAACGCAGCAGATTCGGGCTTTCCCACATATGACCGAACCGGCCGAGCCGCGTTTCGAGCGCGCCGCGGTTCTCCCAGCCGTTCGGCGTTTTTTCGTAAACGAGCGCCGACGCGTGACCGTCATCGGACTGCGCACCGACGGTAAAGTACGTCTGACTGTGACGGTGAAAGAGATACGGATCGCGGAAATGCCCCGTATACCCTTCGGGACTGCCCGTCAAAAACGGCGGATCCTTGGCGATCGTACCGTCGCCCTGCAGCGTTCCCGTGCGCAGAGACGGGACAATCTGTCCGTCTTTGACACAGATTCCCGAATAAAGCACACGCACATGACTGTTGTCGGCAAAGCCGCACCCCGAAAGACATCCGTCCGCGTCAAACGCGTCACTCGGCCAAAGCGCGAGCTGCGGGTATGAATAACGGAGAAAATCCCGCGTCATCACGTGACCCCAGCACGTTTCGCCCGCGTTACAGTCCGACGGATTCCACCGGAAAAACAGATGATAAATCCCCCGGCTGACTGTCAGCCCGCAGGGACTGCCGAGCTTTCCGAACGGCATCTCAAAATGGAAACGGTTATGCCAACGGTGCTCAAACGGCATCATCGACCTGATTTCGGCGTCAACCGCCGTTTTATCCGGTGATTCCATACGGATCTCCCTCTCTCTCTGTTCCTGTCAATCCGGCAGCGCAAGCCTGACGTCAAATCAGGCATTGTCCCCCGGCGCACTCGTAACCGCCGCTTCCCCGAGACGGATCGTAATACTGCCGTACGAAGCGGCATTCGTCACGACAACGGGTGTCGTCGTGTCATATCCGGCCGCGGCAACGGCATCCGCGTCAAAGGTCAAAAGCAGCTGTCCGCGTTTGACCCGATCGCCCTGTGCGACATGCGCCGCAAAAAATTTCCCCTGCAGATTGACGGTATTAATCCCGACATGAATGAGCAGATCAACGCCGTCCCCGCTGTGCAGACCGATTGCATGATGCGTGTCAAATAATGCCGTCACTTCCGCGTCAAACGGCGCAAAGACGCGCCCGAACGGGTCCGTAACGGCAGCACCGCGCCCGAGAACGCCGCCCGAAAACGCGGGATCGTTGACGTCGGCGAGCGGAATAAGCCTGCCCTGCAACGGGCTGCTGATCGAAATATCGTCCATATATATCCCCTTTGCCGCTTCTTACTTTTGAATGAGCAGATCGCGGAATTTCGTGCATTCCTTCTGGAAAAAAAGCTTAATCGTGTCAATCGGGCCGTTACGATGCTTGGCAATGATGACTTCCGTGATGTTCTTATTTTCCGTGTCCTTGTCATAGTAATCCTCGCGATAGAGGAACATGACGATATCGGCATCCTGCTCGAGTGAACCCGACTCACGCAGGTCTGAGAGCATCGGCCGCTTGACCTGACGCGACTCGACACTTCGCGAGAGCTGGGAAAGTGCGATAACCGGCACGCCGAGTTCGCGCGCGAGCGCCTTGAGCGAGCGGGAAATCTCCGAGATTTCCTGTTGACGGTTGTCGCTGTTTCGGCTCGGACGTCCCTGCATGAGCTGCAGATAGTCGATAACGACGAGGTCAAGTCCGTGTTCGGCTTTGAGTCGCCGCGCTTTCGAGCGCAGTTCCATGACGGTAATGCCCGCCGTATCGTCGATGTAGATCGGCGCCTTATTGAGCCGATCCGCCGTCTCGACAAGGCGGCTCCATTCCTCATCATCGAGCTGTCCCGTACGCAGACGCTGAGAGTCAAGTCCGCCTTCCGAACAGAGCATACGCTGCATGAGCTGTTCTTTTGACATCTCGAGCGAGAAAAACGCGACACTGTGACCCGAAAGGCCGACATGCGCCGCAATGTTGAGCGTAAATGCCGTTTTACCCATGGACGGACGTGCCGCGACGAGAATGAGATCGGAGGGCTGCAAGCCCGTCGTGAGTGCGTCAAGGTCCTTAAATCCCGTGCTGAGTCCTGTAATCCCGCCCTGCGATTCGTAGAGGACATTGATATGTTCAAACGTGCGGATCAGGATATCCTTGAGTGGCTCAAACGTGCTGCCGCCCTGACGGTTTGCCACGGCGAGAATCTGTTTTTCCGCCGAATCCATGATGTTTTCGACGGTGTCATTATCCTCGTAAGCCGCGCCCGCGATCTGCGTCGCTGCGTCAATGAGATGACGCAGTTCCGACTTTTCGCGCACGATTTTCGCGTGGTGAATGACATTTGCCGCCGTCGGGACGAGGTTGGCGAGTGTCGTAATGAACGAGAGTCCGCCGACTTTTTCGAGTTTGCCCGATTTACGCAGCGCTTCAGTCATCGTGACGATATCGACGGCTTCTTCGTTGTTAAAGAGATCCAGCATCGTCTGGTAAATGACACTGTGCGCTTCGCGGTAAAAGTCATCCGGGTGCAGAATTTCCTGAACTTCCGTAATGGCTTCTTTTTTGATCATCATTGCGCCGAGTACGGCCTGCTCCGCCTCAATATTCTGCGGCGGTTTGCGGTCCTCTGCCATCCTGAATCACCTTACCCCTGTTTTTTCCGTTTGCGGCCGGCGAATTTCTTCCAATCAACGGCGTCATAATCCTCGAAAATCAGCGGGAATGCCTCTGCCGCCGACGCAACGGGATGAATGTCAAGTCCGAGATGCCCCGCCGGGATATCCTTTTCGTTTTCCTGCGGAATGACGAGTGTGCGGATACCGGCCTGACGCGCCCCGTACGCTTTTTCGAAAACGCCGCCGACGGGGCGGACGCGTCCCGCGAGCGAGATTTCGCCCGTCACGGCGACATCCTGACGGATTTTGAGTCCCGTTACGGCGCTGACAATGACGGACAAAATCGCCATGCCGGCACTCGGACCGTCAATATTGCCGCCGCCGATAAAGTTGAGATGAATATCGTAATCGTACGTGTCAATGCCCGTAATTTCCCGCGCGACCGATACGGCGTTAAACACGGAATCTTTCGCCATGGATCCCGCCGTGTCATTGACGCGGATCGTACCTTTGCCTTTGTCACGCGCCGGAAATGCCGCGGCCTCGATTTCGATGACGGAACCGAGATACCCCGCAACGCCGAGTCCGAAAACGTGACCGGACTGCGCCGCATCCGAGGCTTTTTTCGTAACATACGGCACGAGACGGCTGACCTGAGCGACTTCGTACACGTCATCGTTCCGAATCAGCGGACGCAGACGATCGCCGCGTTCGAGCGCGAGGCTGTACGCGTCGGCGAGAATGTTGATCGCTTTACGTCCTTCGACCGTGTACGAACTGATGAGAGGCGCCACGCCGTCCTCGAGATCGGCTTTGAGTTTTTCCGCCGCATTTTTGACAATCGTTTCGATATGCTGCGGCGTGAGCGGCTCAAAATAAATCTCGGCACAGCGCGAACGCAGCGCCGGATTGATGTATTCCGGTTCCCGCGTCGTCGCGCCGATGAGTACGAAATCCGCCGGCGCACCTTCCTCGAACAGTTTGCGGATATACGGCGGCATGCGGTCATCTTCCGGATCGTAATACGCGGACTCGAAATAAGCCCGTTTGTCTTCGAGCACTTTTAAGAGTTTATTCTGGAGCATTTCGTCCATTTCGCCGATTTCGTCAATGAACAAAATGCCGCCGTGTGCCTCCGTAACAAGTCCCGGTTTCGGTTCCGGGATGCCGCTGTCTGCGAGCGTCCGCTGTGCACCCTGATAAATCGGATCGTGAACGGATCCCAAAAGCGGATTCGTCATGTCACGCGGATCCCAGCGAAGTGTCGTCCCGTCCGTTTCGACGAACGGTGCGTCTTCCTGAAACGGCGCATGTTTCTGCCGTTTTGCCGCTTCGAGAACGAGTCGCGCCGCTGTTGTTTTGCCGACACCGGGAGGCCCGTAAAGCAAAAGATGCTGCGGATACGGTGAACTGAGCTTGGCGAGCAGTGACCGAACGGCGCGTTCCTGGCCGACGATTTCGTCAATCGACTGCGGACGCAGGAGTTCCATGACAGACGGTGTCAACTGCACTTTGTCGAGGCGCTCGAGTTCTTCGCGCTTGCGTGCGTCATGCGGGCTTTCCTTTTTCGGGTCTTCGTCCTGCAGGATCTGGCGGCGCACTTCGTTGACATAATCCGCGTGATCCTTGTCCAGTTTTTCGTTGACCCGGCGTTCGATGCTGTTTTCGAGATTTTGACGTGCTCTGACGTCAGCGATACGGTCCTCGAGATCGTCGAGAATCGCCGGCAGATCGGCTTCCGCGGGCGGAGGACTGATGAGCGGGTCTTCCTCGACAATACGCTGCAGCGCGAGAACGCGGCTGCAGCGGTCCGGTGAACGCATCAGACGGATTGACTCCATTTTACCGGCCTGAACGACGAACTTTTCCGTTCCCATCGTGTCGGCAAGCAGGCCGTAAAGCGCGTCAATCCGGCGGTCGATTTCCGCTTTCGGTTCCGACGGAACAATGCCCTGCTGCGAAGCGCGCCCGCTGCGGGCGAGAATGCGCGTATCCGCTTCGTCTTCGTCCGTGTGAAATTTCGACCAAATCGATTGTAAAAAATTCATAAATGTCCTGACTACCTCTGTTGATGTCAACCGCCGTTATTTTGCCGCGACGACGTTGACTTTAACCGTACTCGTAATGGACGGATGTACCTTGATAACGGCTTCATACGTACCGGCACCCGTCACATCGCCTTTGATGCTGATTTTGCGCTTGTCAATGTCAATATTCTTCTTCTTAAGTGCTTCGGCGACGTCTTTGCCCGTGACAGATCCGAAAAGACGTCCGCCTTCGCCGATGCGTACGGGGATCGTGACTTCGACTTTCTTGAGCTGGGAAGCCATCACGACGGCTTCGTCTTTTGCCATGGCGGCTTTGCGCTCCTGCGAGCCTTTCTTGGCGTTCGCGACGTTCATATTCTGGGCGTTCGCGAGTACGGCTACTTTACGCGGCAAAAGGAAATTGCGCCCGTAGCCTTCCGAAACCTCGACGATATCGCCTTTTTTTCCGAGTTTTTTAATGTCCTGCTGAAGAATTACTTTCATTTTTCTCATCCTCTTCTATATATTGTTTTGCCGCAGCGATCACGCGCTCGCGGATGCTCTGCAGTTCTTCGCCGCGGATTTGTGCGCCGGCGACGTTCTGATGTCCGCCTCCGCCGAACTGTTCCATGATGACCTGCACGTTGATTTCACCCGTCGAACGGGCACTGATGCCGACTGTTTCCTCGTCAAGCTGGAAAATGACGACACTCATCCGCACGTCTTCGATGCGCAGAAGCGAATCCGCGGTCTGCGCCGCGATGACCTGTCCGTTTTTCCGGACTTCCGGGCACGTCGCGACGATAATGCCGCCCTCGAACAGTTCGGAGCTGGCCTCGGCGCGCGCAAGCGCCACCGTCGTACTGTAATCGGAACGGAATAAATGACGCACCATGACGGGATCGGCCCCGCTGCGGCGCAGATAAGCCGCCGCGTCAAAGGTACGCACGCCCGTCTGCACGGAGAAATTTTTCGTGTCAACGACGATGCCGGAATAGAGCGCCGTCGCCTCGATGCGCGAAAGCACGAGATCGTCACTGAAATACATCAACAGTTCCGTCACGAGTTCGCACGTCGAACTTGACGCCGGCTCGATATAAACGAGCAGCGGATTTTTGATAAACGACTCACTGCGGCGGTGATGGTCAATGACAACGACACGCGGAATACGTTCGAGCAGGGACGGCGCCGCCACGAGATGCGGAATATGTGTGTCAACGACGATGAGCACCGGATTGAGTGTCACCATATTGACGAGATCCGCCTGATGGATAAAGATGTCATCGTAATCGTGATTTCCCTGAATGAGATCCGCAAATTTTTCGATGCCGCTGTTCATGTCACTGAGGACAATATGGAACGGTTTGCCGAGCTGGCGTGCCATTTTGGCGACGCCGACCGCGGCACCGAAACAGTCGAAATCCTCGTTATGATGACCCATAATGAAGACTTCATCGGCACCTTCGATAATTTCGCGCATCGCGTGGGCGACGACGCGGGCTTTGACGCGCGTATGTTTCTCGACCGCTTTCGTGCGGCCGCCGAAAAACAGCGTTTTTCCGCCCGCCGAAACGGCAACCTGATCGCCGCCGCGTCCGAGCGCCAAGTCAAGTCCGGCCTGAGCCTGCGCGCCGAGTTCCGCCATAGACTGCCCTTCCGCGACCGCAACGCCCATGGAAAGCGTAATCGGCAAACGGTTCGTATTCTGAAGCTGACGCACTTTATCGAGGACGTCAAACTTGGCGGCTTTCGCCTTTTCGAGTCCTTCGCGCTGCATAACGACGAGATAAAGATCGTCCGAAACGCGGCGCATATACCCGCCGACCTGTTTCATCCAGGCATCGAGAAGCTGATTGACGGAAAGCAGCAGAGACGTGCGCTCCGCTTCCGACTGACGCTGTACGACTTCGTCATAATTGTCAATCTGGATATAGCAGAGCACGGTCCGGCTTTCCCGGAACTGCGTCTTTAAATGCTCGAAATCCGAAATATCCTGCACATAAAATGCCATGAGCGGTTCTTCGCCCTGTACGACGGGAACGGGGCGGTGATAAACCTGATAATAATGGTCTTCGTGAGCAAACACATATTCGCCCGTTGTTCCCCAGATCGGGTCAATGATGATATTCGGCCAGAAATCCTTGACGTCAATACCGGCTTCCGGTTTGACGCCGAGATACCGCGTCAACTGGCTGCTGCACCACATGAGACGATCATTGCGGTTGACGACGAGAATCGCCTGCGGCAGTTCCTCAACCGCATAATTCATCATTTCGTTCAGATTCCGCACGACATTGCGGCAATAACGCGTAAACCGGTGCGCCCGGTCAAGACAGCGTTCGCGCGCAAAAGCCGCGAGGACAAGCCAAACCACGGCTCCGATCGCCGCAACGTAGACATTGTAGCATGACAAAACGCTGATCAGCACCAGCATAACAAAGAGATGGATCAACAGGTCGATCCATGCCGATAGATTGCGTGGCATTCTTTCACCTCAATTCCGAATCCCTCAACGGGCACGTTTATCCCGATCCGCAAGCCGTTTCCGATAGTCAAAGACCATGTCGAAAAGCCCCATAACCGCCACGATCTGCAGGAAAAGGCCGTTTAAAAAGATCAGGATAAACAGAACGACGCGCCAAAGCCGCCGTACCTGATGACGGTCAAAAAGCGCCGTAAGGATCGCCGTTCCCTGAATAAATCCGGCGATCATCGAAAATACACAGAAATTCATACCGGCCTGATATAAAATCTGCCATTGACGGCTGTCTCCCCAATAAATCGCGAGCAGAGAAAACCCGAAAATAAACAGGAAAACCGACGGCAGACGCCATTCGGCATACGGCGGCATCTCCGGGACGGAATGGCCGAGCCGCCGCAGTACGCGCGTACCGACGAGGTACGAAATCGCCGTGTCCAAAAGTCCCATCAGGACGACAATGAGCGGCAGCAGCGTCATCATCATCTGAATGACAAATTTTGACTGTTCCCGGCTTTCGGCGAGTATCTCCTCATCCATCCCCATACTCTCGTACATGGCAAATGACGCGTCATACGACTGATTGAGCGCGTTCACTTCCATCGTCAGCGGATTGACGGACGTGATAAGGAACAATACGGCAAACGTCGTGATCTTCGCGAGAATCGATACGCCGGCAGCCGTCAAAAACGTCCGCCCGGCAGGCCATTTCCGCGCGAAACCGACTCCGAGTGCAATCGCCCCCGGCGCCAGCGCCAAAACGAGTTGAAGTGCCGTGACCGGTTCGAGAAGCGACGCCATGAGAACCATCGCGCCGAACGCGACCATAACGCCCCAGCGCATGCCCTGACGCGTTGTCAAAACGACGAGCGGGATCGGCCAAAGCATGGCCGCAAACATGCCGAAGACCGGCAGATACAAAGCCGCCATGGCCAAAACGACCAGCAGGGCCGTCATCAGGCCGCTTTCCGTCAACGGTGTAATGCGAGATTCATTCATTTGTGATAATCCTTTCCAAAAGACTATTTCTTATTATATCAGAAAAGGATTTTTCTGTCTTGCAATCTGGTACTAACCCGCGCGTTAAGTCAAAACCGCAAGTAAAAGAACCGGCATGCATCTGCGGGGCAGTTGCAAACCGGTTCCGAGGGAATCATTTAATGCAGCAGCGAAAGATCGAGCGAGTCGCAGCCGTGCAGGAGTTCTTTGACGTCAGCGAGGATCGCTTTCGTACCACCCTGCTCGCGGCTCTCGACATTGAGCGGCATATTCGGGTCATGCAGTGACATGCGGAGGAGTGCCCAGCCGTTCGGGAAAACGAGGCGCACACCTTCATACGACGGCTTCGCGACATCAATACCCGCTTCCTTGGCGCGCAGTTCGAAGACTTTGAGGACATTCTCGCCGTAAGCGTGGAAATCTTCCTCACCCATGATCTTCATGCGGTATTCGCTGCTCTCGACCGGATAGCCGAGTTTCGCGATGAGTGAAGCGAGGTCTTTGCCTTCCTGTTTCATCTTCGCGGCCGCGATGAGGAGTTTGACGGCAAGGTATGCACCGTCGTCGAGGTAATAGTTCTCGGACAGTGCGCCGTGTCCCGACGTCTCGATCGCGAGCGGCGAGATCGTGCCGGCCTTGTTGAGCTCGATGCATTTGTCGATGACATTCTTATAGCCGCGTTTAAAGCGCAGATGCTTCAATCCGAGTTCCTGTTCGAGGAAAACGGTGAGTTCGTCGGACGTGACGGAGTCCGTGATGATCGTGCTGCCCGGATAATCCGGCGCGAGAATCGCCGACATCATCGCGATGAGCGCGTTGCGGTTGACACTTTCGCCGTTTGCAAGTACTGCGCTCATACGGTCGACGTCCGTGTCAAAAATGAGTCCGAGGTCGGCATGACTGTCAAGTACGGCCTGGCGAATCGCCGCCATGGCCTGCTTGTTCTCCGGATTCGGGATATGATTCGGGAAATGTCCGTCGGGGTCAAGGAAAACGCTTCCCGTCGTATCCGCACCGAGCACGTCGAGAATCTTTGACGCGAAGAAACCGCCCGCGCCGTTTCCGGCATCGACGACGACATGCATTCCCGCGAGCGGTTTATCCGCACCGCCGAGCGCCTGACGGATTTTCGCGCAGAGATGCTCGGAATAGCGGCCGATGAGGTCATATTTCGGCACGTTTGCGATATTGCCGTGCAGATCCGGCTCACGCGATGCGGCTTTGAGGATCGCGATGACATCTTCGTGCTCGACACCGCCGTCTTTCGTGAAGAATTTCAGTCCGTTGCGGTTGAACGGCAGAAGGCTTGCCGTGATCATGATCGAACCGTCCATTTTCGTCTCCGGGAAAACGATTGACATGAACATCGACGGTGTTGACGCGAGGCCGCAGTCGAGTGCGTTGACGCCGAGAGCCGTGAGTGCCTCGAGGACGACCTTTTTGAGCTGCGGCGCGGAGATACGCGAGTCGTGCCCGACGGCGACATGCAGATCCTTGAGCTGTTTGCCCGTGCGCTCTTTTAAGAAGTCAATGAAACCGACGGTAATCCGGCTTGCTGCTTCGTCCGTGAGTGTCACCGGTTCATCCGCAACCCCGCCGACGGCAACGCCGCGTACGTCACTGCCGTTCGCGAGCTTCATGAGATCCCGTTCCGATAAATGTGCCATAATAGGTTCCCCCTTGCAATAATCCCTGTTCTTTTCGTTTATCTAGGAGAGTATTCCCTGCCGCAGGGCCGATTTCCTTCTTATGTGAAAATTTTCCTTTAGTTTGACGCGTCAAATTCTCTTAACCCGGACGGCAGCAGGGGGACGGGACAGCGGGGCGTTGATGCGGCCTTAAAAGCTGCCCGGCCAAAAAAATCGGTTTTCGCTTAATCATAGTCGCCTGCATCAAACGCGCTTCGCTTGGACGAACAATGCAGGCTCCGTGCGAAAACCGACTTTTTTGACCTCCTGCAGCAAACCGGCCGCATCAACGCCCCGCTGTCCCTCGGTTTCGGTTACATAGAAAAAGAACCCGGCTTTTGTGGCCGGGTCCTTGGGGTTACGCGCCGAAAAATTCGTTTTCGACGGCGATACAGAGCATATGGTATACGGGGAGATGGAGTTCCTGGATGCGGAACGTTTCGTCATCGGGGACGCGGATGGTGACGTCAGCGAGATGCTCGCGGGCGATGCGGCCGCCGGATTTTCCCGTCAGGGCGATTGATGTGACGCGTTTGGCGCGGGCGACCTGAAGGGCGTAGACAACGTTTTTCGAATTGCCGCTCGTCGAAATTGCAAGCAGGACATCGCCCGCGTTGCCGAGTCCGAGAACCTGCTGGGCAAACCCGAGATCGGCGGCCTGATCGTTCGCAAACGCCGTCGTAAGTGCCGTTTCCGCGACGAGTGAAACCGCCGGGAGCGTTCCCTGCAGATTTTCGAGGAGGTAATCGGCGCTTTCGGGTGCAGTCTCGCGGATTGACGCGGCGATGTCCCCCGTCAATCGGCGCGGCAGCAGGAACCCTTTCATGAGTTCGCCGACGATATGCTCGGCGTCTGCGGCACTGCCGCCGTTTCCGCAGGTCAGGAGTTTATGACCGCCCGCGAAACTTTCGCAGAGTACGCGCACGGCGTCTTCGAGGTCACGTCGGCATGTGTCAAGTGCCGGATAACGGTCAATCAGGTCCGATACGGCCTGTAATGTCGAATCTTTCACAGTAAAACGTTCCTTTCATGACAAAACAGGCCCTGTCCTGCAGGGCCTGCTCAAACTGTCGCATTGTGATGTCAATTTTCCGGCCGAATTGACGACCGGTCATCCGACACGCCCCGGCAGTACGGCATGATATCAACCGTCAATCCGGGATGCCGGACGGTGCCTCATGTCAAAATCCGTTATCAGCGGTTACGATACCGGTCTGCCGTGGATTTGGCGTCATAATCCGTCCCCGGATGACTGTCACGCGGCGTGATGTCAATCGGGCGCGTCTGCGCGGACTGATAGGAATCCGTATTGCGCGTCGAATTGTAGCTCTGATTCTGATGATACGGGTCATTGTTCTTGCTGCCGCGGAACTTGTTCCAAATCCAGCGGAGGACCATAATCGCGACGAAAATCATCGCAACGTTGGCAAGCGCACCGAGAATATCGGCCATCAAACCGCTGCCCCCGAAGAGGCTTGCCAGCATCGATCCGAGGAACATGCCGCCGGCAAAAAGGCCGATATTACGCATGATGCTGCCGAAACGGGAACTGCTCTGAGCCTGCGTTCCCGCAGCGGCGTTCGTTTTTGCATTTGCATTCGGAGCCGTCGGGCTGAGCGATTTTGCGTCCTTCGACGGCGCATAATTGGCACCGTTACCCGAAACGGACTTGCTTTCCGATCCCGCGGACGGAGCCGTATTCGCTTTCGGCGCGGCAGCCGGAGCTTTCGGAGCAGACGGGATCGACATTTTCGCGCCGCCTTTTGCCGCATACGCCGTGCTGACAATCGAACTTGACGGCAGAACGCTGCCGATGCCGACCGGAACAGCCGTCAAAATCATGGCTGCACTCAGTGAGGCAGCGACAAATTGTTTCAATTTCATGTAAGTAATTCCCCTTTATCGTAAAATGAACGGTTTAACCTTTATAGGATTTGATGTCTTCCGGGAATGCGTAGATCTCGCCGATCGTGTCGAGCTCGCCCGACAGATAACGGTCGATGTCATCGACGTCAATATAGAGCTTGCAGTCGATGTCCAGATATCCCTGCTCATTTCCCTGCGAAAGGTCGCGGATTGCCATGAGCTTTTCGCGAAGTTTCAGGCACTCGCTGCGCGTGGCATGAATATCGAGCTTGATCTGCGGAACACCGTATTCTTTTAACACTTCATCCATTGTCATACGCTTTGACATAATATTCCTCTTTTCTTTTGACCTTTTGACGTTTATATTCTACGGAACGATTATGGAACTTTCCTGAAAAGCTCAGAGATTGTGCTCGTCCGCTTCTTTTTCCTTCATGTGATTGAGGATCGCCTGCAATTGACGTTTTTGACGCAGGTGCGATTCATACTCGAGATCGTTGGAATCGATCTTCATACGCTGTTCGAGCAGGTCGATACTTGCCTGCAAACGGCGCATGCCTTCCATTTTCGGATCTTTCATCGTTCACTCCCCTTTCCGATTGACAGTCAGCTTACGAATTATTCTATCATGTTTCTTCGTACCTGTCCACGAAACGCCTCACGTCGCTGACTTGTCCCTGACACTGACACACCCCCGGCACATCAATCCGGGGATAGACTGCCTGACATTGACATGTACCGGAAAAATTTGTTCATAACCGCGATCGAACCTGCGTCAAACCGATACAATTCCCATCATTTAACATGTATACAAAGTATTTCCGCTAAAAAAGGCAAAATTTCTTAAAAAAAGATGAAAATTAACAAGACAAATACTACATTCTGTGTTATGATAAGTATTGTCTTTTTAGAAGGGACTAATGTTTATAGTTTGGGGACAAAACTCCCTGTGAGGAGGAACTTATGGAATCTTTACTTCCTATTTTGAATGCCATCGATTCATTCATGTGGGGACCGCCGCTGATTACGCTGCTTGTCGGCACCGGCATTTTCCTCACCATCCGCCTGCATCTGCTGCAGGTTTTCCGTCTGCCGCGTGCACTCGGACTCATCTTCGGCGCCAAAAACAAAGGCGAAGGTGACGTGTCAAGTTTCAAAGCGCTCTGCGTCGCACTGGCCGCAACAATCGGTACAGGCAACATCGTCGGCGTCGCAACGGCGATCAAAGTCGGCGGTCCGGGCGCGCTGTTCTGGATGTGGATGGCCGCATTTTTCGGTATGGCCACGAAATATTCCGAAGGACTGCTTGCCGTCAAATACCGCAGCGTTGACAACAAAGGTGAAATCGCCGGCGGTCCGATGTACTACATCCGCAACGGTATGGGCGAAAAATACAAACCGCTCGCCACGTTCTTCGCCGTCGCGACAATTCTCGTCGCCTTCCTCGGTATCGGTACATTCCCGCAGGTCAACGCCATCGTTGACAGTACGGAAATCGCCTTCGGTATCCCGAAAGTCGCAACTGACATTGCCCTGACACTTCTCATCGCCGCAATTACCCTCGGCGGACTGCAGAGCATCGCCCGCGTCGCGTCAAAAATTATCCCGTTTATGGCGCTCATGTACGTCATCATCAGTCTCGGTCTCATTATCATTAACATTTCCGTTGTCCCGGATGCCATCGCCATGATCATTCGCAGTGCCTTCACGGGCGAAGCCGCTGTCGGCGGATTTGCCGGTTCCACGATCATGATGGCCATGCAGAACGGCGTTGCCCGCGGCGTATTCTCCAACGAATCCGGTCTCGGCTCCGCGCCGATTGCCGCTGCCGCCGCCAAAACAAAATGGCCTGCCGAACAGGGTCTCATTTCCATGACGGGTACATTTATTGACACGATCATCATCTGCTCCATGACGGGACTTGCCCTCATTTTGACGGGTGTCTGGTGCGGTGACACGGCCGGCGCCGCCATGACGGCAGCGGCATTCGCGTCCGCTTACGGCCCGATCGGCAGTCAGCTTTTGACCGTCGCGCTCATCCTGTTCGCCTTCACGACGATCCTCGGCTGGAACTACTACGGCGAACGCGCCTGCATCTACCTTTTCGGCAGCACGAAAGGCGTTCTTCCGTACCGCATCATTTTCATCGCCCTCATCGCTTCCGGTGCTTTCCTGAAACTCGAAGCCATCTGGGTCCTCGCGGACATCGTCAACGGCCTCATGGCCATCCCGAACCTTATCGCGCTCATCGCACTCTCCGGTGTCATCGTCGCTGAAACCAAACGCTACATGGATCACCGCCGCGAAGTCGAAACCCGCGCCCGCAACATCTCGAACATCCGCAAACAATAAAAGGCGGGTTAGGGGCTGAAACTGCTTCCGACACTGCCGCTAAAAAAATCCGTTTTCGCTTAATCAAGTCGCCTTGTACCAAACCGCTGCGCTTAAAAGGTACAAGGCTCCGGCGAAAACGGATTTTTTCTTTACGCTTTTCGCAGCAAGTCAGCGGTTTCATCCCCTAACCCTCACGCTGTCATAAAACGAGTTATTAAGTAACGTATTACCGAAAAGTAAGGGATCGCCGCGCGCGGCGATCCCACCTTTAGTACGCAATTCAAATTCCCGTTTCACGATTCTCCTGCAAAAACCGAATAAACCGCTGCACGGCAGGCGGCGCATTTTTGACTGACGGCAGAACAATCCCGAGCTCAATAAAATGCGGTGGGTCAAGGGGAACCGTCACAACACGCCCGTTCCATGACGCCGTCATCAACCGATTATTCATACTGACACCGAGCCCCGCCTCCACAAGGCGGTACGTCGTATAATTGTCAACCGACGAATACGCCGGCTGACACGTAATCCCCTCTGACGTCAAAATCCGCTCAACATCCGTATCCTGCCCCGGAAGCGGC
The DNA here is from genome assembly GCA_902766015.1 of uncultured Veillonellaceae bacterium. Classification (GTDB taxonomy): domain Bacteria; phylum Bacillota; class Negativicutes; order Selenomonadales; family Selenomonadaceae; genus RUG11126. Next base: position 22,572 of record CACXCC010000077.1, read on the forward strand.
TGAATAAACGACTCTTCGGCAAACCGTTTGACCGGAAATGACGCGGCATTCGCGAGCGGATGATCCGGCGGCAGCCAAGCGAGCATTTCGTCCCGCATCAGCGGAATCCAATCCCCGTGAAACGGACGCCGCGTCGTCAAACAACAGTCAAAACGCCGTTCGGCAAGTCCCGCATACATATCATGATTCGCACATTCCTCAAGCCTGACCGTAATACCGGGATATTGACACCGAAACGCTTTCAGCACAGGCGGAAGCCAATTCGCCGCGAGACTGAAATACGTGCCGACCGTAATATTGCCCGTGACGAGTCCGCGAATCTGCGCACTGACCTGAAACATCTCCTCCTCACACTGCAAAAACCGGCGCAAAATCGGGAGCAACCGTTCCCCGTCCTTCGTCACGACAATGCCCTGCGCACTACGCGCAATGACATGACATCCGAGTTCGTTTTCGAGCGCATTGACAGCGCGCATAACCCCCGACGGCGTATAATGTCCCACTTCCGCGGCAGCCGAAAAACTCCCCGCCTCGACCGCCTGCAAAAGCAGCCGGCATTTCTCCGTATCCATGCGCCCTCCTCCTTTGCATTTTCGTCCATACCGATAAGAATGCTTTGCTATTCTCTCTTAACTGATTTCATCGTATCATACAATCAGATTCAACAAAAGGGGGAATTCATCATGACGGCAAAACAGGCAGACCTGCTGCTCCTGCTCGTCATCGCATCGCGCAGTACATCCTATTTATTTTCGAAAATCGGACTCGCCGGTATGACACCGTGGAACCTGCTCGGCGTTCGTTTTACATTGACATTTCTCATTCTCTGCCTGCTCTTTCACGGTCGTCTGCGTCATTTGACACGTCAAACGGTCCGTGCATCCGTCATTTTGGGCGGCCTTCTTTTCGCCTGCATGGGCTGCGAAATGGTCAGCCTCGAAACCATTGACTCCTCCATGGCCGCCATGCTCGAAAACACCGCTGTCGTTTGGGTCATCCTCCTTCAAGCCGTCATCAACAAACATCGTCCGCCTCTCCGTACTGTCATCGTGACTGTCATCATCGTCACCGGCATCTTCTTCCTGACCATGAAAGGAAACGTTCCGGGCTTCTCAACGGGCGAACTCATCTGCCTCTGCGGTTCGTTCTGTTATGCCGGATGGATCATCCTCACCAGCCGTTTTACCGGTGAAAGCGATCCGATCCTCCTCGGCATTCTCCAAATGGGCATACTCGGCATCGGCGGACTCACCGTCTCCGCGGGAACGGGAACAATCGCCCTTCCGCCTGACATGACCGCATGGGCCGCCGTCCTCGCCCTCATCTTCATCTGCTCCGTCTTCGGCTTCACCTTCCAGCCGCTCGCCCAAAAATACACCGGAGCCGAAAAAGCCGGCCTCTTCACCGCCGTCAATCCCCTCATCGCCGCCGCCCTCGGCTGGATTTTCCTGAGCGAAATCCTCTCACCGCTCCAAATCCTCGGCGGCATCCTCGTCATCGTCAGCATCCTCGCCGTCCAAATCCGCCCCTCGAAACTGACCTGTCAAACCAACCTGACCGAATAAATTGACACGTTAAACCGCTGCGTAAGGGTCAAGCGTGCGCTTTCTGCCGTTTTTGCTGTAAAAACGCCATATACCTTAGCACTATAACGTAAGGGATCACGGTACACGATCGTAGGCCGTTGCTGAAGAAGGCGTAAAGAAAAAAATCCGTTTTCGCCCGCCGCCTGAATTGCCTAAGCGCAGCGATTTGATTCAGGCGGCTTTCATTAAGCGAAAACGGATTTTTTTAGCTGCAGCTTAGGCATACGATCGTGGATCGTGATCCCGCCTTTTAGCAGAAAACGCACGATTGACCCGCCTTTTAGCCGCAGCTCAGGCCTACGATCGTGTACCGTGATCCCGCCTTTTTATGCTATAATGAGACAAGTATCACAACACAGCATCTAGGAGGCAGCATTTATGAAAGACTTACTTGACGCCCATATGCATACGATCGCCAGCGGCCACGCATACAGCACCGTCCGTGAAATGGTCACCGCAGCCAAAGAAAAAGGCCTCAAACTCATCGGCCTCACCGAACATGCGCCTGCCATGCCGGGCACCTGCAACGAAATTTACTTCTACAACCTGCGAGTCATCCGTCCCGAAGCATACGGCATTGACATCTTAAAAGGTGCCGAACTCAACATCCTCGACTACAGCGGCAGCACCGATCTGCGTGCCGAAACGCTCAAAAAACTCGACTACGCCATCGCGAGCCTGCATGAACCCTGCATCGCCCCGGGAACAAAAGAAGAAAACACGCGCGCCATCGTCGGCGCCATGCGCAACCCGAAAGTCCGTATCATCGGTCATCCGGACAATCCGCACTATCCCGTTGACTTTGACCGCATTGCCCGCACCGCGGCCGTTCATCATGTCATGATCGAAATCAACAACAGCTCATACCGCCCGGGAGGAAGCCGCTACGGTGCGCGCGAACTCGTCGGGGAACTCCTCGCGGCATGCCGCCGCGCCGGAACCATGGTCATCATGGGCAGTGATGCTCACATTGACCTTGACGTCGGCAACCACGAATACGCGCGCGAAATGATCGAGAAATACGACTTCCCGGAAGAACTCGTCATCAACAGCCGCCCGGAAGACTTCAAAGCATGGATTGAACGCTGGTGAGCAAAAAATTTTGACGTCAAATACGAAATCGCTATATAATAAGATACATCACTCTCAAAAGAATGGAGTTACGATCTATCATGAAACGATTTCGTCTTTTTCGCACCAAAAGTATTGCTCAAATGCGCGAGACGGCGGCGGATTCCGGCATGGCAAAAACTCTCGGAGCTTTTGACCTCATTCTGCTCGGCATCGGCTGCGTCATCGGCACCGGTATCTTCGTTCTGACCGGTGTAGCGGCTGCACGCTATGCCGGCCCTGCCGTTACCATTTCCTTTATTCTTTCCGGTTGTGCCTGCGCCCTCGCGGGTCTTGCCTACGCCGAATTTTCGTCGATCGTGCCTGCATCGGGGAGCGCGTACACGTACACCTATGCGTCACTCGGCGAATTTATCGCGTTTATCGTCGGCTGGAATCTGATCCTCGAATACACCGTTACGGCGAGCGCCGTCGCTTCGGGCTGGTCCGGATACGTCGTCGGACTGTTACAATCTGCGGGTATCGAAGTCTCGCACGCGCTGACTCATGTTCCCGCCGACGGCGGCATCATCAACATTCCGGCGATCTTTATCACCCTTTTACTGTCAATTTTCCTGATCCGCGGCACACAGGGGAGTTCAAAACTCAACCGCATCCTCGTTTTCATCAAACTCGCGGCGATTTTCATCTTCCTGTTCCTCGCGGCTCCGCATGTTGACACGGCAAACTGGGATCCGTTCATGCCGTTCGGATTCGCCGGTATCGCGGGCGGCGCGGCCATCGTTTTCTTCGCCTATATCGGCTTTGACGCGGTTGCCACAACCGCCGAAGAATGTAAAAATCCGGCCCATGACCTGCCGATCGGGATTATCGGTTCACTCGTCATCTGCACGGCACTTTACGTTGTCGTCGCAGGCGTTTTGACGGGCGTCGTTCCGTATACGGAACTCAACAACCCGGAACCGGTCGCCTTTGCCCTGCGCTACATCGGATATCGTCTCGGATCCGCAATTGTCGGCGTCGGCGCCATCGCCGGTATCACAACGGTTCTTCTCGTTCTCCTTTACGGACAGGCCCGCATTTTCTTTGCGATGAGCCGCGACGGCATGGTTCCGGCACGTGTCTGCAAAATTCACAAACGTTACCATACGCCGTACATTGTCACGGTTCTCGGCGCCGCATTCGTCTCGCTGATCGCGGGATTTGCACCGATCGGACTCATCGCCGAAATGGCCAACATCGGAACACTCAGTGCGTTCCTCGTTGCGGCCATCGGCGTCATGGTTCTGCGCCTTTCCAAACCGCATCTGCAGCGTTCGTTCCGCTGCCCGGCAGTTTGGATTATCGCGCCGCTCGCCGTTCTCGCGTGCGGATATCTCATGTACAATTTACCGCTTGACACGTGGATTCGTTTCTTCGTCTGGTGTGCGGTCGGACTGCTCGTTTACTTCGGCTACAGTTACCAGCACAGCACACTCGGGCGCGAAGAAGCACAGGTTATGCGCCGTTTCAAACTGCGTAAATTCCGTCATATTCAAAAGAAATAAGCATGTCATTTTAGAGCCTGGTACCACGGTTTTAGTACCAGGTTCTAAATTTTTATTGATTTCTTTGCCGCAATGCGGTAAAATTTAAGTGTTTCACAAAGAAAATCGCATCGATCTCGAGCGGCAGTCCTTGAGGCGCCGCAGAAAGGAACGGATTACATACTATGTTTGTACACGAACTGCTTTACCGCGGCGAACCGGATGCCCTGGCCATTGTCGACCATGACCGTCGTTTGACGTACCGCGATATCCAGGAAGGCATGATCAACTGCCGCAATCGCCTTTATGCCGTCGGTATTCGCCGCGGCGACCGCGTCGGCATTTTCTCGCGCAACAGCGCCGAATATGTCATGTGCTACATGGCAATCGCATCGCTCGGAGCCATCTCCGTCCCGATCAACTTCCAGCTCAGCAACCGCGAAATCGCCTACATCATCAAAGATGCCGGCATCCGTCATTTATTGACGTATCAGCCGCTGAACCTCGTCGACGCCATGGCGGCCATGCATTGGGACCGCCGCGTTTACCAGCATGACATTCGCAACGCGATGAAGAAAAAAGCCGGTCTGAAAAATGCGCCGGAACTCCCCGCAGACTTTGACGAAAACAATCCGTGCGTCATCATCTATACGTCGGGCACAACGGGCTCGCCGAAAGGCGCTGTCCTTTCCCACCGCAATCTCTGTGTCAATGCATCCCAGATGCGCGTCATGGGAGCCGGCCCGGAGCAGAAATCCCTCTGCGTTCTGCCGATGTATCACTGCTTCGGCTGGACCTGCTCGATCCTTTATCCGCTCTTCTGCGGCGGTTCGATCGTCATCCTCGACTCCTTCACGCCGAAAGAAACGATCGAAGTTATCCGCACGGAAAAAATCAACGACCTCTACATCGTCCCGTCGATCTGCAGTCTGCTGACAAAACTCGGCAAACCGGAAGACATGGCGTCACTGCGCCTCGTCGTCAGCGGCGGAACGACCCTGCCGCTCAAAATCGCCGAAGACTTCCGCGATAAATTCGGCATCACGATCGTTGAAGGCTACGGCCTCTCCGAAGCCTCGCCGGTTACGACGCTCAATCCGCGTGACAAATCCATCATCGGCTCCATCGGTAAACTCCTGCCGGGAATCGAATGCCGCTTCCTCGACAGTGACGGTCATGACGTCCCGAAAGGCGAAAACGGCGAACTCGTCATCCGCGGCGGCAACGTCATGCTCGGCTACTGGAACCTCCCGGATGCAACGAAAAACGCACTTCGCGGCGGCTGGCTCCACACCGGCGACGTCGCTCACATGGACGACGAAGGCTACATCTTCATCGTCGACCGCCTCAAAGACATGATCATCAGCATGGGCGAAAACATCTACCCGCGTGAAGTTGAAGAACTCATCTACCGCTTCCCGGGCATCGACGAAGCTGCCGTCATCGGCATCGAAGACCGACTCCGCGGACAGGCCGGTGCCTGCTTCTACAGTGTTCACGAAGGAGACCACGTCAACATCCGCGAACTGAAAAAATTCCTGCAGGCCAACCTCGCCCTCTTCAAAATCCCGCGCGAATTCCATCAGCTCGACCGTCTGCCTCGTACGACAACCGGCAAAATCGCCAAACGCCAAATCCTCAAAGACTTCATGGCGTCTAAAGATAAATAATCGTCGGTCCGTCCGACTGTCAAAGGAGCCGCTCTCAAAATGTGTACGAGAGCGGCTCCTTTTTTGTTACGATAAAAAGATAACATAAGGGACAGAGATGCACGGCCGAATGCCGTTGCTGCAACAAGGCGTCAAGAAATGACTCCGTTTTCGCCCGCCGCCTGAATTGCCTAAGCGCAGCGATTTGATTCAGGCGGCTTTCATTAAGCGAAAACGGAGTCATTTTAGCCTGCAGCTCAGGCATTCGGCCGTGCATCTCTGTCCCGCCTCGTCATGATTACCTGTCAAAAATGTGGTTGATAAAATCAATTATTTACCAATCAAAAAGGCGGCGCCCCAACCGGGACACCGCCTTTCATATTCTACCTTATGTCAAATCGCCTGACACTCAAGCCTTCGCGCCCGTCGAATACATCGGGATCTTCTCCGGATTATCCTGAATCGTCCATACACCGCAGGGGCAGACACCGGCGCAAATACCGCAGCCGATGCATCGATTCGGATCCGATACATACTCCCACGAACCGTCCGGCAGCTCATTGCGGGTAATCGCTTTTTCCGGACACGACTCGAGACACATCTTACAATCACGGCACGTACCGCAGCTTACGCAGCGCGTATGATCGTCAACCGGATCACCGAGTGCACAATGATGGCAGCGCTCGAAATACGCTTTCGCGAGACGCTCCGCCGGAATCTTTTCCTTCTGCGGGAACGGAACGGTTTCCTTGCCCATGACATACTGATCGACATACCATGCCGTTTTCCGGCCGTCACCGATTGCATCCGTCAAGCGGCCCGGCTTAATCGTATCGCCCGCGGCATAAACGCCCGGAAGGATTGACTTATCTTTATTCGGAATGACCCACGTATTGCGGAACATCTTAATCTCATCCGTCTTCGGCAGGAAATCGAGCTCCGGTGCTTCACCGATCGACACGATAACCTGATCGGCCGGGATAAAGCGTCCGTCATTGGCGTAAACGCCTTCCTTCGTGATCTTGCTCGTAAAGAACGGCCAAACGAGTTTACCGCCGAGGCCTTCGATATACGCGATTTCCTTTGCAAAAGCAGCCGGTTTCTGCACATCAACCGCTACAACCGTCTCAGCGCCCATCTCGTACGCGCCGCGGCACGTATCCATACCGGAGTTGCCTGCGCCGATAACAACGACGTGTTTGCCCGTAGCCGGTTTCTCACCGCGGTTAATCGCCTTCAGATACTGGAGACCCATCGTCAGGTTTTCAACGCCTTCCCACGGGAAATAACGCGACTTCGTACCGCCTGTTGCAACGACGACTGCGTCATTATCGGCGCGGAGTGCTTCAAACGCTTCCGCGTCAACTTTGCACTTCGACACGAACTTGACACCGACACTCTCGATGCGCTTGAGTTCCGCCTGCAAGAGTTCATGCGGCAGACGGCCGCGCGGAATAACCTGCTCGAGCTTGCCGCCGATATGATCCGCGTCATCATAAACCGTGACACTGTGACCTTTACGCGCGAGCTGCCAAGCCGTCGAAAGACCCGCAACACCGCCGCCGATAATCGCAATCTTCTTGCCCGTATGTACTTTCGGCGGTTCAACCTGTGCGTACGCAGAAAGGAAACCGAGCATGCCGATCTGGATCGGCTCGTCAATCGTTCCGCGCGTGCAGGCATCCATACACGGATTTGGGCAAACCGAACCGCAGACGGAACCCGGGAACGGCGTATAGTCAAGTTCAAGCTGTACGGCTTCCTCGACCTTGCCGAGACGAATCAAATCGTAACGGCGCTGCGTCGGAATCCCCGTCGGGCAGTTGAATTCGCACGGTGCCACATATTTCGCGTTATCCCAGCTCGGAACACGCAGACGGTAAAGTCCGTGGCTGATCGTATTATGAACGGCAAAGTCATCATGGGCAACGTCGGAGAAAATACCGCCTTTGACCCATTCCTTGACGCGAAATTCGTGAAGATTCGGGGCTTTATTGGCACCGGCCTGTTTTTCTTCGAAAGACAGCGGGCAAAGTTTATGCCACTGGCTCCAATCTGAAAGTTCCTGACGGAGTTCCGGACGAGCAATATGTTCGAGGAACGAATCCATACCGCCGTCGAGGAACTCAATATCCGTGTCATCGAGCGGCAGACATTTGATATCTTTCGGATACGTACCGATCGGACCGCGGACGTAAACCGTGCCGCCGACCATGCCTACACAGGCACGTTCGCCGAGAACCGAGTCAAACTGGGCACTGTCATAGCCGCAGACGACAGCTTTACCACCGCCCATAAATTCGAACGAGAACGAACCGACATTTTTGAGGACCCAGAGTTCCGGATCTTCATAAAGCGGATCGTGTTTCATCAGCGAACCCGTACGCGTACCGCCGCGTCCGCCGATATAAATTTTACCGCCCGAAGAGCAATGTCCCGCCGTATCGCCCGCGTCACCGCGAACCGTAATAATACCGCCTGCATTCAGCCAACCGACGTCAGCCGAGCAGGAACCTTCGATGAGAATTTTCGTCCCCGGCAGGCACATCGAACCGGCGCGCTGACCGGCATTCCAGATGTGGAAATGCAGTTCTTTTCCTTCCGGATGCCACAACGGACCGCCGATATCGTGCTGGCCGGATGCGTGGACCTCGAAATCCGTCTCTCCCTGCTTGACGGCAGCGCCGATTTGCAGCAGGAGATCCTGAGTGGACATGCGTTCATGTCCTTTCATGGTTTCTATCTTAAGCATTCGCTTATCCTCCCTTAAATCCTACGCACACTCAGCATACATACTGGATGCCGAGACGATCGGCAATGGCTTTGTCCGTCGAAACGAGCGCATCGCTGCGTCCGATCGGAAGCGAACTGTTGCCGATCGGAGCCATGAGCTTTTTGAGCTCGTTGTCAAATGCGAGAACGTAATCGACAATCTTCTGAGCGCCGCGGTCAATGTCAAGGCGTTTGACGAGTCGCGGATCCTGCGTGCAGATACCCATCGGGCATTTACCGGTATTGCAGGAATTGCAGCGTCCCTGTTCGTTGCCGATGCAGCCGAGAAGCTGAATGAGAACTTTGCCGCAGAACACGCCGTTTGCGCCGAGGCACATCATCTTGAACGCATCGGCTGCGGCATTTCCCGTCATGCCGATGCCGCCGCCGCCGTAGAGAGGAATTTGTCCCTGAAGGCCCTGTTTGACGGCTGCAAGATAGCAGTCACGGATCTTCGAAACAACCGGATGACCCGTATGATCGAGCGAAACCTCGTTGGCTGCGCCCGTACCTCCCTGGATACCGTCAATGAAGAAACCGCCGCAGATCTTGTACGGATCGCGAAGCAGGTTGTTGTAGACAGAAACTGACGTTGCCGAAGCCGCACATTTAATCGCAACCGGAACGCGGAAACCGAAGGCTGCGTTCATGGAAAGATGCATCTTCTGGACGGATTCCTCGATGGAATACAGGCCCTGATGGTTCGGCGGCGAAGCAAGGGTTGCTTTCGGGACACCGCGGATCGCCTGAACGTGTTCGGCAACTTTTGCACTCTGCAGAAGTCCGCCGTCACCCGGTTTTGCGCCCTGACCGATCTTGATGAGAATGCCCGCCGGATCCGTCACCATATGCGGCATCGCTTTAATGATACGGTTCCAGCCGAAATGACCCGAAGCGATCTGGATAATGAAATATTTGAGATACTCGGACTCGAGCAGTTTGACCGGCATACCGCCTTCACCGGAACTCATGCGAACCGGGAGTCCGCATTTTTCGTTCAAATAACCGACGGCGAGAGCAACGGCTTCCCAGGCACGCGTCGACAGTGCACCGATGGACATATCCGAGAAAATCAGCGGATAAATCCAATGAACCGGCGGCGTATGACCGGCCGGGACAAGCTTGCCGTCAACGATCTTGAACGGCAGTTCCTTGGCCGAAAGGACACGTCCGAACGGGGAACGAATGTCAAACGTATGGCGGGCAGCGTCAAGCGACGGGTCCGTCATCTGCGAAATACGACCGACGACAATGCTGTCAAGCGCGCGCTGTGCATTGATATTCGTACGGCCGCCGCGTTTGATCGGGCCGTGATCTTTAGAGAGGAGCGTTTGACGGCTGTCCGGATTGCGAACCGGGCGGATCGCATTATTCGGGCAGACTTTCTCGCAGATTCCGCAGCCGCGGCAATAGTCCGTCAGGCTGGCAACCTGTTTGATCACCGGGCGCGCCTCGTGACGTTTGACCGGATTCGGCTGATTGTCAACGGAAACCGTCTTGTCAACGCGCTGCATCTCGACGTGAATCGCCTTGAACGAGCAGCTCGCTACGCAGCTGCCGCACATTGTACAGCGCAGGGGATCATATTCTATCTTCCAGTTGAGGTCATTGACGCCAACATCCTGTGTTCTTACTGTTTCCATCTCTGTACCTCCAGGTTATTGTCAATCACGACAATCTCGCGTTCATTCGGATAAATATCCTTCGTCTGATCGCGGTCCGGCATAATCTCGTTCAGTCCGCAGACCTCCGACGAAATCGCTACCATGTCATCCGTGCGGCCGACGACGACAGGACGCAGTTTCTTCGAGTCACAGCACGTGATCATTTCCTGCGTCGGCAAAACGCCGATGATCGTATTCGGGCCGTTGATCTCGAGGTTCGCGAGGCTCTGACGGATCGCGATCAGCGTATCCTTGTCCTCACGATCCGCGATCTCCTCAAACGGCAGCGGCGTAATGACATGTTTGTAATAAATGAGCGGCCATTTCAGTTCGTGATGAACGTAATGGAGCGTATTGAGGAAGCACTGGGAATCGGACTCAAAACCGATATAGCCGCGGTGCAGGGATTTCTGGAACTCTTTATTCTTCGTGTAGAACGTATTCTCACCGTTCGCGCAAAGCGTATAGCCCTGCAGGAAGAACGGATGCGCCGCATAACGGACAATGTCATAGTTCGTATTCTGACGGCACTGGGCAACGATCGACTTCGCGCAAAGGCAGCCGTTGTCATCCCAAAGATGGAAATACGTCGCAATGTCACGCGGATCGCCGATCTCTTTGAGTGTCAGCACATCCGGCCAGAACGAGTAAACATAGCCTTCGCCGGCCTCGTCGAGGATCTTGCGCAGAGCCAGGCGCGTGTCAAGGAGCAGGTTTTCCTTTTCTTCCTTTGACATAAACGCGGCATCTTCCGGGTAATCGTAGTTACGGAAGATGTAGTACGGCATCGCCTTGATGTCAAGTCCCGGGCGTTTATCCGGGATCGGAATCCATTCGGCGAGGCGTACGAAGTTGTGCGCATCCATATAATCGGCAACAAGCTGCTCGCCGCGCTGTGTGCACGCCAGCGAAAGCAGCGGTTTATCTTTATAATTGGAGAAAATCCCGTACAAGTCTTGCATGACCATCGCAAAACCGGAATTATCATGACCTTCCTGCTGAGGAAGCATCAGATGAAGGGCTTTCGATGGCTGGACAGGAACTTTGCTCTTGATTGATCCTATTCTACACATAATATACTCTCCTTCGCGTTTGTCCGCTGTAAAAGGCGAAATGTCTTTATGCAAGGCATAAATACCGTAACGTAACTTCTATTATAGAAATCTTGTCAACCTGTGTCAATACAACATTGAGTTTTATTATTCATCAAAAAAGTCATGAATACAGTGTCCTAGGCGTTTTGCGCCGTTATCAAGATGCAAATTTATTCATTTTAATATCAAATTATACTTTGTATACAAATTAACACGCGAAAAACGTGACTGAATTCACATATCACCCGTCATGCCCGCACCGTATACGATGTATATTTTTGCGACATACAATTGACAGAAAAAAACGGCATAGTTGACGGTCATTTTAGAAAAATATTGTATACAAAAGGAAAACCCCCTATCCCTGTCGAAATACCTCAGTGATGAGAATCATTCTTTACAAAGGAGGAATAACCGATGACAAAACCAACCATGCAAGAGTTCCGCAAGATCCCGCTCGGTCTGCCGCTTTCGGCGGCTGCAATCGGGACAGTCGCAACGCTTTGGTACGGCAAAAATCTCCATGCCGGATTCGGTATCGCCTGGCTCGCCCTTTCGCTTTTACACGGCGTCCAGCATGCGGGCAAAATGAAACGTGACATGGAAAAAGCATTCACGTCAGATGCACCGGAAAAAGCCCCCGTTTTGACGCTTAAGGACTTCCTGAAGCAGACGGAAATCGCAAGCTTCATCCCGGGACGGCTCCGCGTGTATAATCTCTGCCTCGCCGGCAACGCCAAGCTCGCCGAGCAGGTCAAGGACTACGTCACGTCATTTACCGGCGTCACGTCAGCGGCAGTCAGCCCCGTCACGGGAAGCATTTTGATCAACTACGATCCGAAAACGCTCCGCAAAGTACCGGGACTCGCCCGCCTCGAAGCGGCGATTGCCGACAAATTCTGACCGTCACAACGGAAAAACGGCATCCCCGACCGTAAGGATGCCGTTTTCGTTTGCCGTTTCGCCGCATTTGACGTCAAAAAAGCCGCAGTCCCGGTTTTGAGACTGCGGCCTTTGCCATTCCATATAATATTGATCAGAGGTACGAAATCGGGTTGACGGCCTGACCGTTGATGCGGACTTCGTAATGAACGTGCGGGCCCGTCGAAAAGCCCGTGCTTCCCATGTATGCGATGACCTGACCGCGACGGACATGCTGACCGGCGCTGACGACAACCTGCATCGCATGACCGTAGCGCGTCATAATCCCGTTGCCGTGGTCAATGTCAACCATATTGCCGTAACCGCCCGAATTCCAGCCGGCGGTCGTAACCGTTCCGTCGGCCGTTGCAACGATCGGCGTGCCCATATCATTCGCGATGTCAATGCCCGGATGGAAATCCGAACCGTTCCAGCGCATACCGTACGGGCTGCTGACAACACCGCGCGTCGGCCAGATCGACGGCATCAGGCTGCTGCCCATGACACCGTACGGATTGGCATTAAAGCCTGCAACGCCTGCCGCGGAAGCGGGAACTCCCATCGCTTCCTGACGGGCTTTGAGTTCTTCCTGCAACGCGAGCAGCGATTGACGGCGCTGCTCGATCCCCTGCTCGATGTTGTTGAGCGTCGCGCCGATATTGTCCAGATCCGGTGCAACGTACGGACCGCCCTGACCGTCATGGTTCGCGTCATCGCCTGACGTTCCCGTCGTGACGGAGCTGTCCGCAGGACCCGCGCCCGACATACGGCGAAGATCGTTCTCGAGCTTCGTGAGCTGGTCGAGCTGATCCTGCAGGCTGTTTGCTTTCTTCGAAAGCTGCAAAAGCTGTTCCTGCTGGATGCCGTTGACCTTACGCAGTTCCTGAATCTCCGACGCATTATTGTGCGCCGTAAATGTACTGTAAACCGAATAACTCAGCGTTCCGACGAGCAATACCGCGGCGACGGCAACCGTGCCGATCGCGGCTTTGAGCGTCGTTGCCGAAATACGGATATTTTTAATCTCGTCCCCGTGCTTCGGGATAATTTTGATCGTATATTCCTGTTTTTCGTCCTGACTCAAGTTTGTACCCCCGAAAAGTCGTCAATCCGTCAAAAAAGGCGCTGAACCCGTGCCCCGCACCGGTCAGCGCCTCAATTATATCACAAAAGATTTTTGTTTGAAAGATTTTCCAGCCGTTTTTCAGAAGCCCTGCTTCATCGCTTCATTGAGCGCCTGCTGCTCTTCTGACGTCAGCGTGTACGGCGATTTGCCTTCCTGAACGGGCTTGGCGTAACTGCGCGAATCGTCGCGGCCGAAAATGCTCGAAAGGATCACGCCGTTATTGTTGCTGTCGAGCATCGCGACGGCGTAGCTGAGGTCGCTCCCCATATCGTCAAATGCACGGAACCGCACAACGGCGACACGCGTAAGCGCCGTCTGGAGAAGCGCCTTGATGTTTTCATTGTCCGCCCGGATCTGATCGTTAATCGCCGCGATCTCGTGGACCTCATTGATATGACCCATAATCATGCGCTCGATGCTCTCGCCGTCACCGTCGCTCATCATTTTGCGGTACCGTTTCTTCATATAGTTCAGTTTCAGGTGAAGATTAATGCAGATCGCAAAGAGGATGAGAAACAGAACGGCAAAAACCGCGGTAATGACTGCCGTATAATCCGCCAGGATCTTGCTGATCGCCAGAATGTCCATGTTGTCTGAAATACTCCTTCATGTTATCTAAACCATGTCTTCCAATAAAAGCTGTTTTTTTATTATACCACGTCAAATCACGGACGAAAACCTTTTCTTGATGACTTTAAAGGAAAACAAAAACGGGAATGTTTCACGTGAAACATTCCCGCCGTATCCGTCAGGTCAAACCGTAAACGTTCCGTCCCCGCCGTCATCCGCCTGCTCCGTGCGCTGACGCAGCAACTGCGCGATAATGCGTTCGAGGTCCTCTTCCGAATAAAACTCGATCTCGAGGCGGCTTTTCTTTTTGCCCTGTTTGATCTTGACCTTCGTGCCGAGTTCCCGCTGCAGACGGTCGACGGCATCACGCAGGTAAATGTCATCATGCGGCGCGGCCTCTTCCGTTTCGTCCATGCCTTCCGCATCATCCGTATCATTGCCTGCGAGGATCTCCTTGACGAGCGTTTCCGTCTGACGCGCGGAAAAATCTTTCTCCAAAATGACGTCAGCGGCCTCTTCCTGCAATGCTTCGGTCGGGAGTGCAAGAAGCGGCTTGGCCTGCCCCATACTGAGGCTGCCGTTTGCAACAAGCGTCTGTACTTTCGGCGCGAGGTTCAGGAGGCGCAGGAAATTCGCGATATGCGAGCGGCTGCGTCCGACACGCGCCGCCAGTTCTTCCTGCGTCAGCGAAAAATCGTTGAGCAGGCGTTCATAGGCATGCGCTTCTTCCATCGCGTTGAGGTCAGCGCGCTGGATGTTTTCGATGAGCGCGATCTCGCTCATCTCGGCATCACTCGACTCACGCACGAGAGCCGGGATTTTCTTCAGTCCCGCGAGGCGCGCCGCGCGCAGACGGCGTTCCCCGGCGATGAGTTCATACCCTGACGCCGGAAGCCTCCGTACGAGGACCGGCTGCAAAACGCCGTAACGGTTAATGGATTCTTTGAGCGCCTCGAGTTCCGTTTCGTCAAAATCCGCCCGCGGCTGATACCGGTTTGCCCGGATTTCGACAACGGGGATTTCCTGCACGCGTCCCTTTTCGTCGGGTATCTGCGTATCTTTTAAGAGTGCACCGAGACCTTTGCCGAGTCCGCCTTTAATTGCCATGTCCGATCACCTCGTCCGCAAGCTGCTGATAAACGACCGCACCCTTCGAGCGGCGGTCGTAATAAAGAATCGGCTCGCCGTACGACGGCGCTTCACTGAGACGCACCGTACGCGGGATCATCGTCTCGTAAACCGTATCGCCGAAATTCTGACGCACTTCCGCGACAACCTGCTCCGAAAGTCGCGTACGCGAGTCAAACATCGTCATGAGGACGCCCTCGATCGCAAGATCCGGGTTGAGGTTGCTGCGCACGAGTTCGATCGTATTGAGGAGCTGGGACACACCCTCGAGCGCATAGAACTCGCACTGGATCGGCATGAGAACCGAATCCGCGGCCGCGAGCGAATTGAGCGTCAACAGGCCGAGGGACGGCGGACAATCGATGAGAATATAATCGTAGTCATCCTGCAGCGGCGTGAGCGCCCGTTTCAGGCGCGTTTCGCGCGAAATCGCCGAAACAAGCTCGATTTCCGCGCCCGCAAGCTCGATATTGGCCGGCAGAACGTCAACATGGAACTGCGTCTCGATAATCGCATCCTTTGCCGGCACGTTATCGATGAGTACATGGTAGATCGTCGTTTTACAAGCCGATTTATCGATCCCGTAACCGCTCGTCGCATTTCCCTGGGGATCACTGTCGACGAGAAGCACGCGTTTCCCTTTTTCCGCGAGGCAGGCCGCCAGATTGACCGCCGTCGTCGTCTTGCCGACTCCGCCCTTCTGGTTCGCTAAAGCTATGATTCTTGCCAAATTTTTCACCACTTTCCTTTCTCCCGGACCGCTGACATTTATTCATTCCGCTGATTGTGATAAAATAGAAATAGTGTCAATCTATGACAAGTCATGCAGAAAAGATATGCGCAGCCGGTACCCAATCGCATTGAAACCGGGAGAAAATGTCTCTATACTCTATATCATATACTGAAATGACGAAAAAACCAATGTTTCACGTGAAACATTTTCAATGTTCTTAAGGAAGTGATACGATGCCGATCTATAATTCGACGCTGCAGGAAATCGATCCGAAGGAAACGCGGCGCTACGCGGGGCTCATGAAAGCGGATTCGTTCAAGGAAGACATGATCACAGACGCCTGTCAGGACGCCCGCCTGCTCGCGGAGCCGCGCGGCATTTGGCAGCTTTATGATTACGACTGCGAAACGCAGGTCGTCAAAGCCGATCCGCCGTTTCTTATTCAGGGCAAAAAAATCGGCAAACACCTCGCGGGTTGTGACAAAGTCATCCTGCTTTCCGCGACAGTCGGAGACGGCATCGAGGAAATGGTGACGAAGTCATTCCAAAACGGCGAATACGCGAAAAGCGTCCTCCTCGACGCGGCCGCGACAACCGCCGTCGAACAAGTCGCAGACGGCATGGAAAAATATTTAAAACCGCTCATGGCGGCAAAAGGATATCATATGCGCTGGCGTTTCAGCCCCGGTTACGGGGACTGGCCTCTCGACCAACAGCCCGAAATGATCCGTACGACCAAATGCGAAGCGTTCGGCGTGCATCTCTCGAGTTCCTGCATGCTTGTCCCGCGCAAAAGCATCACGGCGATCATCGGACTGTACCGCGGGAGCGGCAAGGAAACGGGAAAACCGCACACGGGCTGCTCGACCTGTCCGCAGAAAAACTGTCCGTCAAGGAAAGTGCCGACCGAAACGAACTGACAATATATAGGAAAGGAACCAACCATGATTCATATTTTTGACGGTGCCATGGGCACGATGCTGCAGGCCGGAGGCCTGAAACCGGGAGGATGCCCCGAACTCATGAATGTCGAGTCACCCGATGTCGTCGCGGGCATCCACAAGGCATATATTGACGCCGGCTCGACGATTATCGAAACGAATACATTCGGCGCGAGCCGCCTCAAACTCGACCATTACGGACTCGAAGACCGCACGGAAGAACTCAACGCCGCGGCGGTCAAAATCGCGAAACAGGCCGCGGGAAACCGCGCCAAAGTCGCCGGTTCCATGGGCCCGACGGGACGTTTTGTCGAACCGCTCGGCGATCTGCCGTTTGAAGAAGCATATCAGGCGTATTTCGAACAGTCCGGCGCCCTCGCGCGTGCCGGCGTCGACTACCTGATCCTCGAGACATTTATTGACATCCAGGAAATGCGCGCGGCGCTTCTCGCCTGCCATGACGCGGCTCCCGGCGTTCCCGTCATTTGTCAGCTTTCCTACAGCGAAGACGGACGAACCGTCACGGGAACGGATCCGCAGTCCGCGGCAATCATTCTCTCTGCCATGGGCGCTGACATCATCGGCGTCAACTGTTCGCTCGGACCGGAAGAACTCGTCCCGATCGTCAAACAGCTCGCCGAAAACTGTGACGTACCGATCAGCGTTCAGCCGAATGCCGGCATGCCGACACTCGTTGACGGCGAGACGCGTTTCCCGATGGGACCGGAGGACTTCGGCTATTGGGCACCGAAACTCCTCGAAGCCGGTGCAACGTACCTCGGCGGTTGCTGCGGAACAACGCCCGCGCACATCAAAGCGCTCGCCGAAGCCGTCAAAGACATGTCAGAACCCGACCGTCACTACGATCGCCGCCTCTGGCTCGCAAGCCGCAGCCGTTCGGTCTGCGTCGATAAAGACCTCCCGACTGTTCTCATCGGCGAACGCATCAACCCGACCGGCCGGAAAAAGCTTGCCGCCGAAGTCCGCGAAGGCTCGCTCCTTTCCATCAAAAAAGAAGCCGTCAACCAGGTCAAAGCGGGAGCGCGTTTACTTGACGTCAACATGGGTGTCGGCGGCATCGACGAAGCGGCCGCCATGGAGCGCGCGGTCCATGAAATCGCCCAGCTCACCGATGCGCCGCTCGTCATTGACACGGGCGATCCGAAAGCGCTCGAAGCGGGCCTGCGCATTTATCCGGGACGCGCACTCATCAACTCCGTCACGGCCGAAGACGACCGCATCAACAATTATCTGCCGCTCGCCAAAAAATACGGCGCCGCAATCCTCTGCCTGCCGGTTACAAACGACGGCATCGCCAAAAAACCGGAAGCCCGCGTCAGCGCGATCCGCGAAATTGTCGACAAAGCAAAAGAAGCGGGGCTGCGCGACGGCGATTTCCTGCTTGACGCACTCGTCATGACGATTTCCGCCGATCAAAACGCCGCCCGCGACGTTTTCACGACCCTGCGCCTTTACCGTCAGGAATTCGGCTATCCCGCAACGATGGGACTCAGCAACGTTTCCTTCGGCCTGCCGAACCGCCCGCTCATCAACAGCACATTCTTTGCGATGTGCCTCGAAGCCGGACTTGACGCGCCGATCATGAACCCGTACGACGAATCCATGCAGCGCGCGTTAAAAGCCTCGGCCGCCCTGCTCGGCCACGATCCGCGAGGTTTTGCCTTCAGTAAGGACGAAAGCAACCTCAAAGTCCCGAAAAAAGCCGCCGTCGCCAAAACGCAGGACCTTGACACGATCAGTGCGATCCGTCAGGCTGTCATCGAAGGCGAAAAAGACTCGATCGTCCCGCTCGTCGACAAAGCCCTGCAGGAAGGGATTGACTCCAATAAAATCACGGCAGACGGACTCACGGGCGCGATGACGATCATCGGCGAAGATTTCGGCTCGGGACGCATGTTCCTGCCGCAGGTTCTCCTCTCCGCCGAAACGATGCGCGCCGCGTTCAACCGCCTCAAAGAACTCCTCCCCGCAACGGCCGAAGCGGACAAAGGAACCGTCGTTATCGCGACCGTCAAAGGCGACGTCCACGATCTCGGCAAAAATATCACGGGCGCGCTCCTCGCAAACAGCGGCTTTAAACTCATCGACCTCGGCAAAGACGTTGACAGTGACGATATCGTCAAAGCCGCCCTTGACAATAACGCCGATATCGTCGGACTCTGCGCCCTCATGACGACAACGATGGTCCAGATCGACAAAGTCATCGAAAAACTCCACGCAGCCGGATGTCAAGCCAAAGTCATGGTCGGCGGTGCCGCACTGACACA
>CACXCC010000078.1 GCA_902766015.1 uncultured Veillonellaceae bacterium
GCAATAACGGCCGCCAGGATAACCTGTTTTTCCAAGATAAAAAATCTCCTTACTGATTAAAGAAGGTCGATGACCTGCTCCATGCGCATGCCGCGCGAACCTTTGAACAGGACGGTGTCACCCGGGCGCAGGATTTCTTTGAGTTTTGCCGCTGCTTCTTCATGCGTGTCGCAGGCAAAAACCGACGTCAAACCGCCCTGTTTTGCGCCTTCGGCGATAAAACGGCCGAGTTTGCCGCACGTGACGACCGCCGCGAAATCGTGCTGTGCAAGCTCGTGTCCTACCGTGCGGTGCGCTTCTTCTTCGACGCTTCCGAGTTCGAACATGTCACCCATGACAGCGACTTTGCGGCCTTTCGTCAGTCCAGCCGTTGTTTCGATCGCGGCTTTCATGGACATCGGGCTCGCGTTGTACGCGTCATTGATGATGTGCCAGCCGTTCTTTTCCTTGACTTCAAAGCGCATTTTCGTCGCCTGCAGGTTCATGAGGCCGCGGCTGATGTCAGCCGGCGTCATCGCGAGGGCAAATCCCGCCGCAATTGCCGCGAGCGCGTTGTAGACGTTATGATGACCGATCATCGCGATCGTGTACGGATGCGTTTCCCCGGCAAACGTGACGTCAAACGTCGTCTCGCCGCCCTGCGTCACGATATCGGACGCTTTGACGTCAGCCGGGTTGTCGATGCCGAACGTCAAAACGCGGACGCCCGGTTTTGCTTTTTTGTCCATGGCGGCAACATATGGATTGTCGGCATTGAGGATGACCGTGCCGCCCGCGGGGATGGCTTCAACCATTTCGCCTTTGGCGCGCGCGATGTTTTCGATCGAGCCGAGCAGCTCCATATGCGTTTCGCCGACATTCGTCACGATACCGATCGACGGATCGGCGATCGGCGCCATCGCTTCGATCTGATGCAGTCCGCGCATCCCGATTTCGACGACGGCTGCCGTGTGTTCCTCACGCAGTGCGAGAAGCGTCAGCGGCAGGCCGACTTCGTTATTGAAGTTCGCCTGCGTTTTGAGGACAGGTCCGCGCGCCGAAAGAACGGCCGCCGTCAAATCTTTCGTCGTCGTTTTGCCGTTTGACCCCGTGATCGCGATAACCGGGAGATCGAACTTCTCGCGCCAGAAATGCGCGATGAGCTGATACGCGTGCAGCGTGTCCTTGACTTCAATGACGGTTCCCGTAAGTTCCGACAGTTTTTCCTGCGGAAACGCCGTGCTGACGAGAACGCCCGCCGCGCCTTTTTTGAGCGCGTCCACGGCAAAATCCTCGCCGTTAAAGCGTTCGCCCTTAAGCGCAAGGAACAGCACACCCGGTTCGATTTTGCGCGTATCCGTCACGACATCGGCGAATTTCGTCGCAACCGTTTTGACGGCCGTTCCCCCCGTCGCCTGCAGGATTTCGTCTAACGTAAATGCCGGCATCAGTTTTCCTCCTTACCGAGCTTCGCGGCGACAGCGGCGCGCGCTTCTTCTTTATCGTCAAAATGGATCGTGCGGTCCTTGAGAATCTGATAATTTTCGTGACCTTTGCCGAGGATGACAACGATATCGTCTGTCTCGGCGAGCTCGACGGCGCGATAAATCGCCGTACGACGGTCACTGATGAGTTCGTGGTGTTTGTCGCCGATTTTTTCGAGAACGCCTTCCTCGACCTGACTCAGGATGAAGTCCGGATCCTCGGAGCGCGGGTTATCCGACGTTGCGATGACGATATCGGAAAGCTCCGCCGCGAGACGTCCCATAATCGGACGTTTCGTGCGGTCGCGGTCGCCGCCGCAGCCGAAAACCGTGATGATGCGTTTTTTCGCGATTTTGCGCGCCGTTTTGAGGACGTTTTCGACGCCGTCCGGCGTATGCGCATAGTCGACAATGATCGAGAAATCCTGGCCCGCCTTGACGAGTTCGAAACGGCCCGGAACGGCGGTAAATGACGTCAGCGCAGCCTCGATGTCAGCGGCTTTGACGCCCTCGGCGAGTGCGGCGCCGACGGCTGACATGACGTTGTAGACGTTGAAAATACCCGTAATATGCAGGTCGAGTTTCATCGCGCCGAATGCCGCATAGTTGAGCGTGAAATGCGCGCCGTCCGCCTGAACACGGATATCCGTCGCACGCAGACGCGCATCATGTTCGATGCCGTACGAGATAACCGGGCATTTCGTATGGGCGAGCATCGTAAATCCGGCCTCGTCATCCATGTTGATGACCGCCGTTTTACCCGTTTTCGCCCCTGCTTCCGACACATGGTCAAAGAGGCGCGCCTTTGCGCGTTTGTAGTTTTCGAGCGTTTTATGGTAGTCGAGATGATCCTGCGTCAGATTCGTAAAGACGGCCGTATCAAACTCGATGCCGGCAACGCGGTTCTGGTCAAGCGCGTGCGACGAAACTTCCATAACAACGTAATCCATGCCGCGGTCGCGCATAACGGCGAGCGTATGCTGCAGTTCGACGACATCCGGCGTCGTATTGTGGATCGGGAAATGTTCATCCTCGATCATGATCTGGATCGTACCGATGAGGCCGACTTTAAAGCCTGCGTGACGCAGAATGGCACGCGTGATGTAGCTCGTCGTCGTTTTGCCGTTCGTTCCCGTGATGCCGATGACACGCATGCTGCGCGCCGGATAATCATAGTAATACGGCACGATCGTATCGAGTGCCTGATTGAGATCCTTGACGCGCAGAACGGTAATGCCCTCCGGCACCGTGACATCGGCGCGCGTCGTCAAAATCGCTTTCGCACCCGCTTTGACGGCCTGCGGAATGAACGAATGCCCGTCAACGTGTACGCCCGGGATGCAGACGAAAAGCGTCCCCTCGCCGACTTTGCGCGAATCATGCTCGATGCCGCGAACTTCTTCGTCGCGATTGCCGATAACGACGGCTCCTTCTACGAGGTCAGCCAACTGTCCGATCGTTTTTAACATATATAGATCCCCTTTCACCAGGTACAGAAATCATCTGGTCACTAAACCGTAAATCATTATAAACCGTATCGCCCGAAATTTATAGGGGCTGATCCTAAAAATCATAAAAAAGAGACTGCAAAAGCAGCCTCTTCCTGTTCGAATATCCAATTATCCGCACGGCTGCTCATTTTTTCCCTTCATTCGAGAAGTAAACCTGACTGGGCACGACCATGTTGAGCTGATCCGTTGCTATCGTCTGGATCCGCTGCGGTGATTTGAGACGCGCGATATCGACGCGCAGGCGTTCATTCTCGCGTTCGAGCTGATCCGCCTTTTGCTGCGCTTCCGTGAGCGCGTAAGCCTGATTGGCATTGATGCCGCTGCCGACGGTAACAAGCATTGCGAGCAGTGCGGCGACGAAAAACAGAATCGTCAAATGCATGCGCGCACTCGCATTCAGTACCGATTTATAGAGCGTCTTCGGACGCGTCGCCTTTTCCGGGCGCGGCTGACGTTCATCCTCGGCGGGATGTGTGTCATAATATTCTTCCCTGTCCAGCATCAGCGACCCTCCTTTTCTTTATCGTCATACGGCGGCAGTTTTTCCGCCAGCCGCAGTTTTGCGCTTTTTGAGCGGGAATTTTCCCGGAGTTCCTCTTTTGACGCCTGACGCGGTTTACCGAGCAGGCGGATCTCCGGATGATGATGACAGACGCAAACCGGAAGTTCCGGCGGGCAGATACACCCGCTTGCCATCGTTTTGAGCGTCTGTTTGGCAATGCGGTCCTCGAGCGAATGGAACGTGATAATCGCGATCCTGCCGCCCGGTTTTAAATGGTGCACGGCCGACTCGAACGCGTTCTTCAGAATGCCGAGCTCATCGTTGACTTCGATGCGTACGGCCTGAAAAATACGCTTTGCGGGATGTCCTCCCGCCGATTCGCGGACGGCTTTCGGGACGGCGCGGCAGATGACGTCAACGAGTGCTCCTGTCGTGTCAATCGGCCGATCTTTTCGCGCCTGCACGATAAACTTCGCAATGCGGCGCGCCCAGCGTTCCTCGCCGTAGTCGTGGAAAATGCGGTCGAGTTCGTCCTCGCTGTACGTATTGATGACATCGTACGCCGAGAACGTTGCCTCGGGATCCATGCGCATATCGAGCGGCGCATCCTGCATATAGGAAAATCCGCGCTCCGCCGTGTCAATCTGATGCGATGACACGCCGAGGTCAAACAGCACGCCGTCGACAAACGGCGCGTCCTGCGCCGCGAGAATCGCGTCGAGATGACGGAAATTGTCATGCACGATGTCAATGCGGCATGAACAATCCCGCAAACGCTCCCGCGCCGCGGCAATCGCTTCCTCGTCCTGATCGATCCCGATGATGCGCCCCGAAGGTGTGAGTCGATCCGCGATGAGATGCGAATGGCCCGCGCCGCCGAGCGTACAGTCGACGTAAATCCCCGATGGGTCTGTGACGAGCCCGCTTACCGTCTCCTCCGGCATGACGCTGATATGATGAAAATCCACAAATCTGCTCCTATCCGTCAATTGCTGACACAATCCGCCACCGCGGATGCGAGATCCGCCAAATGCGGCGTCGTGTCATTTTTATACGTCAGCCACTGACTGCCGTTCCAAACTTCGATATGGTTGCCCGCACCGGCGAGCACGACATCCTGACGCGGAACGATGCCCGCGTGGCTGCGAAGGCCGGCAGGGATCAAAACGCGACCTTGTTTGTCACATTCGATGCGCCGCGCTCCCGAAAAGAGAAACCGCGCCACGGCGCGCGCTTCCGTGCGCAGAACCGGCAAAGCAAGCAATTTCTGCGTTACCTGCTCCCATACTTCCTGACTGTACAGATACAGGCAGGGCTCAAGCCCGCGCGTCAAAATAAACGTGTCACCGAGATCGCGTCGGAAATCCGCCGGCAGGATGACGCGCCCCTTGACGTCAATCATATGCGCATATTCGCCCATAAACACGGTGACGTCAGCCTCCTTAAAACAATCTGTTCTAGTTTACCCCGGAAAAATCCTGCCCCGAACGGCAAAATTTCTCTGTGTTATCTATTGTACGCCATGATTAACTTTTTATCCAGCCAAATCGTTCAAAAATCGGCGTATAACGAATGCGTTCGAGGAACGATTTGTTCGTATCCTCCGTATGGAAGACCGGCACGCGCTCGAGCGCATAGATATTGCTGGCTTTGTCGACGTTGCCGTATTTGATCGTAAACGCCGCTTTATAGCCGGCTTCTTTGACCATCTGCGCGATATGCAGGTTGTACGTGCCCGTCGGATAGGCCATGAACTCAACCGGATGGCCGAGTTCCTGTTCCGCTTTTTTCTTTGACTCGACGAGCTCGTAGCGGAGCTGGTCATCCGTCAAATCCGTCATCGACTTGTGGTCAACCGTATGCGACTGGATGCTGATGCCGTTTGCGTCCATTTCACGTGCCTGATCCCACGTGATGTAGTTCGGCTGCGTGCCGAGGAAGCTCGTAATGACGAAAATCGTCGCCTTGAACCCGTACTTGCGGAGGATCGGATACGCATTGTCGTAATTGTCGCGGTAACCGTCGTCAAACGTGATGAGTACCGGATTTTCCGGCAGTTCCTTCTGACCTTCGAGGCTGTCGTAGAGATCGTCCGGCGTGATCGTGTGATAGCCGTGATCGCTGAGGTAGCGCATTTGACGGTCAAAATCCTCCGGCAGGACCGAAAGCGAGATGTTCATGTTGTCGACTTTATGGTAGTTGAGTACGAGCACCTTCGTGCCGTTTTCGCTGTCGGCGACCATGCGCGCCGTCATCGGACGCGGGCTCGAGAGAAGCAGCGGAATGACGAGAAGCATCGCGAGGATGACGATCCGGCGTACCCACGTCCATTTATGATCCTTGACTGACTGCATCAACGAAAATGACCTCCATCATAAGTAAATCGCGAACCGAATGCGCGCCAAAGGTAAAACAGCATCGCAACGAGGAATGTCCCGACCGCCATAATGCGTCCCGGCAAAAGGAGATTGCCCGGCTCCGTCGTCAGGTAGAAAAATCCGCAGACGAGACGGATGAGTGCAATCGCGGCAACGGCACCGAAAAACGTACATCCCGCGCGGTAACGTCCGCCGCAGCGCCAAAGCCGCAGGCTTTTCCACGCGAGCACGAGGAAAACGATAAACTGCAGAACCGCCTGATAGAGCGCCACGGGATGGAAATACTGACTGTTCTCCCATCCCGCGGGACGGTAACTGAACTCGACGTACTCGGCGAGCATGTGATCATTCGGCAGATCTGACACGAACGGCGTCCCGAGTGTCAGCTGCAGGGCAAAACTGCCGAGACTCGTGAGCACGAGAGCAAAAACGAGTGCCGGAGCAAGCAGATCAAGAACGCGCCAGATATTATGACGGCGCCATGCAGCGAGGATGATCACAGCGAGCAAAAATCCCGTAACACCGCCGTACGGCGACAGTCCTCCCTGCCAGAATGCCAGGGCCTCCTGCCACGACGCGAACTGTTCGGGATAATGGAGGACGTAGCCCGCCCGCGCGCCGATGACGGCAAACGGCAGTCCCAACAGCAAAAGATCTGTGACATGTCCCGTTCCCTCTCCGTGTATCCGGAAATTCAGCCACGCCAGCCCGTAACTGATGATGATCGTCAAACTGACCAGCAGCCCGTACGTATAAACCGGCACCGATCCGATTTTAAACGCTATCATTCCCAGTCCCATCGGCACGCTCCTTTCCTCCTATACGCCGAAAAATCACGTATCTCATTCATTTTAGCGCGAAATTACCGAAAAAACTACCCTTCGGACGCTGAAAAATACGAAAAAGTATGTTATAATTGCCTGTACCGATAACTTTTTCTCAATTAAAAACAAAGGAGGCCTTTTTCATGGCTGCTATTACCAAAGATATGAGCATTCTCGAGATCGTTCAGAAGTACCCGGATACGGTTGAAGTCTTCATCAACTCCGGTATGGGCTGCCTCGGCTGCGCTGCCGCTCACTTCGAAAACCTCGAACAGGGCGCTATGGCTCACGGCATTGACGTTGACCAGCTCGTCAAGAACCTCAACATTGTTGCCGGCGCTGCCGAAGAGTAATCTCAGCGTCTGCTGACACGTCATTGACACGTCATTGGCACCTATTGACACGTCAAAGGCCGCTTCCCGTTTCATTCGGGAGGCGGCCTTTTGTTGTCTGACGCGGCTTCCCGTCCCATCGTGCCGCTCCCGGCCGCCTGACGTCACCGTCGCAAAACCGACGATCGCCCCGCCAACACATACCGTCTCCCTGCATTTGACAGGCTCCCCCAATCACGGTATAATAATGAATGTTGCAATAAGCGCTCGTAGTCCAGTGGATAGGACGTTAGCCTCCGGAGCTGAAAGCGTGGGTTCGACTCCCGCCGAGCGCACCAGTTTGACACAGCAAAAGACCGCATGACATGACATGCGGTCTTTTTTTGTGCCGTTGACACCGGATCAGCGCGCGAAATACGGTTTGAGTCCGAGCGTGATGAAAAAGATCACGGCTGACACGACGACGATCGTCGCGCCCGCTGCGAGGCTGAAGTAGTACGCGAGGATGAGTCCCGTGACACCTGAAATGACGGCGATGAGGACGGAAAACAGCGTATATTGCTTGACATTGTTCGCGATATTGCGCGCGGAAGCGCCCGGCAGCACGAGCAGCGCGTTGATGATGAGGATCCCGACCCACTGAATGCTGATCGAGACGACAACGGCAAGAATTGACGCGAAAATGCTTTCGACCCAAAACGTCCGGATCCCGCGGCTGCGCGCGAAAACGGGATTGATGGACATGACGAGCAGACGGTTGAACAGCCACGCCCAGGCGAAAATGACGAGAACGGCAATAGCGGCGAGCGCGCCGAGATCGCCCGGCACAATGCTCAAAATGTCGCCGATGAGATACGAGGAAAATTTATTGAACCCTCCCCCGTGACTCATAATCATGAGGCCGAGCGCAATCGCCGTCGCCGAAAACACGCCGATAATCGTATCGGTCGACGCCGTGCTTTTATTTTGAATGTACGTGATAAACACGGCAAACGCGACGGAAAACAGCACGAGGGACAAGAGCGGCGAAACGGAACCGAGGAGAACGCCGATCGCGATCCCCGTAAACGCGCCGTGTCCGAGCGAATCGGAAAAGAACGCCATGCGGTTTGACACGACCATCGTACTCAAAAGCCCGAAGAGCGGTGTCACGAGCAAAATCGCGAGAAACGCGTTCTTCATAAACGTATAACTGCTCCACGAAAACGGCAGCAGAGCGTCCATCAGGCTGTAAATGGCTTCCATCAGGCTCCCTCCTTCACATTTCCCGCACCCGTTGACGCGTCAATTGACACGTCAGCGTGATGTGCGACGGCTTCGGGAATCATACCGAACAGGCGGATCGTCTTCGGATCGTGAAAGACTTCGTCCGGCGAACCGCTGCAGATAACGCCTTTATTCATGAGGACGACCTGATCGGCGTGACGTGCGACCATATTGAGGTCATGCGAAATGAGGATGATCGCCATATCTTCCTTCGCGCGCAGGTCTTCGACGATCTCGTAAAAGAGTTCGAGACCGTTTTGGTCGACACCGGAAACCGGCTCGTCGAGGAGTAAAAGATCCGGCATCGGATCGAGAGCGAGCGCGAGCAAAACGCGCTGGAGTTCGCCGCCCGAAAGCGCCCCGAGTCGACGGTCGATGAGATCGGCCGCATGAACACGTTCGAGATTTTTGCGCACGCGCGGACGCAGGCGCTTCGCCGGGAAAAGCCAGACGGGTTTCTGCGTCAGGCACGCCTGAAACAGATCAAATACGCTCGTCGGCGCACTGACATCAAAGCGCAGATACTGCGGCACATAACCGATGACGGGCTTGGTGTGTTTATGTTTGGCGTCCATATAATGGAGGTGTCCCGAATGCGGCACTTCGCCGAGGATCGCCTTTAGGAGCGTGCTTTTGCCCGCTCCGTTCGGTCCGATGAGCGCAGTGAGCTGGCCGCAATGTATATGGATATTGATATGCTCGAAAATCGTCAGACGACCGACGCGGACCGTGAAATCCTCGATTTTCGTACAGCAGAGTTTCGTGCAGTCGCTGCCCGAAGCAGCGCGGTGATGCAAAAAGGTACGGAGCAAAGCAGTCTTCCTTTCGTGAAACAGCCCCCGCGGGGCCATGGGATATATTGCACTATGATAGCAAAATCGTAATTGATTATCAATAGCGTTTTTGAAGAAATTTTGACGTTCCCCGCCATTTGATGTCAATCCGTCAGATGACGGAACGCGTGACGGCTCCAGAAAAAGCCGCCGACGGCGTAAACGACGAGAACGAGGAGCGAGAGCATTGAGACGTCCGCACCGCTCCCGAGTCCGCGCAACAGATAACTCGTATGTGTCAACGGTAAAATATCAATGAACGCCGCGACCGCATCCGGGAGCGCCGCCGTTGAAAAGAACGTCCCGCAGAGGAATGACATCGGCAGCAGGATATACGTGTTGACCTGACTCATCGCTTCATACGTGTCAATCTTCATCGCCGCAAGGAAACCGATCTCGGCAAAAATGACGCAGTTGAGCGTCAGCACGGCAAGAAAGAGCGGCCCCGGCGTAAAATGCGCGCCGAAGAGCCACGCGAGCACGACGATGACCGTCGAGGAAATGAGGCCGCGCAGAACGGCCGCGAGCACTTTGCCGATAACAAACGCGTCGGGACGGATCGGCGCGAGCAGATACTCCTCGAGGCTTTTGTGGTAAATACGCTCCGCGTGGACGGGCGTGATGCTGTTAAAGCTGATGTTCATCGAATTGAGCGCGAGAATGCCCGGCACGAGAAAGTCGAGGTACGTGCCGGAATCGACCTGAATGCTGCGCCCGAGTCCCCAGCCGAACGCGACGAGATAAAGAAGCGGCGCGACCATGCGGCTCAGAATAAACCGCGAAAGGCGCCGCCGCAAAACGATGCCGTCACGCCAAAACACGGTCCAGATATCGTAGAGCATCAAAGGCCCCCTTTCCGCCCCGTCCGGGCGATGAAGACATCTTCAAGGTTCGTCGGGCGGATGAGGATGCCGCCCTCGGGGTCAAGGGACGCGGCAAAATCGTCCGCTTCGTGACGCGCCGCGAAAAACTGACATTGACGCTCGCCCCGCTCGTCCCACTCGACCGTAAAACGCCCGAGCCTGTCGCAGAGTTTCGCCGGCTCGTCGAGCGCGACGAGACGGCCGCGGTCGAGAATCGCAACGCGCTGACAAAGCGCCTCGGCTTCCTCGATATAATGCGTCGTCAGGAAAACCGTGACGCCGCCGTGCGCCATTTGACGGATGAGATCCCAGATACGCCGGCGAACCTGCGGATCGAGTGCGACGGTCGGTTCGTCGAGAAAGAGAATCCGCGGCCGATGAATGAGCGCCCGCACGATGAGCAGGCGCCGTTTCATTCCGCCCGAAAGCCTTCGTACGCCGTCGTTGACGACATCCGCAAGCCCGACGAAATCGAGCAGTTCCGCGATGCGCTCCCGCCGTTCCTCTTTCCCCATATGGAAAAGCCGCGCATGCAGTTCGAGGTTTTCGCCGACTGTCAAATCCTGATCGAAGTTGACATGCTGCGGCACGACGCCGATGAGTCTTTTGACGTCAACGGGCGAATGTTCCGTGCTGCGTCCGTCGTAAAAAATCCGTCCCTCCGTCGGGCGCGTCTGCATGGTCATCATGCGAATCGTCGTCGTCTTCCCCGCGCCGTTCGGCCCGAGCAGCCCGAATACTTCGCCGCGCCGCACGGAGAGTGAAAGTCCGTCAACGGCCGTTTTTTCCGTGTCCCTGCCTTCTTTATCCTTATGAGGGAACCGCTTCACGAGCTCGTCAACTACGATCATGTCTTTGTCTGCCATTCTTTCGTCACCTCGTTTTCAACCATTCCCTATTGTATCATTCCTGTCTATAGCCTTACTGTTCATATGTTCACCCTTCTACGCCCATTTATCAAAGTGAGGCGGGACAGCGACGCAATTTCTGCCGAAAAGCTGCCGCTAAAAGGCGGGACAGCAGCGCGATTTCTGCCTAAAAGCTGCCGCTAAAAAATTATCCCTTTCGCTTAATGTAGTCGCCCTGAATCAAACCGCTGTGCTTAAACAATTCAGGGCTCCGTGCGAAAGGGATAATTTTTCTTAACGCTTTTCGCAGCAAAACGGCAGAAACCGCGCCGCTGTCCCTTGCGTTTGCTTTATAAGGGATTAGAACTTTCCTGTCCCTTACGTTTTGGTTGAAAGCACATAACAAATTCGACAAAACGTTGTAAATCCGCTACAATAGAAAGCAATCTGACAATGAGGTGAAACCATGGAACCATTTGACCCGAACAACGCCCCGCAGCTCTCCGAGCAGCAAAAAGAACAGCTCCGCCGCGACCTGTATACCCTTGAAAAACGGCTCGCGAAAATCCACGCCATCCGCACGGACATCAACGAACACTTCGCGCACATCGACCGTTCGAACTACACAACGGCCCTGACGCAGAAAAAGAACCTGCAAAACCTGCGCCGCGAGTACGAACAGCTGGAAAAAGAAGCCGTAAAATGCCTTGAACCCGCCGACGCCGCCGTCGTCCTCGAGCAGGAATACAACTACATCCTGACCGTTGACAACATCCTGACGACAACGCGCGAACTCAAACGCAACGCCCCGATCGGCGAAGAAAACCGCGAAGCCATTATGAGCGGCCTCGAACAGTTCTACAACGGTCTCCGCGCCGAACTCGTCGCCGACCGCAAAGAACGAGAGGCACGGCAAAAACTCAACTAAAGTATTCCTTAACGAGACGGGACAGCGAAGCACCTCCCGCCCCTCGAAACCATCTTCCGAAAACCGCAAGGCGGCGGGGACGCGGCATTTCCTGCCAAAAACCGCAACGTGAGGGACAACGGCACGGTTCTCTGCCGGTTTGCTGTATAAGCGTAAAGAAAAAATTGCACTTTCGCCCGGAGCCCTGAATTGTTTTAGCGTAGCGATTTGATTCAGAGCGACATCATTGAGCGAAAGTGCAATTTTTTTAGCGGCAACTTTTAAGGCAGAGAATCGTGCCGTTGTCCCGTCGATTCACCGAACCTCAGCAGGAAATGCCGCGTCCCTGCCGCCGGATTTCCCGGTCAAAGATTACTTCGCGTCAGATTCGAGCGCATCCCACGCGTCATTGGCGCGGCTCACATAAAGCGCGCGCACCGCGTCATTCTCGCCGATCCCGTGCAGATACGCGTCAACCGTATATCCCTGCGCCTCGAGAATCGACTTATGCGAATCCGGCTCACTGCCCGCCATATCATTATTCGCGTGATCCCCGGCGACCATCATCATCGGCATCAGCGTCACATGTTTGACTTTTGCCGCCTTCAACTTCGGCAGCACCGTCTCGAGATTCGGCCAACCTTCAACCGTATAAACATAAACATTCTTATAGCCCATCTCATCGAGGCGCGCCTGAATGACGGAATAATACGCATTCGAAATCTGCGGCGTCCCGTGCGCCATAATCAGGATCGCATCATCCTTCTTCTGCTTCGGGAACTGCGTCGAAAGCGCCTTAATCGTCTCACTCACATCATCGGCCTGACCTTCCTGACCCTGCCAATACATGAGCGACGTGCCGCACGTCATCTTCTTGAACTTATTTTTGTACTGATTATAAACGGCAACATCATAATCATACTCCATGCCCGGAATGACATCGAGCGTCGCAATCGCCACGCGGCTGTAACCCTGCGCGAGCAGATCGTCGAGAGCCTCCTCCGGCGTCGGATACTTAATGCCCTCGTTCTTCTGGATGCGCTTGATAATAATATGCGACGTAAATGCCGTTACAACCTTGACGCCCGGATGCGCCGCCTGAATATCGCGAACCGTCGCGTCAATCGTCTTGGCGCGCGTATCTTTATACGTCGTGCCGAAACTCATCACGACAATCGCGTCCTTATTTGCCTCATTCTGAAGCTCCGGCGTCTCATGCGAAAGCACGCCGATCTGCGACGCCTCCTTCAGTGCCGGCGTCGCCGTTTTGACTTCCGGATTCAGCGAATAAGCCGCTTCCGCAGCCTGACCCGAATAACCGAGAGTCAGGGAGCAGACGACCGCAGCCGCGAGGAATTTTTGCCAGTTTTTCATAAAAAAGCCTCCTGTCATAAAAAAACAGCTCTCCCCGCTCGCGCAGAAAAAGCTGATCTGACAGAAGGATACACGCTCCCCGCTGCCTCAAATCCCCTTCCCATCGCTCGCAGGTATGTACGCTTCCGCGTACCCGGTGATTGTTAAACAGGCAGTTCTCCTGGCTCGGTTCATCGCTCCTCTGCGCCTTCCCAAAGTTTCCTTCAGTGACATCACTCTGCAGATTCGCTCCCCATACAGTGGCGGGACCGCTCCGGCCTTACACCGGCTTCTCTATTAAGTCAAATCCATGACACCTGTTCCATTACCTTTATTTATTGTACGAAAAAGACATCTGTCTGTCAATGTAAACTATACCCGACGGGGCAGGGAGAGCGTGCTTTCTTCCGACACTGCCGACTAAACGTCAGAATCAAAACATGAGGGGGAAGGGTACGGTTCTCGTCGCCTCGTTGCAAAAGGCGTAAAGAAAAAATCCGTTTTCGCCCGTCGCCTGAATTGCTTAAGCGCAACGATTTGATTCAGGCGACTTTAATTAAGCGAAAACGGATTTTTTTAGCCGCAACATGGTGACGAGAACCGCGCCCTTCCCCCGCCGTGTTATTGGCGTCAAATTCGAAACGCGAGGTAAAGGGGCACTGCCCGTGCCGTTTTGCTGCGAAAAGCGTTAAGAAAAAATTGCACGTTCGCATGGAGCCTGAATTGTTTAAGCAGAGCGATTTGATTCAGGCGACTAAATTAAGCGAACGTGCAATTTTTTTAGCGGCAGCTTTTAGGCACGGGAAGTGCCCCTTTACCGGCCGAGTCAACGTTCAATGTGACACCGGCGCCCCTTTACCGACCTCGTATAGGCTTAATGCGACAACCGCCGCTCATCTTCCTCCGTCAAATGATGATTCAGCGCACTGAGCCCGCGGTAAATCGTCCCGAGATCAATCGACTCCCCGCGATTCTCCATATACTTCTCCAACTTACGCTTCACGCGCTGCAGCGCATTATCAATCGACTTCACATGACGATTCAGATCAACCGCGATCTCCTGATACGACTTTCCGTCAAGATAATTCATCAGCACCTTCCACTCGAGGGCGCTCAAAATCTCCTCCATCTTCTTCTGGATATCGACAAACTCCTCCTGACTGATCACGAGCTCCTCCGGATCCGACACACGCGCACCCGAAAGCACATCGAGCAGCGTCCGGTCCGAATCTTCGTCGTAAATCGGCTTATTCAGCGACACATACGAATTCAGCGGGATATGCTTTTGACGCGTCGCCGTCTTGATCGCCGTGATAATCTGACGCGTCACGCAGAGCTCCGCGAACGCACGGAACGAAGACAATTTATCGTCGCGGAAGTCGCGGATCGCCTTATAAAAACCGATCATACCCTCCTGCACGATATCCTCGCGGTCCGCGCCGATCAGAAAATACGAACGCGCCTTAGCCCGCACGAAATTGCGGTATTTATTGATCAGATAATCGAGCGCCGCCTTGTCATTTTCCGTCCGGATTTTGACGACAAGCTCCTCGTCGGTGAATTTATCGAATTCGCTGTCGGTTGTTTCAAACATGTTATCTGCATCCATGTTATCTGCATCATTTGCATCGTTGTCTGCTGGCATTGCCTGATCCCCTTTTGCGAAATACTTTTTTGCGAAATATTGTTCAGTGAAAAAATTATACCCTTTTCCCTGCGGAGCGTCAAGCACGGCGGACGGAACGTCAGTGACGCTGTTTACGCAATTCGTCGAGACGGCGCACCGTATCGCGGTCGAGACGCTCTTCGACGTCAAGTCTTGCGACCGTCGGATGTGTATGACCGACGAACTCTTTGTGCAGGGCTTTGCGGGTGCGTTTGACGATTTTGCGAAACTCGAGGGACGGGATACGGTAAGCGCCGGCGCCCAAAATGACACTCTGTTCGGCGCCGTCTGACGTCACAACGTGAACCTCACGGCCTTCCCGCACAAAGTCATAGGCAAGCCGTTCGATACAGCTGTCTGCCGTTTCGCCCGCGCCTGTGTAGATGACCGTAAAATGCGCACCGTGTTTTTCCGCGCGCTCCTCGTCCTCCGTAAAGAGGGCGTCAAAGACGAGCGTCATGTCATATTTTTCGTAAGCGGCGTATTCGATGAGTTCCTGCGTCAATTCGTGACGCGCTTCGCCGATCTGATTCTTGAGGCGCAGGAGTTCCGGCCACGAATTGATGACGTTATACCCGTCAACGAGGTAAACTTCACGTTTCCGTGCCATGGTCAGCCCTTCTTTTCTTTCTGCAGGCGTTGGCGCATCGCTTCGTACATGAGGATCGAGCCCGCGACGGATGCGTTGAGCGAGTTGATTTTCCCGACCATCGGGAGACTGACGATAAAATCGCAGGCTTCTTTCGTGAGGCGGCTCATGCCGTGTCCTTCACTGCCGACGATGAGAACGAGCGGTCCCGTCAGGTCCGCGTCGCAGTAAAGCTGCGTTCCGTCCATGTCGGCACCCGCGACCCAAAAGCCCTGTTCTTTGAGTGTTTTGAGCGTCTGCGCAATGTTGCCGATACGCACGACGGGGACGTATTCGATCGCCCCCGCCGATGTTTTGGCGACCGTTGCATTGAGCGGTACGCTGCGGCGTTTCGGAATGAGTACGGCGTCAACGCCCGTCGCGTCAGCCGTACGCAGCAGCGCGCCGAGATTGTGCGGGTCTTCGAGTTCGTCGAGAAGGAGTAAAAACGGGGCTTTTCCCGCTGCTGCGGTTTTCGCGAGTACGTCATCGAGATCGGCGTACGCGACCGGCGCGACGTACGCGAGAACGCCCTGATGACGCAGTCCTCCCGCAACGGATTCGATTTTGCCGCGTTCGACGGGCTGAACGATGACACCGCGCTCCTTGGCGAGCGCCGTGATTTCGCTGACGGAGCCCTCGCGGTCGCCGTTGGCGATAAGGATTTTATTGATGCCGCGTCCCGCTTTTAAGGCCTCCGTGACGGCGTTGCGTCCGATGAGGACGTCTTCGGGCAGGTCGGCTTCGTCGACATGACGGAATTTTGACATCGGGTTTGCGGTATGATCCGGACGCTCCTGCGTTTTGACGTCAGGCGTACGGAACGCGCGGCGTTGCGGTTTGCGGCCGCGTTGACGGTCACGATTGCCGTGCTCCGCGTCATCACGGAACCCGCGCTTGGTATGTTTCTGTTTGTCATTCATCGGTTTCTCTGCCTCAATCGTTTTCGCGCAGTTTGATCATTTCGGCGAAATGCCCGCAGGTGAGATCCCCTTCGGGGCAACGCCCCGTATTGACGCAGCTCGCTCCCGCGTTATGGAAAAGGGTCGGTGCGACCTGTTTGACCTCGGCGAGCATTTTATAGGCGAGCTCGCGGATCTCCCACTGCGCGCGATAGCAGCAGCGCAGATTGAAGAAATGCATCAGGGAGCGCGCGTTCATCGTGATGAGGATCTTCGTCTCCGTCGCATTGGTCAGCACGTAGCGTGCATCTTCCTTCGGCACGCCCAAGGCGGTGAGTTCGTCATAAAGCCGACGGATTTCCTGCTGCAGCTGATCAAATTTGACCTTGGCTGTATCATTTCCCGCAATGCTCGGCGGCGTAATGTACTGAAATCCGTGTGCCGCGACATAGCGTTGAGACTGTTGATCGTACGACGCGATGCGGTGACGGACGAGCTGATGCGTGAGCACGCGGGATACACCCTCGACGCCGAACGTAAACGAAGCGTGTTCGAGCGTTGACCCGTGGCCGAGTTTTACCATACGGCGGACCATTTTTTTGACCTGATCGTTGCTGAGGCGTTCCGCGAGTTCCTCTGCGCCGCTTGCCGAATAACAGAGCCTTGCCGCCATGGCAACGACGCGTTCCGGCTCCGGTGTATAGTCGAGCAGCTTGACTTTAATCACGGGCAATCCCCTTTCCGTTTTGAATCTCTGTCATCATCTGACGCGCAATCCACGAAAACGCCGACTCCTGAACGTCATGCAGCCGTTCCTCCTTTTTCTGCAGGAACAGCCAGCCGAGAACGGCTTCAAATCCCGTACTCGCATGATATTCGGCGACACTCGCACTGCGCGGCGCATGACTTTTCGTGTTGCGGGCGCGGCGGAAAACCGCTTTTTCTTCCTCCGTCAGCATGCTTTCGATGCCGCGGTATGCGCGGGACTGCCAAACGGCGGAAACGATCTGCGCCCCAAACGCATTGAGCGCCTGCACATGCGACTGTTCATAATCGAGCAGACGCGTGCGGACGAATAACGTAAACACGGCGTCACCGATATAGGCGAGGACGAGCGGATGCATTTGACGCACATCCGTCCCGTCGTAATGTACGGTGGTCCCGCCCTCTCCGTCCGGTTCGAACATCATGCGGACGAGTTGCTGATAATGGGAAAACTTCATGCCTTCTTCCACCGTGCGCCGTTCGGCGTATCCTCGATGACGATGCCGAGTGCCTTGAGATCATCACGGATCTTGTCGGCAATCGCCCAGTTTTTGCTCTTGCGCGCATCCTGACGCACGGAAAGGATGAGCTCCATGAGTTTATCCGTCAGGCCGTCATCCGCGGCGCTTTCGCTCTGCTCGAAAATGCCGATGACGGATGCCATATAGTCATAAGCTGCCTTGACGTCAGCGAAATCAGCCGCGTCAAAGGCCGTTCCGCCCGTCGTGACGTCAGCGTAATATTTGTTGATTTCTTTCGACAGCGAGAACATTTCGCTGATCGCAAGCGCCGTATTGAAGTCGTCATCCATAGCCTCGTCGAATTTTTTCCGGCATTCGGCGGCTTTGACGGCGATTTCTTTCGCCGTGTCGGCCGTGCCGGCTTTCTTGGCGAGTTCTTCGGCATAAGTATGCGTCGTTGCGAGGCGCTGCAGGCTCGTCTGAGCCTCTTTCAAGCGTTCGTCGCTGAAATCCAGCGGACTGCGGTAATGCGTCTGCAGAATGAAGAAACGGACGACTTCGCCCGGATATTCCTGCAGGATATCTTTGACCGTGAAGAAGTTATTTTTCGACTTCGACATTTTTTCGTTGTGGATCGTGATGAAGCCGTTATGCATCCAGTAATGCGCAAATGCGTGCGTATCGCCGAGGCAGGCTTGCGACTGCGCGATTTCGTTTTCGTGATGCGGGAAAATGAGGTCGCTGCCGCCGCCGTGCATGTCAAACGTTTTGCCGAGATATTTGAGTGACATGGCCGAGCATTCGATATGCCAGCCCGGACGACCTTTGCCCCACGGGCTGTCCCAGGCCGGTTCGCCCGGTTTTGCGGACTTCCAGAGCGCGAAATCCATCGGATGATGTTTGCGCGTGTCAATGTCAATACGTGCACCGGCCTGCATATCTTCGAGTCGGCGGCCGCTCAGTCGTCCGTACGGCGTGAACTTTTCGACGCTGTAGAAAACATCGCCGTTTTCGACCGGATAGGCGTAACCTTTGTCGACGAGCGTTTTGACCATGTCAATGATCTCCGGGATCGTCTCCGAAACGCGCGGATAGACATCGGCGCGGCGGACGTTGAGTTTGTCCATGACTTCGAAATACGCCTTGATGTAGCGGTCGGAGATATCTTTCCACGTCACGCCCTCTTCGTTGGCCGTGCGGATGATCTTATCGTCAACATCCGTAAAGTTCTGGACATAATGGACTTTATAACCCTTTTTCGCAAAATAACGGCGGATGACATCCCACGTGACAAACGGGCGCGCATTGCCGATATGCGGGTGATTGTACGGCGTAACGCCGCAGCAGTAAATGCTGACTTCGCCCGGTTTGACCGGTTTGAACTCCTCTTTGCGGTTCGTCATCGTATTGTAAACGTTAATCATGGTGGTTAGCCTCCCATTTTTTCTGGTTTTCTTCCAGTTCTTTGACTTTTTTCGTAAGCGCCTGAATCTGACGCATCATGCATTCGCGCATTTCCTCCTCCGGATCCGGCAGTTTGTCGTGGTCGAGGTCAACGTCATTTTCGGCTTCGAGTTCGCTGAGTTTAACGTCATCCGTGAGGTCATGACCGAGCTGGGCGAGGCGCATTTCCGTCTCGTTGTGGACGCGCTGACCTTTCATGACGACGACATGTCCCGGAATGCCGACGACGGTCGCGTACGCCGGCACCGGCTTTAAGACAACGGAACCTGCGCCGATCTTGGCGTGGTCGCCGACCGTAAACGAGCCGAGGACTTTCGCGCCCGAAGCAACGACGACGTTGTTGCCGATGGTCGGATGACGCTTGCCTTTTTCCTTGCCCGTACCGCCGAGCGTCACGCCCTGATAGAGTGTGACGTTTTCACCGAGTTCGGCCGTTTCGCCGATGACGATCCCCGTGCCGTGGTCGATAAAGAGTCCGTCACCGATCGTCGCGCCCGGATGGATTTCGATGCCCGTCAAAAAACGCGCGAAATTCGAGATCATGCGCGGAATGAGAACCCAGCCGCGTTTATAGAGAGCATGAGACAGCCGGTGCATCCAGATCGCGTGCAGCCCGGAGTAACAGAGCAGGACCTCCGGAATACTCCTCGCTGCCGGGTCGCGTTCAAATACGACGCGGATATCCTTGCGCAGGCACGATACAAAACCCATAACTCATTCCCCCAAAACTCCGACTGCATAACAAAAGGCCTGTGTCCCTTGACAGAGACGCAGGCCCGCGGTTCCACTCTGATTAAGGAGAATCTGACCTTCTCCTTCCCTCAAAACACATAACGCGTGCAAAGCGACGATACCTGACCGGACGGTTCGGTACCGCGGCTCACCGGTGCACTTCCGCATGTTCCGCCATAACCTTCTTTCAGCCTGTGAAGGTCTCTCTGCATGGCTTTCCCTGCGTACTTTCCGGGTCATTGCCTTTGAAATATACCTTACTATTGTAGCAGATCTTTTCACGATTGACAAATTTCTTTGCCGTTAGGCCAACGGTTCGAGTCCCGCGACCGCATAAGCCGAAATGCCTTCGCCCGCGCCCGTAAAGCCGAGATGTTCTTCTGTCGTTGCCTTGACATTGACGTCTGTTTCCGCGACACCGAGCGTGCGCGCGATGTTCGCGTTCATCTGCGGGATAAAGTCCTTGAGTTTCGGCGCCTGTGCGACAATCGTCGCGTCGACGTTTCCGACGCGGTATCCCGCTTCGCGGCAGAGACGTACGGTTTCCGCGAGGAGCTTTAAACTGTCCGCTCCTTCGTAACGCGGATCCGTGTCCGGAAAATGACGCCCGATATCGCCGAGTGCGGCCGCGCCGAGCAAAGCATCCGAAATCGCATGCAGTAAAACGTCGGCATCCGAATGGCCGAGCAGTCCGAGTTTATACGGAACCGTCACGCCGCCGAGGATCAGTTTGCGTCCCTCGACGAGGCGGTGTACATCATAGCCCATACCGAATCGTGTCATGTTCATTCTCCTTCTTTCTGTGCCAAAAACGCTTCGCCGATGACCATGTCCTCCGGCGTCGTAACCTTGATGTTGTGATAATCGCCCGAAACAACGGCAACGGGAGCGCCGATCCGTTCGACGAGGCTCGCGTCATCTGTTCCGAGAAATCCGTCGGCTTCCGCCTGCGCATTCGCGCGCTCGAGGAGTTCCCTGCGGAATCCCTGCGGCGTCTGGACGGCCCAAAGCGAACTCCGCGGCGGCGTTGACACGACGATGCCGTCCTCTACGACTTTGATCGTGTTTTTCTCCGGCACGGCTGCAATCGCCGCGCCCGTTTCTTTTGCCGCGCGAATGACGGCTTCGATCGTTTCGCGGCTCACGAACGGCCGCGCCGCGTCGTGGACGAGTACGATATCCGCTTTCGCGTCAATCGCGCGCAGGCCGTTTAAGACCGAATATTGACGTTCGCTGCCGCCCTCGACGAGTTTCCACGGTTTTAGTCCCGTTTCGCCTTCGAGCATCGCGCGCACCGTTTCCGTTTCGTTTTTCCCCGTCGCGATGACGAGTTCATCGACGTCAGAAACCGCCGAAAAACGCCGCAGGGTATGCACGAGAACCGGAACGCCCGCGAGCGTCAAAAACACTTTATTTTTCCCCGCCTTCATGCGACGGCCGGCACCTGCGGCCGGAAATACCACACTGACCAAAATGCATCCTCCCCTCCGAAATGTCAACTGTTCCCCAAAAAGGCGGGCACAGGGCCCGCCTTTTCGTTGTTCCGTTATCTGACCGGCTTTGCGAAGATCATGCGTCCCGCTGCCGTCTGCAGTGCCGAAGTCACTTCGACGTCAATCGTCTCATTGATGCGGCGGTAACCGTCTTCAATGACGATCATTGTACCGTCATCGAGGTACGCGACGCCCTGACCCGGTTCTTTGCCGGATTTGACGACCGTGACTTTCATCGACTCGCCCGGAATGACCACCGGTTTGACGGCATTGGAGAGCTCGTTGATGTTGAGCACCTCGACACCGCGCAGACGCGCGACTTTGTTGAGGTTGAAATCATTCGTGATGATCTTGCCGCCGACTTTCTGGGCGAGAGCGACGAGTTTCGAGTCAACTTCTGCGATCTCCTCGAAGTCCTGATTCGTGACTTCGACCGTCATTTTCGACTCCGTGCGGATGCGCTGCAGGATGTCAAGTCCGCGGCGTCCGCGCGTGCGTTTGAGCTGGTCGGCGGAGTCTGCGATATGCTGCAGTTCCTCGAGCACGAAAACCGGGATGAGGAGCGTTCCCTCGATAAAACCCGTGTCGCAGATGTCCGCGATGCGGCCGTCGATGATGACACTCGTGTCAAGCACCTTGTACGATGCGGCTGACGGCTTGTCCTTCCCCTTTTTCTCCTCTTCCTGACGCTTTGCCTGTTCTTTCTCCTCGGCGCGGCGTTCACGCATTTTCGCGAACTCCTGCATCATTTTCGGCAAAAAATTGAATAAGTCCACAAAGTCCGGCCATTTTTTGATCATAATATAAATGCCGAGATAACCGAAAACGATACTGAACGCAACGGGGATGTAGTCACCGACGACAGGAATCTTCGCAAACGAATAGCCGAGCAGATTCGCGATGAGAAGTCCGATCGCCAATCCGATGACACCGGCCACGACGTCATGTGTCGGCATTTTGCTGAGCTGCCGCTCCACGCGTTCGGAAAAACGGCGCAGCAGATTCGTCAGATACGGCGAAATCGCATAGCCGAATGCGCCGCCGATCAGGGCACCGATGAGAATACAGAGCAGTCCCGCGAGCGAAAGCTTCAAAATCCCCATATCCATCTTCAGGATTTCCGTGCCGATTACGACCGTGAGTACCGGACTCGCGAGCTTCAAGAGCGCGCCGCCGACGAAAGCAAAGATCAGTGTAAAGAAGAAACGTAATACACGTTCAAGCATAGGTTCACCTCCTTAAGAAACAGAAAGAAACGTCAGATCAAGTATAGTCAATTTGACCTGTTTTGTCAAAAAAAAACAGGCGCCTCAAGCGCCCTGCTGACATGAAATTTTAATGAGCGTACTGATTGCGCGCGAGTACGTGGTTCATCCAGTTCTCGATCTCCTCCGGCGATTTGCCGCAGGCAAATACGAGCTCACTGAC
>CACXCC010000079.1 GCA_902766015.1 uncultured Veillonellaceae bacterium
ACCACTCCGAACCTGCGCGTCCCGGCGCAACGATGAGGTATTCGGCAGCAATCTGTTCGCCGTTCTCAAGCTCGAGACCGTTCGTACCGGCGTCATCCGTCAAAATATGTTTGACGGGGCAGTGAAAGCGGAATTCGACGCGTTTACGCAGATGTTCATAGGTGTTTTCGAGCATATGCAGGTTGTTTTCCGTGCCGAGATGACGAACGCTTGCCGCGAGCAGATGGAGATCATGCTGCAGGGCAATCTGCCCGATGTCGGAATTTGACGTGCTGAAAACTTTGGCCGGTGCACCGTGACGCTGATTGATTTCGTCGACATAGCGGATGAACTCCATGACTTTATCGTCGGGGAGGTAATCATTAAGCCAGCCGCCGAACTGTGTCGTGAAATTGTATTTGCCGTCGGAAAACGCGCCCGCTCCGCCGAATCCGCGCATAATACTGCAGGG
This sequence comes from uncultured Veillonellaceae bacterium, assembly GCA_902766015.1. Classification (GTDB taxonomy): domain Bacteria; phylum Bacillota; class Negativicutes; order Selenomonadales; family Selenomonadaceae; genus RUG11126. The sequence goes on from CACXCC010000079.1 coordinate 452, forward strand.
CTTGCAGCCGATACAGCTTTTGACTTTTCCCGCGGAGATCGGGCAGACGCGGTGATAAATGTCATTGCCGCTTTCGAGGACGATGATGCGTAAATCCGGCTTTTTCTCAATCAGTTCGTAAGCGGCGCAAACCCCGGCGGGGCCGCTGCCGATAATGGCTACGTCATAGCTTTTCATGGCAAATCTCCTTTTTGGCACACGAAAAGAGCGCAGACGGTACGGGGAAGCACCTGAATCTGCGGCTCATCTTTGTTTGATTTCAAACCTTAGATATTATAGAAGAAAGATCAGGCATTTGCAAGTGTTCAACAACAGAATTTTGTCGTATACGTCTGTATTTTGTCCGATTCTTGCGGAAAAATTGACATAGGAAAAGTTTCCGTTGCCTAAAACCCGTTTCATTTAGTATAATTAAATTTGTTCATCATACAATCTATTCCTTTGTGATATAGGAGAGAAGGGGGCTGTTACCTTTGACCCATAACGTAATCATTATTCTTACGTTTGTCGTTTATATGATTCTCATGATGGGTATCGGTGTATATTATTATCGGCGTACGAGCAATATGAGTGACTATTTCCTCGGCAACCGCAGACTCGGTGCCTGGGTGACGTCAATGAGCGCGGAAGCGTCGGATATGTCGGGCTGGATGCTCATGGGACTGCCGGGATTTGCGTACATTGCGGGACTGAATGCCGGCTGGATTGCACTCGGTTTGGCGATCGGTACATGGGCGAATTGGCGTTTTATCGCCGCCCGCCTGCGCATTTACACGGAGCTTGCCAACAATTCGCTGACATTGCCGGATTTTCTCGAGAATCGTTTTGAGGATCGTACGAAGCTGCTTCGTATTATTCCGGCCGTCTTTATTCTCGTCTTTTTTATCATTTATACGTCATCCGGATTTGTTGCCGCAGGCCGCCTCTTTGAGACAATTTTCGGCGTGCCGTACAATATTTCGATCTTTATCGGTGCGGGCGTTGTCGTGTTCTATACGTTTGTCGGCGGTTTCCTCGCCGTTTCGCGTACGGACTTCATTCAGGGCGTCATGATGTTTTTCGCCATTCTCGTCGTGCCGATCTGTGCGTCATTGGCGCTCGGCGGTTTTGACGTGACGGGAGAACTCATTTATACGGATCATCCGTCATTTTTTGACCCGTTCCAAAAACCGGACGGGTCGACACTCGGCTTTATTGAGTTCATTTCGCTCATGGGCTGGGGACTCGGCTATTTCGGTCAGCCGCATATTCTGGTTCGGTTCATGGCAATTCATCATTCGAGTGAACTGAAACAGGCGACGCGGATCGCGATGACGTGGGTTGTCATTTCCCTTTCGGCGGCTCTCGCCGTCGGCATGGTCGGTGCGGTTTTCCTTCCGGGCGAACTTTCGGGCACGGCAACGGAGACGGTTTTCCTCGTTATGACGAACCGCATGTTTACGCCGCTTATTGCCGGTCTGGTTCTCGCGGCCGTTCTCGCAGCCATCATGAGTACGGCGTCGTCGCAGCTCCTCGTTGCATCGTCAGCTTTTGCACAGGATTTTTATCATTCGCTCATGCACAAGAACGCTTCGCAAAGCGAACTTGTCTGGATCAGCCGCGTGTCGGTTCTTGTCATTGCGGGCATGGCGATTTTCCTCGGCCTCAATCCGAACAACTTTATCCTTGACATGGTCGCTTACGCATGGGCCGGTTTCGGCGCCGCGTTCGGTCCTGCCCTTCTGTGTGCGCTGTTCTGGCGCCGCGCAACGCGCAACGGCGTTCTTGCCGGTATTATCGTCGGCGGCGTAACCGTCCTCGTTTGGAAGCAGTTTGCTCTCTGGGGACTCTATGAGATCGTACCGGGCTTTGTCCTTTCGCTGCTCGCGATCGTCATGGTCAGCCTGCTTGACAAAGAGCCGAACGCGTCCGTTACCGAGACATTTGACGCGGTCGGCAAGAGTCATATTTAATTGTTTTTGTGTATACATGTAAACCTTGCCTTGACTTCTACAATCCAGATGGCTATAATGAAACCATCAACAGAGGCAACGGAGCCCCGAGCAATCAGGAAACTGATCGCTCGGGGTTTTTGCGTTAAATGCCTTTGTTGAAGCCTTACAGTCGAATCGTAAGCAGGGAAGACAACGGCGTCTTACGGCAGAATCAGGTTCTGCTATAAGGCGCTTTTTGTTTTTCTTGCTTGCGGTTTATACGCAGGGATTTATTTGGAAAGGATGATACTTATGATCGATTCGGGAGATACCGCCTGGGTATTGATCAGCGCAGCACTCGTATTTATTATGACCCCTGGTCTGGGATTCTTTTACGGCGGCATGGTTCGCAGTAAAAACGTCCTGACGACAATCATGCAGAGTTTCTTCATTGTCGCCATGATTTCCGTCGAGTGGGTAATTCTGGGTTACACGATGACGTTCGGCCCGGATATCAACGGTTTTATCGGCAGCCTCGATAAGATCGGCCTCGCCGGTGTCGGCATGAACGTCCTCGAAAACGGCACGATTCCGGAACTCGCCTTCGTTGCCTTCCAGTGCATGTTCGCCGTCATTACGCCGGCTCTCATCACCGGTGCTTTTGCAGAACGCATGCGTTTTGCTGCATTTGCCGTATTCATTCTCCTTTGGGCAATCTTCATTTATAACCCGATGGCTCACTGGGTATGGGGCGGCGGTTTCCTCGCCGAACTCGGTGCTCTTGACTTCGCCGGCGGCCTTGTCATTCATATCCTCTCCGGTGTTTCGGGCCTGACGATCTGCATTCTTCTCGGCAAACGTCACGGTTACGGCAAAATTGCCATGCTCCCGCATAATCTGCCGATGACGGTTCTCGGTGCAACGCTCCTTTGGATCGGCTGGTTCGGCTTTAACGCCGGCAGCGCTCTCGGTGCTAACGCCCTTGCCGCTAACGCATTCCTTGTTTCTCAGATCGCAGCAGCCGCTGCAACGGTTTCCTGGTGCCTCGTTGAATGGGCTGTCAGCGGAAAACCGACCATCCTCGGTGCAGCTTCCGGCTGTATCGCCGGCCTCGTTGCCATTACTCCGGCAGCCGGCTTCGTCGCTCCGATGCCTTCTCTGATTATCGGTATTGTCGCCGGTGTTGTCTGCTACGGTGCCGTTGCGGTTCTCAAAGCAAAACTCGGTTATGATGATTCGCTTGACGCGTTCGGTGTTCACGGCATCGGCGGTACGTGGGGCGCTATCGCAACAGGCCTTTGGGCTACGACGACGGTTAACCCGGACGGCGCAAACGGCCTCTTCTACGGCGAAACCCATCTTCTCTTTGCTCAGGTAGTTTCCATTGTTGTGGCGTATGCTTTAGCTATCGCAGGTTCTTACGTTCTCTTCAAAATCGTCGACCACTTCATCACGATGCGTGCCGATGTTGCGGAAGAAATCTCGGGCCTCGACATTGTCGAACACGGCGAGCGCGGTTATGCACGCTCCGTCCTCAGCGGCAGCCCGATCCTTCAGGGCATGGACGAACCGCTCAGCGCAACGTTGGGTGATCCGGCTCTCGATTCCGGGCTCCAGAACAACAAGTGAGAAAGGATCTGAGTGTCTATGATGAAGATGACAAAAATTGATATCATCACTCGTACAAGCAAACTCGAAGAACTGAAGGAAGCCCTTAACGAAGTCGGCGTCCTCGGTATGACTGTCAGCCAGGTTTACGGCTGCGGCCTCTCGAAAGGCCATAAAGAAGTTTATCGCGGCCGTACGTATGAGATCAACCTCGTACCGAAAATCAAAATCGAGACGGTTGTCTGCGAAATCCCGGTTGAACGAGTCCTTGAAACGGCAGAACGTGTTCTGAAAACAGGGCACTTCGGCGACGGCAAAATCTTCGTCTATGAGATTGATGACGCCGTCCGCATCCGTACCGGTCACCGCGGTCCGGAAGCGATTATGGATATTCCCGGTGAGAAAAAAGAGGAATAACCCCTTATACTCCTCCTGTACCCCTCATATTTTGTTTCCCCAATTACCGAGCCTCTGGCGCTGCCAGGGGCTTTTCCTTTTTGACATGACGGTTTTCTGAAATTTTTTGTTGGCAACTTTTTGGCGTTACGGTATAATATTATACAGTGTAATTTTTGCAAGAGGTGTCAATATGAGTGAAATGCATCGTGTTCTGGTGCGTGTAAAAGGCCGTCAGCAAAGCGGCGGGGGCGTGGTCAATGTCAGCGAAACGACGTCAGAGGGACGCCATTACTTTCATCGCGGCAGACACTATATCTTATATGAAGATAAGAGTCTCGCACAGGGCGCACAACAGACGAAAACCGTTCTGCAGATTTCGCCGACTGCATTGTCGGTGACGCGTCACGGGCCGGTTGACGCCGAGCATTATTTTAAAGAAGATGAAGAGAGTCACACGACGTACCGTACACCGTACGGCAATATGGATCTTTCCATCCGCACGAATGATCTTGACGTCACGTATGGTGACGTGACAGGGACGGTTGACGTCAGCTATGATCTTGCCGTCAATGGACGGTTCCAGAGCAATAATACGCTCCATATCGAGATTACGACGATGCCGGGTGAAGCCGGCAAACTGAACTGACGTCAGGTCAGCAGCAGGAAAACAGGGGGAACGATTTTGGATATTAAAGATACTTTGACGGCTGCCATTCAGAAAGCCGCCGCCGATGCGATTGCGGAAGGCGTATTCCCGGAAGGCAATTTGCCGCCGGTTGTACTCGAAGTACCGCCGAAAAAAGAATTCGGTGATTTTGCGACGAACTTTGCGATGCAGTCTGCGCGCGTATTTCATCAGAATCCGCGTAAAATCGCCGAAGAGATCGCGAAACGTTTGTCGGGAGACTGGCTCGATCATACGCAGATCGCCGGCCCGGGCTTTTTGAATTTTTACCTGAAGAGCAATGTACTCTACGATTCGTTCTGTAAGATTTACGAAGCGGGTGAATCGTACGGCAATCTGCCGCCGAAAACGGCGCCGAAAATTCAGGTCGAATATGTCAGCGCCAACCCGACGGGCCCGCTTCATGTCGGTCACGGACGCGGTGCCGCCGCGGGTTCCGCACTCGTCAATCTGCTCCGCGCCGCGGGTTATCCGGTCGAAAGCGAGTATTATATTAATGATGCCGGCAATCAGATGAATATCCTTGCCGATTCCGTTAACGCGCGTTATCTCGAGCTCCTCGGCGAAAACGTCGAGTTCCCGGAAAACGGCTACCACGGCGCCGATATCATCGAAACGGCCAAACGTATCATCCGTAAAGACGGTGACAAATACCTGCATATGTCGGAAGACGAACGTCTGACGATTTTCCGCGATCTTGCGTACAAGGAAAAACTTGCGGCACTCAAGGAAGACCTCGCGGCGTTCCACGTGACGTTTGACAAATGGTTCAGCGAGCGTACGCTTCATCCGGATGCCGTTCGCCGCGTTGTCGAAATTCTGAAAGCCAAAGGTGACATTTACGAAAAAGAAGGTGCACTCTGGCTGCGTTCGACGGCTTACGGTGACGATAAAGACCGCGTTGTCATCCGTGACAACGGTGTGCCGACGTATCTTGCCGCCGATATCGCGTACCATCATGACAAATACGAACGCGGATTTGACCGTCTGATTAACATTTGGGGCGCGGATCATCACGGCTATATCTGTCGTGTCAAAGCTGCCATGCAGGCTCTCGGACACGATCCGGAAAAATTGACGGTTCTGCTTTTGCAGATGGTCAGCCTTTACCGCGGCGGCGAACTCGTCAAGATGAGCAAGCGTACGGGTCAGAGTGTGACATTAAACGAACTCATGGAAGAAGTCGGCACGGATGCCGCACGGTATTTCTTCCTTATGCGCTCGCTCGACAGTCAGCTCGATTTTGACCTCGACCTCGCGAAGAAAAAGTCAAACGATAACCCGGTTTATTATATCCAGTACGCTCACGCGCGTATCGCGAGCATCTTCCGTCAGGCGAAGGAAACGGAACTTGACGCCGGTGACGCGCCGCAGTTCGACAAACTGACGGATGAAGCGGAAATCGCTCTCATCAAAAAAATCGAAGAATACCCGGAAGAAGTGGAAAAAGCCGCGGCGGATTACGCGCCGCAGCGCATTGCCCGTTACAGTTACGATCTCGCGGGTGCGTTCCACAGCTTCTATAATAAATGCCGTATCGTCGGAGTTGAGCCGGAACTCGCAAAAGCCCGCCTCGCTCTCGTGACGGTCACGGCCCATGTCATCCGCCATTCTCTCGGCATCCTCGGCGTATCCGCCCCGGATCACATGTAAGAAAGGAGAACAGAAACAGATGGATTTTACGAAATGCTCGGAAGTTGACGCCGCTTACGCGATCCTGACGGAAGCCGGCCAGACGATGTATTACAAGGATCTCGTACTCGAGGTCATCGACAAGACCCGCAAACCGGTTCAGTCCCTTTCGGCGGCGATCTCGGAAGTTTATACGCTCATCAATATGGACAGCCGTTTTCATTATGAAGGCGAAGGCAAATGGGGTCTGACGGAGTGGAATCCTCCTGAGGTCAAACGTCACGTGACGCATCGCGGCAGCAGCTCGACGAAATCGCGCGCCGCAGCCAAGGCCAGCAGCCACCGCAAGAAGAAGTTCGAAAGCATTCAGGAGTAAGAATCCGCGCATTGACAGGAACCCGGAAACAGGGTACAATGCTAGACGTGTGTTTTTTTGCAGGAACCATCAAAACAGGAGGAACTTCCATGGCAAAGTATATTTTCGTTACCGGCGGTGTTGTCTCTTCCCTCGGCAAAGGTATTACGGCCGCATCACTCGGTCGTCTGCTGAAGAGCCGCGGCATCAAAGTTACGATCCAGAAATTTGATCCGTACATCAATATCGACCCGGGGACGATGAGCCCGTACCAGCACGGCGAAGTTTTCGTCACGGACGACGGTGCTGAAACAGACCTCGACCTCGGCCATTACGAACGCTTCATTGACATCAATCTGTCGAAGCACTCGAACATCACGACGGGCAAGGTATACTGGTCGGTTCTGAGCAAGGAACGCAGAGGCGAATACCTCGGCTCGACGGTTCAGGTTATCCCGCACATCACGAACGAAATCAAACAGCGCGTCTACGATGTCGCGAAGACGGACGGCGCGGATGTTGTCATTACGGAAATCGGCGGTACGGTCGGCGATATCGAAAGCCAGCCGTTCCTCGAAGCAATCCGTCAGGTTAAAAAGGAAGTCGGCAAAAATGACGTGCTCTACATTCACGTCACGCTGCTGCCGTATATTTCCGCCGCCGGCGAGCTCAAGACGAAACCGACGCAGCACAGCGTCAAGGAACTTCGTTCCATCGGTATCCAGCCGGATATCCTCGTCTGCCGCACGGAAAAAACGATCTCCAAGGAAATGAAGGAGAAGATCGCCCTGTTCTGCGACGTTGACGCTGACGCGGTTATCGAGAACCGTACGGCATCCACGATCTACGAAGTTCCTCTCATGATGCAGAACGAAGGACTCGACCGCATCGTCCTGCGCAAACTCGATATGCCGCAGAGCCCGGCTGCCATGGACGAATGGGAAAAGATGGTCTATAAGATCAACAACCCGAAGAAGAAAGTCAAAATCGCCGTTGTCGGCAAGTATGTCGAATTGCCGGATGCGTACATTTCCGTTACGGAAGCTTTGCATCACGGCGGCATTGCGAGTGACGCTCAGGTCAAGATCCATTGGGTCAATGCCGAACAGATCGAAGATCCGGAAACGGACCTCGACGAAGTTTTCGTCGGCTGCAAAGGCATTCTCGTTCCGGGTGGTTTCGGCAACCGCGGCATCGAAGGCAAAATCAAGGCGATTCAGTATGCCCGCGAACATAAACTGCCGTTCCTCGGACTCTGCCTCGGCATGCAGTGCGCCGTTATCGAATTTGCGCGTCATGTCTGCGGCATGACGGATGCACACAGCACGGAGTTTGACCCGGACACGAAACATCCGGTCATCGCGCTCATGGAATCGCAGCAGGGAATCGTGGATAAAGGCGGCACGATGCGCCTCGGTTCGTATCCGTGCAAAGTCACGAACGGCACGCATACGCAGGAAGAATACGGTGCAAATCTCGTCAATGAACGTCATCGTCATCGTTTCGAGTTCAATAATGAATTCCGCGCGGCTCTGCAGGCCAAAGGCCTTGTCATCGCCGGAACACTCCCGGATGACAGCCTCGTCGAGATCGTTGAGCTCAAGAAAGAAGATCATCCGTGGTTCGTTGCGTCCCAGTTCCATCCGGAATTCAAGTCGCGTCCGAACAATCCGCATCCGCTGTTCCGCGGCTTTGTCCGTGCGGCTTTGGCACAGAAATAACGCGTCGTACGACAGACAAACGAATAAACTCAGCCAGAAGGGGTGTCGGCATTGCCGGCAGCCCGTTTTGGCGTATACGGACCGAAAAAACGGTCAGAGGGGACTTGGTAAGATATGAATTCACTATTCGCTGCAATGGCGGAAGACGGCGCCGTACAGCGTTTACAGGCATATATGACGGGAGAGCCGTGCGAAAATCTCGTGTACGGGTTCAGCGGCTCCCAGAAACATGCAGCATTTGCGTCAGGCTACGCAAAGGAGCCGCAGCCGTTTGTCATTCTCGTGCATGACCGCGAATCACTCGCGTCGTGGCAGGAAGATCTCGGCGAGCTGCTCCCCGATGCGGATATCCAGATCCTTCCGGAACTCGCGATGACGCACGTTCAGGCTGCGGCGAGCAGTATCGAACGCAGTGCGCGCCGTATGGATGTTCTCGGCAGACTCGTTCGCGGTGAACCCGTTATCGTCCTCGCAGAACCCGCTGCAGCCGTACAAAAAGGGATGAGTCCGCAGGAGTTTATGCGGCTGAGCTTTACGATTAAGATCGGCGATCAACTGCAGCGCGAAGATCTCTTGGAGCGTCTCGTCCAGCTCGGGTACGAAAGCGAACCGGAAGTCGAACGCGTCGGACAGTTCAGTGTCCGCGGCGGCATCGTTGACGTGTTCGCGATCAATGCGCAGGCGCCGGTACGTATCGAGTTTTTCGATGACGAAGTCGATTCCCTGCGCGAATTTGACCTTGATACGAAGCGTTCACAGCAAAATATCGGCCGCACGGTTATTATGCCGTTGGCGCGGACGGATGAAAGCGGACATCCCGCTCTCTTTCTGAGTTACCTCGAAGGCAGAGGAACCGTCGTCTTTGACGAGCCGATGCGCATCCGCGAACAGATCCGCACAATGGTCAAGGAAAACCCGGATATCGCAGATGACGTGTTCTCGTGGGAAGATTTGCAGGCCGCGGCGCGCGGGAACCGGTTTATTTACAGCGCGCTGCTGCTGCAGAAAATCCAGGGAGCGGAAATCGGCGAAACGGTCAGTACGACGACGACGGCAATGACGCCGTTTCAACGTCAAATGGATCTCCTCGAAAGCGAAGTCAACCGTTGGCTCGGTCAGGATCAGCGTCTTTTGATGCTTCCGGGCGCAAAAGACAAGGCGGATTCTCTGCGTGAATTTTTCGCGCGGCGCCGGATTCCTTCGGTTTTATTGCCGGCAGGGGCTCCGATTGTCAAAGGACGCGTCAATATCCAGACCGGGAGCCTGTTGACCGGCTTTGAAATGCCGGCCGATCATCTCGTCGTCGTGACAGGAAAAGATATTTTCGGTCATCAGAAAAAGCGTAGCCTGCGTCAGCAAAATTACGGACAGAAGATTTCCCATTTCCGCGAGATCAAGCCGGGCGATTACGTCGTTCATGTCAATCACGGTATCGGTAAATATCTCGGCGTCGAGACGCTCGAAGTTGCCGGCGTTCATAAGGATTACCTGCATATCAAATACGGCGGCGACGATAAACTCTTTGTGCCGACGGATCAGGTCAGTCTTCTGCAGAAATACATCGGTACGGAAGGAGAAGTCCCGCGCCTGCATCGTATGGGCGGTACGGAATGGATCAAGGCGAAAGCGCGCGCGAAAAAATCCGTCGAGGATATCGCGAAAAAGCTCATTGACATTTACGCGCGGCGTCGTGACGCGAAAGGTTACGCGTTTTCACCCGATGACAGCGGGCAGCGCGAGTTCGAGGATGCGTTCCCGTATCAGGAAACGCCGGACCAGCTGCAGGCCTGTCAGGAAATCAAATCGGACATGGAAAAAGAAAAGCCGATGGACCGCCTGCTCTGCGGCGACGTCGGTTTCGGCAAGACGGAAGTGGCGATCCGCGCGGCGTACAAGGCCGCCATGGACGGCAAACAGGTCGCGGTTCTCGTGCCGACGACGGTTCTTGCACAGCAGCATTATCAGACGTTTTCGGAGCGATTTTCGCAGTTCGAGCCGGTTGTTGACGTCATTTGCCGGTTCCGCACGGCGCGTCAGCAGAAGGAAACGCTCGAACAGGTCGCGGCGGGCAAGGTTGATATTCTCATCGGCACGCATGCGATCCTCAATCAGAAACGCGTGCATTTCAAGAATCTCGGCCTGCTCATCGTCGACGAGGAACAGCGTTTCGGCGTCAAGCAGAAGGATAAGATCCGCAGTCTTGCCGCAGGAATTGACGTGTTGACGCTTTCGGCGACGCCGATTCCGCGTACACTCCATATGTCGTTGGTCGGCGCGCGTGACATGAGTATCATTGAAACGCCGCCGGCGGAACGTTTCCCCGTTCAGACGTATGTCGTCGAAAACAACGATGCCGTTATCGCGGGCGCGATCCAGCGCGAAATGAAGCGCGGCGGACAAGTTTACTTTATCTACAACCGCGTCGAGTCGATCGACCGTATGCGCGATCATCTGCAGGGACTTCTCCCCGATGCGCGGATTCAGACGGCGCACGGGCAAATGCCGGAAGATCTGCTCGAACACGTCATGATGGACTTTTATGAGGGACGCTATGACGTCCTGCTCGCGACGAGTATTGTCGAAAACGGACTTGACGTTGCCAATGCGAACACGATCATCGTTTATGACGCCGATCATTTCGGCCTCTCACAGCTTTATCAGATGCGCGGACGCGTCGGCCGTTCGCACCATATGGCGTTTGCGTATTTCCTTTACCGTGCGGACAAAATTTTGACGGAAACGGCGGAAAAACGCCTGCAGGCGATGAAAGAGTTTGCCGAACTCGGTGCGGGCTTTAAAATCGCCATGCGTGACCTTGAGATCCGCGGCGCGGGCAATCTTTTGGGTTCTCAGCAGCACGGGCATATCGCGAGCGTCGGGTTTGAAATGTACTGCAAGCTCCTCGAGGAAGCCGTGGAACGCCTGCGCAGCGGCAAAAAGACGGAAGCGCCGGAACAGCCGGAGCCGCTCATCGATCTGCAGGTCGAGGCGTATATCAACAGCGATTATATCAGTGACGGTGCGCATAAAATCGAGATCTATCAGCGCATTGCCGCGATTCGCAAAAACGAAGAAATCGCAACACTGCTTGATGAACTCATTGACCGTTTCGGCGAGCCGTCCGATCCCGTCATGCAGCTGCTCGGCATTGCCCGCATCAAGAACTACGCGCGCGATCTCGGTGTCCGTTCGATCGTCGAAACGCCGAAATCGCTGGATATTTATCTGCTGCCGGATAAGAAACTTCCTGTTAAGGGACTCCTGCTCCTCGACACGACATTCGGGCGGAATCTTGCGTCACTCGGCGCGAAAAACGGCGTGCGTATCATGCTCAGCGATCATTACCGCCGCAAGATCACGAACTTCGTGACGCGTGTCATGATGCTCGCGTCAGGCGATGAAGCGGGGGCTAAAGCCGTCAGCCGTCAAAAAACGGCGGCCAAGCAGGATCATCGGAAACCGACAGTCAGATAAGATACGGAGGGATAATATGGCAGAAATCACTGTAGTCGGGCTGGGACCGGGACGCGCCGGACTTATCACCCGCGAAAGCTGGGAACTCATGGCGAATGCGGAGCATCTGCTTTTGCGTACGCGCATTCATCCGACCGTGGCGGCCCTTGACGATGCGGGGATTCGTTTTGCGTCGTATGACGGATTCTACGAAGAAGCGCCGGATTTTGAGACACTGTACCGTCATATCGCCGCTGACGTCATCGAAAAGGCAAAGACATACGGCAGCCTCGTCTACGCCGTTCCGGGAAGCCCGCTCGTCGCGGAGCGTACCGTGGTCCTGCTCCGTAAGCTTGTGCCGCAGGCCGGTGTTAAATTGACGGTCAAACCCGGCATGAGCTTCGTCGAAGTCATGTATACGAGTCTCGGCATCGATCCGATTGACGGCCTGACGATCATTGACGCCGAAGACATTGATACACTTCCCGCTGAGCCGCGTCAGGCGCTCGTCGTCACACAGGTTTACGATCCGATTATCGCGTCGGATGCGAAACTTTCGCTTATGGAGCGCTTTCCCGATGAATATCCGGTTACCTATATTCACAATCTTGCGCTTCCGGATGAATCGATCCGCACGATCCCGCTCTTTGAACTGGACCGTCAACGTGACATTGATCACTTAACGAGCCTGTACATCCCCGTCAAAGGCTCGGAACAGGCACCGTTACGGGAAAAATAAGGCTTTTTTGCCGAAAGCTCTTGATTTTTCAAGGGTTTTCTGATAGATTTTGATAAGCAGGCATGAAAGCCGCAACATGCGGCTGGCCGGTATAAAAAACAATAAAATGTTAAACTCTGTAAAGGAGGCTACGATTGTGAACAAGACTGAATTGGTAGCTAAAGTGGCTGAACAGGCCGGACTGACGAAGAAAGACGCCGAGAAGGCTGTTAACGCTCTGTTTGCCAGTGTCGAGCAGGCTCTCGTCGCAGGCGATAAAGTCCAGATGATCGGCTTCGGCACGTTTGAAGTTCGTGAGCGTTCTGCACGTAAAGGCCGTAACCCGCAGACGGGTGAAGTGCTCGAGATTGCAGCTTCGAAGAACCCTGTCTTCAAAGCCGGCAAGGCCCTGAAAGACGCAATCAACGCCTAATGGCATAAAGAAAGCCGGGTTCCCGCGGGAGCCTGGCTTTTTTTCTGTTAACGGAGAGGAGAATCGTCATGCACGTAATTCTGATTTCGGGCGGTACATCGGGGATCGGACTCGACGCGGCGTCAAAGTTCCTGCAGGATGAGGAAACGCGGGTCGTCATTATGGGGCGTTCCGAGAAGCGGGGCAGTGAAGCGCTCCGAACGCTCGGCAGTGACCGCGTGCTCTTCGTGCAAGGTGACGTCAAAAATCCGGCGGACTGTCAACGCGTCGTGCGTGAGACCGAGAAGATGTTCGGGCGGCTCGACGTACTCGTCAACAGCGCCGGCATTTATCTCGAAAAGGCGATCGAGGATACGACGCCCGAAGAACTCGCGGACGTGCTTGACACGAACGTCAAAGGGACGTATTTCCTTTCGCAGGCGGCAATGCCGCTCTTAAAACAGTCGCGCGGCAATATCGTCAATGTCGCGTCAGACGCGGGACTGCACGGTAATTATTTCTGTACGGCTTACTGTGCGAGTAAAGGCGCTGTCGTGCTCTTTACGCGTGCACTTGCACTGGAAACGGCGGCATTCGGCGTTCGCGTCAACGCGATCGCACCCGGTGACATTCGGACGCCGATGACGCAGGAACAGCTCCGCGCATCCGGTGATCCTCAGGCAGCGGAGCGCGAAATGGCAGCGGTTTATCCGCTCGGACGCATCGGCGAAGTCGGGGAAGCGTCATCCGTTATCGTGTTTTTGGCGTCAAATGAGGCCGCTTTTGTCACGGGAGCCGTCTGGAGTGTCGACGGCGGACTTACCGCCTGATGTCAGCGGGCGGGAAATATGGTACAATAAAACGGAGAGGGGAGAAAGCGGCATGGGGAAAAAACGAATCCTGATCCTGACGGCGTCAATCGGCGCCGGCCATATCAAAGCGGCGGAAGCCGTTGCGGCGGAATTGCGTGAACTCATGCCGGAAGCGGAACTGACGACAGTTGACTTCATGGCGTCTTCGACGTCACGTCTCCATGCGTTCATGAAGCAGTTTTACCTCAAAATGCTGGCGTTTGTACCGAACCTCTACGATGTATTTTATCGGTTGTCCGGTGAAGATTCGGGCGGTTCCGTCATTCAGGGTTCGTTTTCCCATACGATGGAGCCGGCGATTCATTCGCTCGTAGATCAGTATGATCCGGATCTTATCCTTTGCACGCACCCGTTTCCCGAAAGTGCGGCCGTGTATTTTCGGACGCAGCACGAAAGCCGCTTTCTCCTCGATGTCGTGATGACGGATTACTGTCTGCACCGCATTTGGCTTTGTCCCGGTATCGATCATTATTTTATGGCGATTCCGCGCATGCGGGAGGAAATGATCCGTGACGGTTATGAACCGCATCGTTTATCCGCCTGCGGGATTCCCGTCGATGCGCATTTGCAGGATCTGCCGTCAAAAGATGACATTCGCCGCGACATGCAGCTGCCGAAGGGAAATCCCGTTATCCTGCTTATGGGAGGCGGACTCGGACTCGGCGGCATTGACGCGACATTGCGCGAGCTCGAAAAACTGCCGCAGCAATTGACATTTCTCGTCATTGCCGGGCGCAATGAGCGCCTGCTCGCGCGCGTTCATGCGATTGCGGCATCGTCACATCATCACATCCGCGTCTGGGGATATACGGACGAAGTACACCGTCTGATGCGCGCATCGGATCTTTTGATCACAAAACCGGGAGCGCTGACGATGAGTGAGGCGTTTGCATTCGGACTGCCGCTTTTGCTGCACGATCCGATCCCGGGACCGGAAACGCAGAATGCCGCGTATGCGACGCGTCACGGCGCCGCCGTTTGGCTGCATCCGGGAGAAAAAATCAGCACTGCCGTACGCGATCTGCTGCGGGGAGAACGTCTCTCCCTCATGCGGCGATGCTGTCTTGCCTGTGCGAAACCGCAGGCCGCGAAGGACATCGCACAGACGATTGTCCGTCAATTGAACGAATTACCGTAAGCGATTGGGAAAGGAAGAGAAACTCGTGGAGAAAAAAACGGGGAAAAGACGTCACTTCAGCTGGTTTGCCCTGCTGCTCGTCGTTGTGGTCGCCTATTTTGTGTCAATTTTCGTCTCCCAACAGGTGTATCTGAGTCAGGTCGAGAAGGATCAGGCGGCCGCAAACCAGCGTCTGCAGGCGGCACAGGAAGAAAATCAGCGCCTGCGTGAAGAAAAAGAGAATTTATACCGTCTCGAATACATCGAAAAAGTCGCGCGCGAAGAACTCGGTATGACGCGGCGGGGCGAGCTTCCTTACAGCCCCGGAGGCAGGAAATGACACGTATTTCCTTGACACTTGTCAGCCGTCAAGGGTATAATTAATCGTGTGTTTCCATCTAGTATTAAGGAGGAAGAATTAATTTGTCCATTGAAGTTGGCAGCGTGGTTGAGGGTGTTGTCACAGGTATCACCAATTTCGGTGCTTTCGTCGAATTAGACGAAGGAAAGACCGGCCTCGTTCACATCTCCGAAGTCGCCGATGAGTACGTCCGCGACATTCACGACTTTCTTCAGGAAAGACAGAAAGTCAAAGTAAAGGTTCTGAGCGTTGATGAACGCGGCAAGATCGGGCTCTCGGTAAAACAGGCCCAGGAGAAAAAACCGGAAGCGGAAGATAACCGCGCTCATGGTAATCATTCCTCCTTTCATGCTCCGCGAAGCAATAATCACGGACCGCGGGATTTCCGCAAACCGAATCGTTATAGTAAGTCCACGGCTTCCTTTGAGGACAAGCTTTCGAAGTTCCTCAAGGACAGCGACGAACGACTGACCGATCTGCGCCGTAAAACGGATTCCAAACGCGGAGGGCGCGGCGCACGCAGATCCGATTGAGTGGAATCTGACGACAAAAAAGCACTCTTAACGGGGTGCTTTTCTGCTATACCGGGGGCGATGGCGATGTTGCAGCGCGTTGACGCTTACTGCCGTCTGCACGGGTTGCTCCGTCCGGGAGAAGGAGTCATCGTCGCTTGTTCGGGCGGCGCGGATTCCCTCGTACTTCTCGATCTGCTGCTGCGTCTGAGGGCGCGATACGGACTGCGTTTGACGGTCGCACACTTTGAGCACGGCATTCGCGGTCAGGCGTCAAAGGATGACGCGTCATTTGTCGCCGCGTTCTGCCGGGAGCGCGATATCGACTGTCGGATCGGTCGCGGGGATGTGCCGTCCTATGCGGCAGAGCATCATCTTTCCCTCGAAACGGCGGCACGAACCTGCCGCTACGAGTTTCTGGAGCACGTACGCGTCGAAGTCGGAGCTGACGTCATCGCGACGGCGCATCAGGCCGACGATCAGGCCGAAACCGTTCTGATGCGCATTTTGCGCGGAACGGGAACGGAGGGACTCGGGGCGATCCGTCCGCAAAGCGGTACGAAAATCCGCCCGCTTCTCGACGTGACGCGTCGGGAAATCGAGGCCTATGCCGCAGAACGCGGTCTTATGCCGCGTCATGATGCGTCAAATGACATGCCGGACTGCACGCGCAACCGTTTGCGCCTGTTGACATTGCCGAAACTTCGGGATGATTATAACCCGGAACTCACGCAGGCACTTTGCCGCCTCGCCTCGCTGGCGCAGGACGATGACGCGTATCTCACGCAGATGTCAAAACAGGCCGCGGATCATGTCATCGTCAAAGACAAAGACGGTTGGATTTTGCGTCGTGACGCGTTTCTCCGTCAGATGCCGGCGATTCAACGGCGGTTAATTCGGATTTTCCTCGAAACAGCAACGGGCTCGGTACGCGATGTCGGGTTTTTGCCCGTTGAACGATTGCGAAATCTCTTGCAGCAGGGCGGAACCGGACGGGAGATTGAGATTTCCGGCGGACACCGCGTCAGTCTCGCCTACGGCATGTTGCGTCTTGTCCGGCCGGCAGAGCAGACGTCACGGACATGGACGCCCGTGACCTTGACGATACCCGGTGTGACGCGTTTCGGGTCGTTTCTCTGTCAAGCCGCATGGCGGGACTCGATGCCGGCGCACTGCGATCCGTCAGAATTTTACCTGAATCCTGACGAACTCACGGAACCTCTGATGTTTCGGACGCGTTGTCCCGGTGATACGATTCAATTGCCGGGCGGCCGTAAAAAAATAAAAGCATTACTCATCGATGATAAAATACCCCGCGCCGAACGCGACAGCTTGCCGCTGCTCGCCTCCGGACGGGAAATCCTCTGGGTCGTCGGGCATCGGCGCAGCAGCCTGTGTCCCGTCGTTCCGGGAAAACACGGTATCCTGTATCTCAGGATAGAAAGAAGAGAGGAATAAAGCCATGATGAAAGACGATATCGAGAAAATCGTGTACACGGCGGAAGATCTACACAAAAAAGTCGCGGAACTCGGCGCACAGATTACGGCCGATTACAAAGACGCGAAAGAACCGATCTTCTGCGTCGGCATTTTGAAAGGTGCCGTCGTCTTTTATACGGATCTTGTCCGTCAGATCAACCTGCCGGTGCAGTTTGACTTCATGATCGCGTCAAGTTACGGCAGCGGTACGAAAACGAGCGGTGAAGTCAAGATTCTCAAGGACCTTGACTATGACATCGAAGGCAAGCATCTGATTGTCATTGAGGATATCATCGATTCGGGCACGACGATGCATTATCTGCTGCGTTATTTTCAGCACCGTCATCCGAAAAGCGTTCGTCTCTGCTCGCTTCTTTCGAAGCCGTCCCGCCGTACGGCAGATGTTCACATTGATTACTGCGGCTTCGAGGTCCCTGACGAATTCCTCGTCGGTTACGGCCTTGACTATGCCGAGAAATATCGGAATCTGCCGTATATCGGCATTCTGAAGCCGGAAGTTTATACCAAGTAAGTCCCGGATACATCCCGGAGGGAGGATATGAATGAATAAATTTCTACGTAATGTAGGGTTCTATTTGTTGATCATCCTGGTTGCCATATCCATTATTGATTATTTTTCCACGAAAAATACCGCAAAGCAGGAAATCGGCTATACGCAGTTCCTGCAGCAGGTTGACGCGGGCGATGTGGCCAAGGTTACGATCATCCAGAACACGATCCGCGGTACATTGTCCGACGGCACGGAGTTTACGACGATTACGCCGGATTCGCCGAACAGCGACAGCGGCCTTTACGACCGTCTGAAAGCGAAAAACATCGAAATCAATGCGGAAAATCCGCCGGAACCGCCCTGGTGGTCGACGATGTTCACATCAGTTTTGCCGATTCTGCTCCTCATCGGCGTCTGGTTCTTCCTCATGCAGCAGACGCAGGGAGGAGGCGGACGTGTCATGTCGTTCGGTAAGAGCCGTGCGCGCATGAGCGGAGCCAACAACATCAAAGTGACATTCCGCGATGTTGCCGGTGCGGATGAGGCAAAACAGGAACTCGAGGAAGTTGTCGAATTCCTGCGTCATCCGAAAAAGTTTAACGATCTCGGTGCCCGCATCCCGAAAGGCGTCCTGCTTTTCGGTCCTCCGGGTACCGGTAAAACCTTACTCGCCCGTGCCGTTGCCGGCGAAGCGGGTGTTCCGTTCTTCTCGATCAGCGGTTCCGACTTCGTCGAAATGTTCGTCGGTGTCGGTGCATCCCGTGTCCGCGATTTGTTTGACCAGGCGAAGAAAAACGCGCCGTGTATCGTCTTCATCGACGAAATCGATGCAGTCGGACGTCAGCGCGGTGCCGGTGTCGGCGGCGGACATGACGAACGCGAACAGACCCTGAATCAGCTGCTCGTTGAAATGGACGGATTTGCCGCGAACGAAGGCATCATCATCATCGCCGCGACAAACCGCCCGGATATCCTCGACCCCGCACTGCTTCGTCCGGGCCGTTTTGATCGTCAGATCGTCGTTGACAAACCGGATGTCCGCGGCCGACTCGCCATCCTCAAAGTTCACGTCAAAGGTAAACCGATCGCAACCGACGTTGACCTCAATATCATTGCCCGCCGTACACCGGGCTTCACGGGTGCCGATCTCAGCAACCTCGTCAACGAAGCCGCACTTTTGGCGGCGCGCCGTGACAAAAAACATATCTATATGATCGAACTCGAAGAAGCCATCGAACGCGTCATCGCCGGACCGGAACGCAAGTCCCATGTTATGAGCGATGAAGAAAAACGGTTGACGGCATATCACGAAGGCGGCCATACACTCGTCGGCATGCTCCTCAAACACGCCGATCCGGTCCACAAAGTTACCATCATCCCGCGCGGCCGTGCCGGCGGATATACCCTGATGCTGCCGAAAGAAGACCGCTCCTACGCAACGCGCACCGAACTCATGGATCGCCTCAAAGTCTCCATGGGCGGACGCGTCGCCGAAGAAGTCGTTCTCAAAGAAATCAGCACAGGCGCATCGCAGGACATTCAGCAGGCAACGCGAATTGCGCGCGGCATGGTCATGCAGTACGGCATGAGCGACGTCCTCGGACCGATCGCTTACGGCGAAAGCCAAAACCATCAGGTTTTCCTCGGACGCGACTTTAATCATCAGCGCAACTACTCCGAAGAAGTGGCCAGCGAAATCGACAAAGAAGTTCGCCGCTACATGGAAGAAGCGTACGAAGCCTGCCGCAAAATCATCGTCGAAAACCGCGACAAACTCGAACTCATCGCGCAGGCGCTCATCGAACGCGAAACGCTTGACGCAAAACAGCTCGAAGAGCTTTTGACAACGGGCAAAATCACGGACAAAGACGACGACAACGATCCTCAGGGACCGAAACCGGGCGATCCGGCACCGATTCCGCCGACGCAGGTCGAAGTCGCCGCACCGCAAACCCCGGTCAAAGAAACGGCTCCGGAACAATCCGAAGAACCCGTACCGGAACATTCGACGCCGAAATTCAACGTGACCCATTACAGCCGTTAAATCAGGCTGCTGCAAAGGTGAAGAGACAATGTCTCTTCACTTTTTTTATTTGCAGAAGCGTTGTATAATAAAGTATTAGTTTTTACGGAAAGGAGCGGCGAAAACGTGCGCGAAAAGATTTTAGAGCTGCTGCGGCAAGCGGGCGGCTCATACCTTTCAGGAGAGGAAATCGCGAAAACCCTCGGCGTCTCGAGGACTGCGGTTTGGAAACATATACGGGACCTCAAAAAACAGGGATACGGCATCATCAGCCAATCGCGCAGCGGCTACGCCCTGCGGGAAGTCCCCGACCATATGATCCGCGAAGAAATCATGCACGGACTCGGCACACAGTGCATCGGCCGTGACATCCGCTGCTTCGAACAGGTCGGATCGACAAACACCGTCGCCAAAGAACTCGCGGAAACGGGAGCGCCCGAAGGAACCGTCGTCGTCGCCGAGCAGCAGGGCGCGGGGCGCGGACGGCTCGAACGTCATTTCTTTTCACCGTACGGCCGCGGCATCTGGTTTTCCTTCATCCTGCGTCCGGAATTCCTCCCGCAGGAAGCGCCGAAATGTACACTCATGGCCGCCGTCGCCGTTGCCATGGCGATGGAAGAATTTGATATGAAGCCGGGCATCAAATGGCCGAACGACATCCTCTATGAAGGCCGAAAAATCGTCGGCATCCTGACGGAAATGAGCGCCGAAATGGAGCAGATCCGCCATATCATCATCGGCATCGGTATCAACGTCAACATCCGCGAGGACGAATTCCCGGAAGATATCCGCGACCGTGCGGCTTCGCTTTTGATGGTCAAAGGTGCTCCGGTGCCGCGCATCGCCTTTTTTCAGGCCGTTTTGCGTGCTCTCGACCGTTTGTACGGCGAGGTATGTCAATCAGGCTTTGCACCGGTCATGGATGCATGGCGCGCCTATAACATTACGCTCGGACACGATGTTCATGTCATCGGCGTGCGCGGCGGCGAAACTTTTGACGGCAAAGCCGTTGACATTGACGCCGAGGGCGCACTTCTCGTTGACACGCCGCAGGGACGAAAACGTGTCCTCGCCGGCGATGTATCCGTGCGAACGCCGGAACAGAAACAGTAAGGGGGAACACCGTTGCTATTAGTGTTAGATATCGGAAACAGCAATATCGTCATGGGCACATATGAAGGAAAGAAACTCGTGCGCCATTGGCGGATTTCGACGGACCGTCAGAAAACGGGCGACGAATACGGCATCCTGATGAACAGTTTGTTTAACTATCAGGGCATTCAGATGGAAGATATTGACGACATCATCATTTCGTCTGTCGTGCCACCGCTCGTCGTGCCGATCACGAAGATGTGCGAACGGTATTTCCATATCCATCCGATCGTCGTCGGCCCCGGCATTCGTACGGGGATCCGCCTCAATTACGAAAATCCGCGTGCGATCGGCGCAGACCGTATCGTCAACGTCGTCGGTGCGTACGAGCAGTACGGCGGGCCTCTGATTGTCATTGACATCGGTACGGCGACAACCTTTGACGTCGTAGCGGAAAACGGCGATTTCCTCGGCGGTGTCATCGCGCCGGGACTCGGGACGAGTGCGGATGCGCTGTTTCAGAGTACGGCACAGCTCCCGCGTATCGAACTCGTGCCGCCGAAAAACATCATCTGCCGCAATACGATTCAGGGAATGCAGGCCGGTGTCGTCTTTGGGTTTGTCGGTCAGATCGACGAAATCGTGCGCCGCATCAAGGCGGAAATGGGCTGCCCGATGCAGGTCATCGCAACAGGCGGTTTCGGCCGCATGATCGCGAAGGAATCGGCGACGATTGACCGCGTCGATCACTTTTTGACATTGACGGGACTGCAGGTGCTCTACGAAAGGAATCACAAAAAATGACAATGACGCTCGGTTCGTTTACGTTTGACGCGCCCGTTTTTCTCGCGCCGATGGCGGGAGTCACGGACACAGCGTACCGCGTCATCGCCCACGATATGGGATGTCCGCTCTGCTATGCCGAAATGGTCAGCAGTCAGGGCATTCATTACCGCAATGAACATACACTCGCGATGCTGCAGTCGGAGCCGGAGGAACGGCCGCTCGCGATGCAGATTTTCGCGAATTCCGCCGAAATGGCGGCGGAGGCCGCAAAGTTCGTCGAGAATCTCGGTACGGCGGATATCCTTGACTTTAACATGGGGTGTCCCGCGCCGAAAGTCGTCAAAAACGCCGAAGGATCAGCCTTAATGCGCGACCCGAAACGCGCATATGAAATCCTCTGTGCGATCCGCAAAGCCGTCAACATGCCGTTTACCGTCAAAATGCGCAAGGGCTGGGATGACGAACACGTGAATGTCATCGAAATCGCAAAAATGGCGGAAGACGCCGGTGTTGACGCGATTGCCGTGCATGGACGTACGCGCGCACAGTTCTACAGCGGCAAGGCCGACTGGGAGATCATCCGTCAGGTCAAAGAGGCGGTGCACATTCCCGTCATCGCGAACGGCGACGTGCGTACCTGCGACGATTTGGAGCGGATTCTTGACGTCACGGGCGCCGACGGCGTCATGATCGGACGCGCGGCGCAGGGGAATCCGTGGATTTTCCGTCAAATGACGCATTTCCTGCGCACGGGTGAGAAACTGCCCGGGCCGACGAAAGCGGAACGCGCTGATGTCATTATGCGTCATCTCGAGCTCCTGATCCGTTACAAGGGAACGTATGTCGGTCCGCGCGAGATGCGCAAACACGCGACGTGGTATACGCGCGGCATTGTACACGGCGCACAGATGCGCGAGGCGTTTAACCGCGCCGAAACACGGAAAGATTTTGAACACGTCCTGCAGACCTATTTTTTGCAGGATGTTTGATAAAGAAAGGATAAAACCATATGACAGAAGAAAAGAACACGTCCGTTTGGAACCAATATACGGAAACGGAACGTCAGGAACTCGAAACGCTGAATGCCGGTTACCGCGATTTTCTTTCCCGTTGCAAAACAGAGCGTGAAAGCGTCGAGGAGACAGTCCGTGTTGCGGAAGCGCACGGTTACAAAAATCTCTGTGACGTCATCGCCGCAGGTCAATCGCTGCAGCCGGGCGATAAAGTTTATGCCGTCAACATGAAAAAAGCCGTCGTGCTCTTTAATATCGGTGACGAGCCGCTCGAAAACGGTATGAATATTCTCGGTGCGCATATTGACACGTGTCGCCTTGACGTCAAACAGAATCCGCTGTACGAAGACGGCGGCCTCGCGTACATGGACACGCATTATTACGGCGGCATCAAGAAGTATCAGTGGGTGACGCTGCCGCTTGCCCTGCACGGCGTTGTCGTTAAAACGGACGATACGGTTCAGAACGTCTGCATCGGTGAGGATCCCGCGGATCCGGTATTCTGCGTGACGGATCTGCTCATCCATCTCGCGAAGGAACAGCTCGAAAAGAATGCCGCTAAGGTCATCGAGGGCGAAAAACTCGACGTACTCGTCGGCAATTACGCGCTCAAAGAGGACGATAAGGAATCCGTCAAGGCCGGTGTACTGAAGCTCATCGAGGACAAATACGGCTTTACGGAAGAGGATTTTCAATCGGCGGAACTCGCGCTCGTCCCGGCAGGACGCGCTCGCGAACTCGGATTTGACCGCAGCATGACACTCGCGTACGGACAGGATGACCGTGTCTGTGCGTATACGTCACTGATTGCAATGCTCGAAACGGGGCATCTCCGCCGTACGGCTTGCTGTCTTCTCGTTGACAAAGAAGAAATCGGCAGCGTCGGCGCGACGGGTATGCATTCGCATTTCTTCGAAAATGTTGTCGCCGAAGTCATTAACGCCTGCGGCACATACAGCGATCTTGCGCTGCGCCGCGTGCTCGCGAACTCGAAGATGTTGTCTTCTGACGTGTCAAGCGCTTATGACGCGCTTTACGCCGAGGCGTACGATCGGAAAAATGTCGCTTATCTCGGACGCGGCATGGTTTTCAATAAATTCACCGGCACGCGCGGCAAGTCCGGCTCGAATGACGCAAACGCCGAATACGTCGGCGAACTGCGCCGTATCATGGACAAGCACAACGTACACTATCAGCTCGCCGAACTCGGCCGCGTCGATCTCGGCGGCGGCGGAACGATCGCTTACATCATGAGTCTTTACGGCATGCAGGTCATTGACAGCGGAGTCGGTGTTATGAGTATGCACGCTCCGTGGGAAGTTACGAGTAAAGTCGACGTTTATGAGGTCAAAAAAGGATATACGGCTTTTCTCGCCGAAGCGTAAAGTAGTTTAGGTCAATCGGCAGCAGGGGCATCCGCCCGTCGAGTTTATGCAGCCCCATAACACAAATGAAAAGGAGACCGCCCGGCAAAAGGGCAGTCTCCTTTTTCGTGTCAAATTTTCAATGTCAATCCTCAATCGCCGTTTCGAGTGCGATGCGGATCATGTCGTTGAATGAGGTCTGGCGTTCTTCGGCTGTGCAGGATTCACCCGTCAGGAGGTGGTCACTGACCGTGAACAGCGCGAGCGCCTGTGCGTGATAGCGCGCGGCAATCGTGTATAGCGCCGCGGCTTCCATTTCGACGGCGAGAATGCCGTACGCGCGGAGTTTGTCGTTGTCAATGTCTTCGTCGTAGAAGCGGTCAACGGAAATGATATTGCCGACTTTGACCGGCAGATTCATCTTGCGCGCATTCGCGACAGCTTTTTCGAGCAGGCTGTAATCTGCGATCGGCGCGTAATTGATCGTGCCGCCGAAAATGTTACGGATCATTGACGAGTCCGTGCTTGCGGCCTGTGCGATGAGCACGTCACGCAGTTTGATGTCACGATGCATGCCGCCGCAAGTGCCGACACGCAGCAGTTTTTTGACGCCGTACTCCGTAATGAGCTCGTGTACGTAAATCGAGATGGACGGCATGCCCATGCCCGTGCCCTGAACCGAGACGGGGACGCCTTTGTATGTGCCCGTATAGCCGAGGATATTGCGGACATGCGTGTATTCCTTTGCGTTGTCGAGGAACGTTTCCGCGATGTACTTGGCGCGAAGCGGATCCCCCGGAAGCAAAATCCGGTCGGCGATCTGTCCGCGTTCGGCAGCGATATGCGGTGTACTCATAAAACATCCTTCTTTCCGATAAAATCAACGTTTTTGCTACCTTCAGTATAAAGGAAACGGCGTGGAAAAGGAAGAGCGGGAGGTCGGTTTTCCGGGGCAAACCGGTTTTGTCGTGTTTGACTGAAATTTTCTCGAAGTTTTTTAGTACCTGGATTGACACGGTTATCCTAATTGTGCTATACTATGTCTGTTGATATAAGCCTTCAAGACAATCGCGGCTGCCCGAGATGAGGGCAGATGAGGAAAGTCCGGGCTCCACAGGGCAGTGTGCTGGATAACGTCCAGCGGGGGTGACCCCAGGGAAAGTGCCATAGAAAAGGAAACCGCCGGCTTGCCGGTAAGGGTGGAAAGGTGCGGTAAGAGCGCACCGGCGATCGGGTGACCGGTCGGCCAGGTAAACCCCACACGGAGTAAGACCGAATAGGGAAGGGATGATGCGGCCCGCGGAACCTTCCGGGTTGCGTCGCTTGAGCCGGCAGGCAACTGCCGTGCCTAGATAAATGATTGTCACCGCGTAAGCGGAACAGAACTCGGCTTACTGATTCCTTATGTCAACATGATTTTGATAAAGACAAGGCTGTCTTTCGAAAGAAAGGACGGCCTGTTTTTATGTCAGGCTGAAACCTGAAAATAAGCTGAAAAGATTCCTGACGGGAAACAGGGGTAATTTGAGTTTATTTTCGGGTGCTGCCTCAAAATACACGCGGCGGTGCTTGCCGCAAACTTATGGGTTTATATGTAAATGAGCCGAATCCAGCCCAGGAACGGGGGAACCAATTCTTAGGGGTGAACGTCTGATACTTCGGTATCAGGAACGAGGGTGGTCTACTTCTCTGCCCGAACCCGTCAGCTAACCTCGGAGGCCATAAAGAGAGGAGCTGTGTTTTTTTGAGTAAAGCAATGCGTATTTTGATGTTATGTGCGGTGTTCCTGTGCTCGGTCTCCATGGCCAGTGCAGCAAGTCTCCCGGGTTCGGCGTTCCGCGTCGGTGACCAGGGAACGGATGTAGCGGAGATTCAGACGAAACTCGCGGGTCTCGGTTATGATGTCGCAGCAGACGGGGATTTCGGCCCGGCAACGACGGAAGCGGTCAAAGCATTTCAGTCGTCGAACGGTCTCTCCGTTGACGGTCTCGTCGGTCCTTCGACGTATACGGCGCTGCTCGGCAGAACGATGCCGTCGGTTCATCATGGCACGAACTACATTTCCCGGAGTGTCCTGTCCGAATCGATGAACTATATCGGTGTTCCGTATGTTTTCGGCGGTACGACCCCGAGCGGTTTTGACTGCTCCGGTTATGTCCGCTACGTTTTCGCTAATGCCGGCATTTATCTGCCGCGTACGGCAGATGCCCAGTACGAAGCCGGACGTTATATTTCCGACAGTGAACTGGCACCGGGCGACCTCGTATTCTTCTCGACGTATGAATACGGTCCGTCCCATGTAGGTATCTATCTTGGCGACGGTGATTTCATCAATGCTTCGTCCAGTCGCGGCGTTGCCATTGATTCGTTGTACAGCTCCTATTGGGGCTCGTGCTATATCGGCGCCCGCCGGGTCATGTAAGAATCATCGGAGGAGAGACGGATCGTCTCTCCTCTTTTTTTTAGGAGGCTTTGCGGTATGAGTGATTTTTTTCTGTTGCTGCTCATTGCGATGATGGCGGCATATACATTCTGGGATGACCTGTTTACTGATTGACGGTCAAAAACGCCGTTCTGTTCGATGAATTTGCGGAACGGCATTGCTTTTTTCTTCAAGATTGCGCATAATAGGTGAATACGGTACAGATAAAGATGGAGGAATGGCCAATGACCACGACAGAAACCTTTTACCTTGCCGCACTCGCGGCGTGCCCGGGGATCGGCAGTCAGAAACTGACGCACCTCTCGGAGTTTTTCGGCCGGGCGGAGGATGCCTGGTGCGCCGCGGAGGATGCCTATTGCGAGGCGGGACTCACGGTCCGTTTTGCGCGGACGCTCGCGGATTTTGTCAAAAAACATCCGCAGGAGCCGGAACGGATCGCTTCGGACTGTCAGCGTCTCGGGATTAACGTCATCGCCATTGACGATGATCGTTATCCGCCGATTTTGAAGGAGATTTATAATCCGCCGCATGTGCTTTATTACCGCGGTACGATTGACCCGCAGGCCGAACGCATTGCCGTTGTCGGTTCGCGGCGTTTCAGCCCGTACGGTGAGGCGGCCGCGCTCGACCTCGCGGAAAAAACGGCCGCAGCGGGATTTACGATTGTCAGCGGCGCTGCGCGCGGCATTGACACGAGTGCTCATAAAGGAGCGTTGAAAACAGGCAGAACCGTCGCGATTCTCGGATGCGGCTGTGACATTGCCTATCCCGCACAGAATCGCCGCCTGCTCGACGAGATTGCCGCAAAAGGCGGAGCCGTTATCAGCGAATATCGCCCGGGAACGCAGCCGTTACCGGCGTTTTTCCCCGCACGCAACCGTATTATCGCGGGACTGGCGCGCGGAACGCTCGTCGTCGAAGCCGCGCGGCGGAGCGGTTCTCTTATTACGGCCGAACTGGCTCTCGGGGAAGGACGTGACGTTTTCGCCGTGCCGGGAAGTATTTTTTCCCGTTCGAGTGAAGGCTGTCACGATCTCATCCGTCAGGGAGCGAGACTCGTGAGCCGTGCGCAGGATATTTTGGCGGAATATGGCAAGGGCCAGGAAGAAAAACGGCCGCATCGACCGGAAATGACGCTTGCCGAACGGCGCGTCTATCAGGTTCTGTCGTTTGACCGGCCGTTGGCCGTCGATGAAATCATTCAGAGCCTTGTGGGAGAAGTCTCCAACCTGCCGCTCGTTCTCATGCAGATGCAGCAGAAAGGCTTGATTTTGGAAAATGAACTGCACGCATACCGCCGTGCAGAGAGGGAGTGAATGTGTTTTGACTTCCACAGAAGCAGAAACGAACGTGAAGGCGAAACCGAAAAAGAAACCGACGAAACCAAAGCTCAGAAAAACGTTGGTTATCGTCGAGTCGCCGGCTAAGGCGAAAACAATCGAAAAATATCTCGGACGCAGATACATGGTACGCGCGTCGATGGGACATCTGCGCGATCTGCCGAAAAGTCAGTTCGGCATTGACGTCGACCATGATTTTGCGCCGAAATACATCAATATCCGCGGTAAGGGCGACCTGATCAAGGCGCTCAAAAAAGACGCGAAAAACGCGAGCAAGATTTATCTCGCAAGCGACCCCGACCGTGAGGGAGAGGCAATTGCGTGGCATCTTGCCTTTATTCTTGACATTGACCCGGAGAGCAAATGCCGCATCGTGTTCAACGAGATCACGAAACCGGCGATCCAGGAAGCGATTCAGCATCCGCGGGCGATCAATCTCGATCAGGTTGACGCACAGCAGGCGCGCCGTATGCTTGACCGCATCGTCGGTTACAAACTTTCGCCGCTGCTTTGGCGCAAAGTCCGTAAAGGCCTTTCGGCCGGTCGTGTCCAGTCGGTGACGGTCAAACTGATCTGCGACCGCGAAAAAGAAATTCAGGCATTCCAGTCGGAAGAATACTGGACGGTAGGCGCTAAACTGCGCAAGGCAAAATCCGCGATGTTTGCGGCGGATCTCGTGCAAATTGACGGTCAAAAAGCCGACCTGCACAACGAAACGGAAACAACGGCTGTCGTCAAAGAACTCGAGACGGCCCCGTATCACGTTACGGATGTCAAATCGAGTGAGCGTCACCGCAAACCGTCTGCGCCGTTTACGACGAGTTCGCTGCAGCAGGATGCCGCGCGCAAACTGGGATTTACGTCGCGCAAGACGATGATGCTCGCACAGCAGCTTTATGAAGGTATCGAACTCGGCCATCACGGTCCTACGGGTCTCATTACCTATATGCGTACGGATTCGACGCGCGTTTCCGAAGTCGCACAGAAAGAAACGGCAGAATATCTGCTGAAAACGTTCGGTGCGGATTATGTACCGGCAAAGCCGAATATTTACGCCGCCGGCAAAAAGGCGCAGGATGCACACGAGGCGATTCGCCCGACGCACATCACGTTGACGCCGGATGACATCGAAAAATACCTGAATCGCGATCAGGCGAAGCTCTACCGCCTCATTTGGCAGCGCTTTGCGGCAAGTCAGATGACGAGTGCCGTTTATCTCACGATGACCGTCACGATCGAGGCGGGACGCCACACCTTCCGTGCACGCGGCTCGAAGCTTCAGTTTGCGGGCTTTACGGCCGTTTATGCCGGTGCTGACACGACGAAGAAGGAAAAGGATGTCCTGCTCCCGGAACTCGCAGCGGGCGACGAATTGACTCTCGCGAAAGTTCTGCCGCAGCAGCACTTTACGGAACCGCCGCCGCGCTATAATGACGCATCACTCGTCAAAACGCTCGAGGAAAAAGATATCGGGCGCCCGAGTACATATGCGCCGATTATCGAGACGATTCAGGCGCGCGGCTACGTTCAGCGTCTGGACAAGCATTTCCAGCCGACGGAACTCGGATTTGTCGTCGTCGACATGCTCAAGGAATATTTCCAAAAGATCGTTGACGTCAAATTTACGGCAGATCTCGAAAACAATCTCGATGAAATCGCCGTGGGTAAAATGGAAAAGAACAAACTCCTGCATGACTTTTACGGTCCGTTCGAGGAAACGCTCGAAAAAGCGGACGAAGCGATCGGTCATGTCGAATTGCCGGTGGAAGTTTCCGATGTCCGCTGTGAACGCTGCGGCCGTCTCATGGTTGTCAAACAGGGGCGTTACGGGAAATTCCTCGCCTGCCCGGGATTCCCGGAATGCCGCAATACGAAGCCGATTTTGACGGATACGGGTGTCAAATGCCCGAAATGCGGCGGACGCATCGTCGAACGTAAAACGCGCCGCGGGCGTATGTTCTACGGCTGCGAGAATTATCCGGACTGTGATTATACGTCGTGGGATAAGCCGCTGACGGAGAGCTGCGAGAAATGCGGCTCGTTTATGCTGCTGCATCATTATAAAAACGGCCGTGTTGTCAAATATTGCAGCAATGATGCCTGTGAGACGCGCGTGAACAACCCGATTAACGTCGAGGTCGAAAAGATGCGTCAGCGCACCGAGAAACTGAAGGAAAAAGCCGCAGCCGCGAAAGCCGAAAAAGAAGCGGCAAATGACGCACAGGCGGACGCCAAAGGAGAAAAGGCATGAAACGCATCATCATCGTCGGGGCCGGACTTGCCGGCGCCGAAGCCGCATTTCAGGCCGCGGAGCGCGGCGCTGACGTCACGCTCTACGAAATGCGTCCGCAATCCATGACACCGGCCCATAAAACGGGCGGTTTTGCCGAACTCGTCTGCAGCAACTCGCTGCGCGGTGCGGGACTCGAAAACGCAGTCGGCGTACTCAAGGAAGAAATGCGGCGCCTGCATTCCGTTGTCATGGAAGCCGCTGACACGACGCGCGTTCCCGCGGGCGGAGCGCTTGCCGTTGACCGTCACGGGTTCAGTGACTACATTACGGCAAAAGTCACGAACCATCCGAATGTCCACGTCATTCACGAGGAATTGACGTCAATCCCTCGCGCCGATGACGCCGTGACGATCGTCGCGAGCGGACCGCTCACGTCAGGGAAACTTGCCGAAGACATCGCGCGCCTGACGGGCAATGATTCCCTGTACTTTTACGATGCCGCGGCGCCGATCGTGAGCCTTGAATCCGTTGACATGTCAAAGGCGTACCGTGCATCCCGTTACGGCAAAGGCGAAGCCGCCTATATCAATTGCCCGATGACGAAGGAAGAATACGAAGCGTTCTGGACAGAACTCGTGAATGCGGAAAAAACGCCGACGCATGACTTTGAGAAGGAAAAGTTCTTCGAAGGCTGTATGCCCGTTGAAGTCATGGCGTCACGCGGCCGCGATACGCTGCTTTTCGGACCGTTAAAACCGGTCGGGCTCGAAGATCCGCGTACGGGAATCCGTCCGTATGCCGTTGTTCAGCTTCGTCAGGATAATGCAACGGCGACACTTTATAACATCGTCGGGTTCCAGACGCATCTCAAATGGCCGGAACAGCGCCGTGTTTTCCATATGATTCCGGGACTTGAACACGCGGAATTTTTGCGTTACGGCGTCATGCACCGCAATACGTTTCTCAATTCGCCGCAGCATTTGCGCGCGACGATGCAGCTACGCGGCGATGACACGTTGTTCTTTGCCGGTCAGATGACGGGTGTCGAAGGATACGTCGAGTCCGCGTCATCCGGACTCGTTGCGGGCGTCAATGCCGTTCGCGTCGCCAAAGGGGAGGAACCGCTCGTGTTTCCGCCCGAGACGTGTCACGGGGCACTCTGCCACTACATTACAACGAGTGAAGCCAAGCATTTCCAGCCGATGAATGTCAATTTCGGACTGCTGCCGCCGCTCGGTGAGCGCATCCGGGACAAAAAAGAAAAGAAACACCGCCTTGCCGAACGCGCCCTCGCATCACTCGAGGCGTTCCGGCAGGCTTACGAGCCGTAAGGAGGTTTATATTATTATGGATACTACATTTCACGCGACTACGATCGTAGCCGTACATAAAGACGGAAAAACCGCGATCGCCGGTGACGGTCAGGTCACGATGGGTCAGACGGCGATTATGAAAGCCAGCGCCAAGAAAGTCCGTCGTCTCTACCACGGCAAAGTCGTTGCCGGTTTTGCCGGTTCCGTTGCCGATGCGTTTACACTGTTTGAGAAATTTGAGGCAAAACTCGAAGCCCTTCACGGCAGCCTTCAGCGCGCCGCGGTTTCGCTCGCACAGGAATGGCGTACAGACCGCGTACTGCGTAAACTTGAGGCACTTTTGATCGTTGCCGACAAAGATACGATCCTCATGGTTTCCGGCAGCGGCGAAGTCATCGAACCGGACGGAAACGTTCTCGCGATCGGTTCGGGCGGATTTTACGCGCAGGCAGCCGCAACGGCCATGGTTCGTCACACGGACATGGAGCCGAAAGATATCGCTTACGAGGCGATCAATATCGCTGCCGATATCTGCGTTTACACAAACCATAACATCAAAGTGGAGGAACTGGAATAAATGGAAGCAATCGGAGTAAATGAACAGACCCCGCGCGAAATCGTGGAGGAACTGGATAAATATATCGTCGGGCAGGACGAAGCGAAACGTTCCGTCGCCATTGCCCTGCGCAATCGTTGGCGCAGTCGTCAGTTGACGGGGCAGATGAAGGAAGAAGTCATTCCGAAAAATATCCTGATGATCGGCTCGACCGGTGTCGGCAAAACGGAAATTGCCCGCCGCCTCGCCAAACTCGTGCGTGCGCCGTTCCTGAAAGTCGAAGCGACGAAATTCACGGAAGTCGGCTATGTCGGCCGTGACGTTGACTCGATGATCCGCGACCTCGTCGAATCCGCCGTTCATATGGTCCGTGCCGAACGCATGCAGTCCGTTCAGGATAAAGCTGCCGTACAGGCCGAAGAACGCATCATTGACGTTTTCGTTCCCGAGACGAAGAAAGTCCAGAACCCGCTCGGCCGTCTTTTCGGCGGTGACGACGAGGAGGAAAAGCCGGAGAAGGAAGAGCCGAAAAAATACGCGGCCGGACGCGAATGGGTCCGCAAACGCCTGAATGCCGGCGAACTCGAGAACAAAGTCATCGAGATCGAAGTCGAAGTCCAGTCAAAACCGGTCGGCGGTATTTTCGGCGGCAGTTTTGACGGCGGCATGGGAGATAACATCCAGGATATGCTCGGCAGCATCATGCCGAAACGCCGCAAAAAACGCAAAGTCACGGTTGCACAGGCCCGTAAGATTTTCACGCAGGAAGAGGCGGAAAAGCTCATTGACATGGAGTCCGTCACCGACGAAGCCGTCCGCACGACGGAATACAGCGGCATCATTTTCCTTGACGAGATCGACAAGGTTGCCGTTCGCGGCAATTCTTCGGGCAATGACGTCTCCCGCGAAGGCGTTCAGCGAGACATCCTGCCGATCGTCGAGGGTTCGACCGTCATGACGAAGTACGGTCCCGTCAAAACGGATCACATCCTCTTCATTGCCGCCGGCGCATTCCATGTGTCCAAACCGTCTGACCTCATCCCGGAACTGCAGGGACGTTTCCCGATCCGCGTTGAACTCAAGTCGCTGCGCAAGGAAGATTTCCGCCGTATCCTCACGGAACCGCAGAATGCCCTGATTAAACAGTACCAGGCGCTTCTCGCAACAGAAGGCGTGACTTTGACGTTTAACGATGACGCCATTAACCGCATCGCAGAGCTCGCCTGTGACGTCAACGAGCAGTCTGAAGATATCGGTGCCCGCCGTCTGCATACACTTCTCGAAAAACTGCTCGAAGAAGTCAGCTTCAATGCACCGGAACTCGACGATAAAGATGTCGTCATTGACGCTGCTTATGTCGATAAACGCCTGTCGGATATCGTTGTCAATCAGGATGTTTCCCAGTTCATTCTTTGATCGAAATTATCCCGTCGCAGGCACGAAAAATATTGTAAAAAGTTGTATTCGAATCTATGATAATTTAGAAACTTGTGATAAAATGAATCTAGCAATAACTTTATGCTATTGCCTCTGTGGATAAACGACGAAAGGAAGATCGGTATGGCATCATCCCTACTGGAAAAAACGAGAAAAATCAACCGTCTGCTGCAGCGCTCGGAGAGCGTCGAGTATGACGGGATGTCCCGCGTACTCAGCAACGTTCTGGGTGCCAATGTGTATATTACGAATAAAAAAGGCAAGATCTTCGGTTATGCATTCGTTGACGACTTTGAATGCGATCTCATGATCGATAAAGTCATCAATCAGGGCGAATTCCCGAAACACTATGTCAGCTGGCTCATGCGCGTTGACTCGACGCGTGCTAACCTGCGTTCAAAAACCGGTATGTGCGCTTATGACGAAACGGAACACTGCATGTTCAACGGCAAGAATACGACGATCGTGCCGATCTACGGCGTCGGTGAGCGTATCGGTACGCTGATCGTGGCAAAATATGACACGGAATTCACGGATGACGACCTGCTGCTCTGTGAATACGGAGCTACCGTCGTCGGCATGGAGATGCTGCGTGATCACGCCCAGAAGATCGAGGTCGAAGCTCGTAAAAAAGCAACGGTTCAGATTGCGATCAATACGCTTTCGTTCTCGGAACGTAAAGCTGCCATTGCGATTCTCTCGGCCCTCAACGGTCCGGAAGGACTGCTTGTCGCGTCAAAGATCGCCGACGAAGTTAAAATTACGCGTTCGGTCATTGTCAACGCACTGCGCAAATTCGAATCAGCCGGTGTCATTGAGTCGAAGTCACTCGGCATGAAGGGCACGTACATTAAAGTATTAAATGACTACCTGCTCGACGAAGTTCAGAAACTGAAAAACGAATAAAGCGTAAAAAAATAACCTGCCAAACGGCAGGTTATTTTTTTATGGTGAATATAAGCGTCAGGCGACGTCGCCTTGTTCTTTTTCACTTTCGTTGATAACGCAGCAAACCGCGCCGTCACCGGTGATGTTGAGACAGGTACGGAACATGTCAAGGACACGGTCGATACCGGCAACGAGGCCGAGACCTTCGATCGGCAGACCGACTGTCGTCAGGACCATGGCGAGCATGAGGAGACCTGCACCCGGAACACCGGCTGTACCGATCGAGCCGAGCGTACCGGCAAGAAGAATCATGCCCATCTGTCCGATGGAAAGATCAATACCGTAGACATTGGCGATGAAGAGCGCGCAGACGCCCTGATACAGTGCCGTACCGTCCATGTTGATCGTTGCGCCGAGCGGCAGGACGAACGAGGAAACTTCACGGGACAGACCGAGTTTTTCCTGACAGTTCTTGATGTTGACCGGCAGAGCCGCAGAGCTCGAGCACGTTGTGAACGCGATGAGCATCGCTTCACTCATGCCGCGGAAGAATTTCATCGGCGACATTTTACCGAGAACACGAGCCATCGTGGAATAGACAGCGAGTGCGTGGATAATGCAGCCGACCGCAACACAGATAATGACGGAAAGCAGCGGCAGCAGAACGGAAGGACCGTTTGAAGCGACAACCGGAAGGAGCAGGCAGAATACACCGATCGGAGCGAGTTGCATGACCATGCCGATAATCTTGTAGCAGGTTTCGGCACAGGCGTCGAAGAAACGGATGAGAAGCTGGGCGCGTTCGCCGCCGACCTGAATGATGCCGACGCCGACGAAGAGTGCGAAGACGATACACGGCAGGATCTGAGCTTTAGCCATGGCGTCAACCGGATTAGCCGGGATCATGCTGACAAAGACCTGCATGATGGACGGAGCTTCCTTGACTTTGACGGCAGACTCATTTGCGAGACCGAGACCGACACCCGGCTGGACGATACCCGCAACAACAAAACCGATTCCGATGGCGACAGCCGTCGTCAAGAGGTAAAGTGCAACGGTTTTGATACCGATACGGCCGAGCTTCTTCGTGTCACCGAGGCTCGTCATACCGACGACCAGTGACGTGATGACAACCGGGACAATCATCATCTTGATCAGATTGATGAAAATCGTACCGATCGGAGCGATCCACCATTTAATAAACGGG
The DNA here is from genome assembly GCA_902766015.1 of uncultured Veillonellaceae bacterium. GTDB lineage: Bacteria > Bacillota > Negativicutes > Selenomonadales > Selenomonadaceae > RUG11126. The sequence goes on from CACXCC010000079.1 coordinate 35,895, forward strand.
ACCGCGGGTTCGCCGGCAATTAATCCGACAATGACGGCTAATACCAGCGCAATAAAAATACGGACGGACAAATTCATAAAAATCAGCCTCCTTTATAAAATTGACAACAGCAGTAAAAACGAAAAGACGCCTCCGGCGAGATCGGTATTTCGCCGGTCTGTCGAGACGCCTTTGTCTCAGAAAAGATATAGACATATAAGTTCCGTAACGTTTTACTCCTGCTGATTTCATTGTAAAGTGAGGCGGGGTGACTGTCAATATGTGTAAACCATGTATACAAGATACAAAAGAAGATAAAAACATATTAATTGTCCCAGAATTTTGATGCAAATGGCAGATGCTTGTACCTAGCGAAAAGACAGGGCAGGGGAGACTGAAAAAATTTTTCCTGAAGCATTGTAAACTATGGTAATTCCGCGGGATTTGTAGTATTCTGAAAGGGACTAAATGAAGCATCGCGGATGGCAAAGCAACAAATAACAAACAGGATAAACAGGGCGGTGCTGGGAAGGTTGTGTTATTAAGGTCATGAGCGAGTCGAAAATGAACAGAGGGTTGAAGAACAGGCATCTGCAGTTGATCTCGCTGGGCGGAGTCATCGGCAGCGGCTATTTCCTCGGAACCGGCTATGTATTGGAAAAAGCTGGCCCGGCCGCGATTCTCGCCTACATTTTGGGCGGCGTCATCGTGCTGTGCGTCATGCTGTGTTTGGCCGAATTGGCAGTCGAAAAGCCGATTTCGGGTTCTTTTGTCACCTACGCGCGGGAAAATATTTCTTCAACCTGGGCTTGCGGCGTAGGCTGGGCGTATTGGATTACCTGGGTTGCTTATGTCCCTTCGGAGATGATAGCCGCGGGCATCATCATGAACAATTTTATCCCGGAGGTCAGTCAACTATGGTGGGCTGTCTTTTTCGGACTTTTGGTGACGGTTGTCAATCTGTTTCATGTCGACAAGTTCGGCGAGAGCGAGTTC
>CACXCC010000080.1 GCA_902766015.1 uncultured Veillonellaceae bacterium
CGTTGTGAGGACGATTTCGCCCCATTCGCCGTCCGGGACATTCTTGCCCGTTTTCGGGTCAATGATCTCGAGGTAAACGAAGTCATCCCAATAATGAATGCCGTCGTTGTAATCGCACGTAATGCCGATGCCCGGACCGTAAATTTCCGTCAGGCCGTAGATATCGTAAGCCTGAATGCCGAGTTTCGACTGGATGGACTGACGCATCTTTTCGCTCCAGCGCTCGGAACCGATGACACCTTTTTTGAGGTAAATCTGGTCGCGGATGCCGCGTTTTTCGATCTCTTCGGCGAGCAGCAGAGCGTAGGACGACGTAGCGCAGATAACGGTACTGCGCAGATCCATCATCATACGAAGCTGTTTTTCCGTGTTGCCCGGGCCCATCGGAACGGCCATGGCGCCGAGTTTTTCGCAGCCGGCCTGAAAACCGATACCTGCAGTCCAGAGACCGTAACCCGGTGTAATCTGTACACGGTCGCGGTTCGTGATGCCCGCCATGGCATAACAGCGCGCGAACATCGTCGCCCAGTCATCGACGTCTTTTGCCGTATACGGAACGATGACCGGTTTGCCCGTCGTGCCCGATGACGAATGAATGCGGACGATTTTTTCCTCCGGGACGGACATGAGCCCGAGCGGATACGCGTCACGCAGATCCTTTTTCTCGGAGAACGGCAGCTGTTCGAATTCCTCGGGTGTCGTTACTTTGTCGACGCCGGCATCCTCAAGCTTGCGCCCGTAAAAACTGTCGGCTTTGCGCATCGCTTCGATGCGGTCGTTGACGAGGGCGAGTTGTTGTGCATTGATTTTCATAAGGATCCTTCTTTCGTCAAATGAGTGGAAGCATAGGCAAGCGCCGTTTCATTGACGGCAATATACTGCGGCTTGACGCGTTTGCGGATCGCCGCAAGCAAATCGTCACGCGTCAGGAAATCGAGCGCACCGCTCTGGACGGCGGCTCCGAGCATGACGACGTTGAGCGTTTTCGGGTTGCCGATCTCTTTGACTGCCGCAACGCCGTCGATGACGAGTAAATGTTTGACCGTCGATTTGAGGTACGCGATCATTTCCGCGCCGGTGTAATCCGTTCCTTTTAATGCCGCGGTAACGGGCATGACGGGATGAGAATTGACGGCGAGCGTCCCGTCCGGTTTTAAATACGGAAGCATACGGACTGCTTCGGCGGGCTCAAACGCAAGAATGAGGTCAGCCGTTCCCTGACGGATCATCGGACTTTTGAGTCCCTCGCCGATGCGGAGATGACTGAAGACGGAGCCGCCTTTCTGCGCCATGCCGATCGTTTCGGCACTCATGACCTCATAGCCTTTTGCGAGTGAAGCCGCCGCGATAAGTTTGGAGGCAAGGACCGTTCCCTGTCCGCCGACGCCGCAGAGGATGATATTTTTCTGCATATCATTTGCCTCCTTTCTTCGTGACGGAAATCGCCTTGACCGGGCAGATTTCCGTGCAGATGCCGCACCCCGTGCATTGGGACGGATCGATGACGACGCGTCCTTCGCCGTCGATGACGATACCGGGACAGCCGATCGAGCGGATGCATTTCTTACATTTGATGCATTTTTCCTGATCGATGCCCGCGAGGCCGAGCGGTTTGACGAGTGCGATACAGGGCGAGCGGAAAATGATCGCTTTGACGCCCGGTTTTTCGGCTGTGCGTTTGACGACGTCAATCGCATTTTTGAGGTTGAGCGGGTCAACTGTTTCGATTGTCCCGACGCCGATGCCCTCGAGGACTTTTTCCATCGACACTTTGTCGACGATCTGTCCCATCATCGTGCGTCCCGTTCCCGGATGCGGCTGATGTCCCGTCATCGCGGTCGTGGAATTATCAAGCACGACGAGCGTCATGTCAGCCTGATTGTACACGGCGTTGACCACACCCGTCATCGCTGCGGCGAAAAACGTCGAGTCACCGACAAACGCAAACGCGTACGTTCCCGGCGTCATGCGCCCGATCGACTGGGCGATGTTGACGCCGGCACCCATACAGAGACACGTGTCAACCATATCAAGCGGCATCGCGTTGCCGAGCGTATAACAGCCGATATCGCCGCAAAAGACGCTCTTTTTGCCGCGCATTGCCATTTTGACGGCATAAAACGCCGCACGGTGCGGACATCCGGCGCAGAGAACCGGCGGGCGGACCGGAAGCGCGGGCGGTTCGGGACGGTTTCCCGTTTCCTGCTGTTCCCATCCCATAAAGGACGCGATGTCAAAAGCGACGCTCTCCCGCGTATTTTCGCCGGCCGTTTTGACGTCACCCGTGAGTTTACCGCGGATTGTCACGGGCAAGCGGTATTTGCCGCAGACATACGTGAGTTCGCGCTCGATAACGGGATCGAGTTCCTCGATGCAGAGCACTTCGTCGAGTCCTTCGAGGAAACGCACGGCAGCTTCCTCCGGGAACGGGAACGGCGTCGAAACTTTCAGCACGCGCGGCGCCTGTTTTTGACATTCGGCGAGCGTTTCCTCGACATAGGAAAAACTGATGCCGTGCGACGCGATACCGCGGCGGCAGGATTTGTCCCCTTCCGGCAGGATGACGTTGCGCGGATAGTCCGAAAATACCTTTGACAGATCTTGATCGCGTTTTTCGATTTCCCGATGCGCGCGGACCGATAAACGCGGGAAAATGACCCAGCGCTGCGGATCGCGCACGAATCCTTCCGGCTCGTTTTTGCGATACTCGGACTCGTCTTTGACGTTGATTGACGCATAGCCGTGGTCGATGCGCGTCGTCGGACGGAAGAACACCGGCGTATGGTACCGCTCGGAAAAGTCAAAAGCTTCCTGAATCATCGCATAGGCTTCTTCGACGCTGGACGGGTCAAAGCACGGAATTTTCGCGAACGCGGCGAAATGACGCGTGTCCTGCTCCGTCTGCGAGGAAATCGGACCCGGGTCATCGGCGACAACGACGACCAAGCCGCCTTTGACGCCGAGGTATTCGAGGCTCATAAGCGGATCGGACGCAACGTTGAGTCCGACCTGTTTCATCGTCACCATGGCGCGCGCCCCGGACCACGCCGCTCCGGCCGCGATTTCCATGCCGGCTTTTTCGTTCGTCGACCATTCGACGTAGACCTGACCGTCTTTGTTGTGCTTGGCAATCGTTTCGAGCACTTCGGTCGACGGTGTCCCCGGATATCCGGCAACGACGTTAACCCCCGCCGCCAAAGCTCC
>CACXCC010000081.1 GCA_902766015.1 uncultured Veillonellaceae bacterium
CGCGCAAAACCCTGATCGCCGCAACGAAGAGTGTTGAAGAGATCCGTCAGTTTATCAATGCGGATTCCCTGCACTTCCTCTCGATCGCCGGACTCAAAAAATGCGTACCGCATCTCAATGCCGACGATATGTGCTATGCCTGCTTCAACAACGATTACCCGGTCGAAGAGGGCAAAGCGGCGGCAGGCAGCAGCAAATACGTCTTCGAGCGTAAAAAGAATTAACTCTCGCGTAAAAGAAACGGAAGGAAATCCATGTCAACTCAACTTACTTACCGTGATGCCGGCGTCGATATCGATGCGGGCAACTATTCCGTCAAACTCATCAAGGACAGCGTCAAAGCGACGTATCGTCCGGAAGTTCTCGGTGACCTCGGCGGTTTCGGCGGACTTTTCGCGCTGAATACGAAAGATTACAAGGAGCCGGTCCTCGTTTCGGGCACAGACGGCGTCGGCACGAAACTGCGCCTCGCGTTTATGCTGAATAAACATGACACGATCGGCCAGGATGCCGTTGCCATGTGCGTCAACGATATTCTCGTTCAGGGCGCGGAACCGCTCTTTTTCCTCGATTATCTCGCGGTCGGCAAACTGAACCCGGAGCAGGTCGCTGCTGTCGTCAAAGGTGTCGCAAATGCCTGCAAAGAGTCGGGCTGCGCGCTCATCGGCGGTGAAACGGCCGAAATGTCCGGTTTCTATCCGGTCGGCGAATACGATATCGCGGGTTTTGCCGTCGGTGTCGTCGAAAAATCGAAAGTCATCACGAGCGAACGCGTCAAAGAAGGCGACGTCCTCCTCGGCCTGCCGTCTTCGGGCGTTCATTCCAACGGCTATTCGCTCGTCCGCAAGATCTGCTTTGACCGCAAAGGGTTCAAAGGCAACGAATACATTGACGATCTCGGCAAGACGATCGGCGAAGAACTTTTGACGCCGACGCGCCTCTATCCGAAAACCTGCCTGCCTCTTATCCGTAACTTTGACATTCACGGCATGGTTCATGTCACGGGCGGCGGTTTTTATGACAATATTCCGCGCGCTCTGCCGGAAGATATGGCCGTCGAAATCGACAGCAGTGTCTGGGAAATGCCGGTCATTTTTGAACTTCTCCAGCGTTGGGGCAATGTCGACTGGCACGAAATGTACCGTACGTTCAACATGGGTATCGGCATGATCATCATGGCGTCCCGGGACGAGGCAGACCGCATCAAAGCTTACCTCGCCGAACAGAACGAAACGGTCTACGAAATCGGCCGCGTCGTCAAAGGCGCGCACAACGTTACGATCCGGGGCGGTGTCTTTAATGGCTAAAGAAAAGCTCGGTGTACTCTGCTCGGGCCGCGGAACGGACCTGCAGTCGATTATTGACGCAGTCAAGAGCGGTCAAATTGACGCCACGATCGAAATCGTCCTGACGGACAAGCCGGATGCCTACGCGCTGAAGCGTGCCGAAAAGGAGGGCATCACGGCGGTCTGCGTCAACCGCAAGGAATATGACGGACGTCAGCCGTTTGAGGAAGAACTCGTTCGCCGACTTGACGCGGCGGGCGTGACACTCGTTATCCTTGCGGGCTTTATGCGTATTTTGACGCCGTATTTCGTGCGTCATTACAAAGGACGCATCATGAACATTCATCCGGCGCTGCTGCCGAGTTTCCCGGGCGCACACGCACACCGCGATGTGCTCGCCTACGGAGTCAAAGTCAGCGGCTGCACGGTTCATTTCGTCGACGAAGGAACAGACAGCGGACCGATCATCCTGCAGGCCGCCGTTCCGGTTCTCGACGGTGACACGGAAGAAACGCTGGGCGCGCGTGTCCTCGAAGAGGAACACAAGATTTACCCGCGCGCGGTTCAGCTTTACTGCGAAGGCAGACTCAAAGTTGACGGACGTCACGTCACGATCCTGCCGTAACAAGAATTCCGCAGAAGCGGAGGAGGGGTATTTATTATGAAGATTAAACGTGCTTTGATCAGTGTATCGGACAAAACGGGCGTCGTGGAGTTTGCCCGCAAACTGCATGAGGCCGGTGTCGAAATCGTTTCGACGGGCGGAACGATGAAAGCCATTCAGGCTGCCGGCATCCCGGTTATTTACGTCAGTGACGTTACGGGCTTCCCGGAAATCATGAACGGCCGTGTCAAAACGCTGAACCCGTACATTCACGGCGGCATCCTCGCCGTTCGCGACAACCCGAAACATGTCCAGGAAATGAAAGAGCACAAGATCACGGGCATCGACCTCGTTGCCGTCAATCTCTATCCGTTCAAAGAAACGATCGCAAAACCTGACGTCAAACTCGCCGAAGCCGTCGAGAACATCGATATCGGCGGTCCGGCTATGATCCGTGCCGCTGCGAAAAACTTTAAGTTCGTCACGGTTATCACGAACCCGGGCCGTTACGACGAAATCGCCGAAATGGTCGCGAAAAACGGCTGCGTTGACGGCATGACGCGCATGAAACTCGCGCAGGAAGCCTTCGCGCATACAGCTGACTATGACACGGCGATCCAGAATTACCTGAAGGAGCAGATCGAGAAATGAACATCTTAGTCATTGGTTCCGGCGGACGCGAACACACGCTGGCCTGGAAACTCGCCCAGAGCCCGCTGGCGGACAAACTCTACGCGATCCCGGGTAATCCGGGCATGGCGGACGTCGCCGAGTGCGTTTCCGGCATCTCGATTACGGATAATGACGCTCTCGTCAAATTCGCTCTGGAAAAAGAAATCGGCCTCGCTGTCGTCGGCCCGGAAGTGCCGCTGACAAACGGTGCCGTTGACGCATTTTCGGCTGCCGGAATCCCGGCATTCGGCCCGACGAAAGCCGCAGCCGAAATCGAGGGTTCCAAGGCGTTTTCGAAAAACCTTATGAAGAAATACGGCATTCCGACCGCGAAATACGAAGTCTTCACGGATGCCGCTTCCGCACGCGCTTACGTCGAGCAGGAAGGAGCTCCGATCGTTGTCAAAGCAGACGGACTCGCCGCCGGTAAAGGCGTCATCGTTGCCATGACGAAAGAAGAAGCCCTTGCCGCTGTTGACGAGATCATGGAAGACCGTCATTTCGGCACGGCAGGCAGCCGCGTCGTTATCGAGGAATTCATGGACGGCGAGGAAGCATCGCTCCTGTCATTTGCCGACGGTACGACCGTTGTTCCGATGATCAGCTCGCAGGACCACAAACGTGCGTATGACGGGGATAAAGGCCCGAATACGGGAGGCATGGGCACGTATGCGCCCGCGCCTGTCATGACGCCGGAAATGGTCAAACGTGCGACGGAAGAGATCCTCAAACCCGCCGTTGCCGCGATGGCAAAAGAAGGACGTCCGTATAAAGGATGTCTCTACGCCGGACTCATGATCACGAAGGAAGGCCCGAAAGTCGTCGAGTTCAACGCGCGTTTCGGCGATCCGGAAACGCAGGTTGTTCTGCCGCTTTTAAAGAGCGACCTCGCCGCGATCATGCTGGCCTGCGCAAACGGTACGCTTGCCGAGCAGAAGATCGAATGGTCGGACGGTGCGGCCGTCTGCGTCGTTCTTGCCTCGGGCGGATATCCGGTTTCGTATCAGAAAGGCTATGAGATCAAGGGCCTCGATGAAGCGAAAGCTGCAGGCGATATCGTCTTCCATGCCGGTACGGCTCTGAAAGACGGCAAGATCGTCACGGCAGGAGGACGCGTCCTCAACGTTGTCGGTCAGGCTCCGACGATCAAGGAAGCCGTTGACAAAGCGTATGAAGGCATCAAGAAGATTTCCTTTACGGATGCGTTCTACCGCAATGACATCGCGCATCGCGCGCTGGCACGCCTCAAATAAGGATATAACGATAAAGCACCGTTCTAAAAGAAACGGCTGCGTGAGTACCTGAAAGGGTACCGCGCAGCCGTTTTTTGTGTGCCCGTAATAGACGTGCCATTTCGGGCAATAAAAAAGACGCATCCGATCGGATACGTCTCTGATTTCAAATGGTCGGGATGACAGGATTCGAACCTGCGGCCTCTTCGTCCCGAACGAAGCGCGCTACCAAACTGTGCCACATCCCG
>CACXCC010000082.1 GCA_902766015.1 uncultured Veillonellaceae bacterium
GATATCGTAGCCGAGCACGAGATTCGAAGCCGTCAGCACAAAGCGGGACGGCGTACGGTCTTCCTGAAAATGGAAATGCGGCTTCGGTTTTTCCGTACGCTTCGTGAGGAGCTCCATTTTGTCGAGCTTCTTCTGACGGGAGTTTGCCATGCCGCGCGTTGCGACGCGGGCTTTATTGCGCTGGATAAAATCCTGTTCGCGACGAATTTCGGCCTGCTGACGTTCGTAAGCCGCCTCTTCCTGACGGCGTTTGAGCGCGGCCATTTCCTCGAATTTTTCGTAGTTGCCCGTGTAGCGCGTCAGTTTAAAGTTGTCGACGTGCCAAATGACATTCGTGACGGCGTTAAGGAACGGCACGTCATGCGAGATGAGGATGAACGCATTTTCGTAGCGCTGCAAATAATTCGTGAGCCACGCGATATGTTCTGCGTCAAGGTAATTGGTCGGCTCGTCGAGGAGCAGGATGTCCGGATTTTCGAGCAGAAGCTTCGTTAATAACACTTTTGTGCGCTGACCGCCCGAGAGCTCGTCGACTTTGTGCTCGAGTCCGACGGCGCGGAGTCCGAGCCCGCCCGCGACTTCTTCGATCTTCGCGTCAAGGGAATAATAATCCGCGGCTTCGAGGCGCTCCTGGATGTCGCCGACTTCGGCCATGAGTTTGTCCATCTCTTCCGGCGAAGCGTCGCCCATTTTGTCATAGTCCGCGAGCATTTCCTGCTCCATCGCGACGAGATCGTCAAATGCCGTGCGCAGGGTTTCGCGGATCGTCATACCGTCCTTGAGTGACGCGTGCTGATCGAGATAACCGACTTTGGTGCGGCGTGCCCACGTGATCGTGCCCGCGTCAGGCGAAAGTTTGTCCGTCACGATAGCCATAAACGTCGATTTGCCTTCGCCGTTTGCGCCGACGAGCGCGACATGTTCGCCGCGTTCGAGGCGGAATGACACATCATCGAAGATTTCGCGGCCGCCGTAGCTGTGCGAAAGATGGGATACCTCTAAAATACTCATGTTCTGCCCTTTCTGTATTGCGATGTTCCGAGTTTCATTTTCCGAGTTTGCTGTGCTGATGTTTTATTATACAGGACGGCATCTGCCTTTGCCAATACCTTTTCATGCAGACGCGTGAAAAACAGTCTGCTTCGCCGCTTCCTGCGGCCGTATATTCTTTGACACGGACGCAGGAAAGTCGCCTGTTTCTTTATCGCCCGGCGTTCATCCTTTGCTTTTCGTTTGACGCTGACACGAAAAAAGCCGCCGCCCTCAGGCAGCAGCTTGTCGTTTCGTTATTTCGTTGTCGGAAAATCTTGTCATTTGCGGCAGGAGAAGTACGCCATCGAAGCGACCGTCCCGACCTTGACGTCATGGTAATGACGCTCGAGGTAGCTTTGCCACTGTTCCTTCGTCCAGAACGGGCGCGTCAGCCAGCCTTCGTGTTCGAGGAGCGTTTTCGCGATGAGATCGGTTTTGCGCGACTCGCCTTTGACGTAAAGACTGCCGATAAAGAGCCCGCCCGGTTTCAGCACGCGGTAAAGCTCGCGGAGTGCCTTCGGCTTGTCCGGGAAAACATGCAGGCCGTTCATCGTCTGTACAAGATCAAACGTTTCGTCCGCCATCGGCAGATTGCCGACATCGCCCTGCTTACAGTGAATATGCGGCTCTCCCTCCATGCGTTTTTCCGCCTGCGCAAGCATCGACGGCGAATAGTCAACGCACGTAATATCCGTGTTTTTCAGCGATTTCCATTTCTCGTACGTAAAAACGGCAGTCCCGCACGGCACATCGAGCAGTTTGCCGGAGAAATCCGCGGGGATGTTTGCGAGCACCTTGTCCGTCATGCCCCGAACGTCCATGCCGTCCCAGAACAATTTAATGTAGAGTTTGCCGAACAGCGACGACTGCGTAAGCGCGTCATCGTAGATGCCGCTCGACTCTTTATACGCTTTTTTAATTCGATCCGACATAGTATCCCTCGCTTATCCTGCCCGCGGCAGGTTTTTTGTATATCCATGCACATTAGTTATTGTATTATAAATCAGACATAATTGCAAGATGATAAACCGTCTCATCGAACATATAAATTCCCTATTCTCGACCGAATCGATCCCAAAGCAGGAATTCACAGGTTTTTACACCAATACTCTTCTAAAAAAAGGAAAACTGACAAAACTCAGCAAAATATAGTTGTTATACTAAAATAGTATGTTATAATAGAAGACAGAACTATACTGCTAACAATGACATACCCCGAAGGAGGAATTTCCATGAGCATCATTGAATCGCTTGCCAAACGCAGAACCGTCTACGCACTGAATAAAACGCTCCCGGTCGCCGAAGAAACGGTCGTCAAAACGATCGAACAGGCCGTCGAACTCGTACCGGATGCATTCAATATGAAGAGTCAGCGCGTCGTTATCGCGCTCGGCGCCAAACAGGATGAACTCTGGGACACGATTTATGACGTCTTCGGCGGCAAAGTCGCCCGCGAAAAGATCGACGGCTTCAAAGCCGCGGCCGGCACGGTCCTCTATTTCGTCAACGAGGATGTCGTCAAATCTCTGCAGGCGAAATTCCCGCGCTACGCCGAAAACTTCCCGAACTGGGCGCAACAGGCAAACGGCATGCTGCAGATCTCGATCTGGACCGCGCTGCGCGACCTCGGTGTCGGTGCGAATATCCAGCACTACAATCCGGTCATCGACGCCGCCGTCAAGAAACTCTCTGACGTGCCGGAAAACTTCAAACTCAACGCCCAGATGCCCTTCGGCGGCATCGTCGCGGAACCGGACCCGAAAGAAAAAGAAAACATCGCCGAACGCGTCCGCATCGTAAAATAATTTGACGTGACAGGTTAAACGCATAAGTTTCCGATTTTATCGGTTACTTATGCGTTTTTTTGATTGACAATTGAATACTTTCTACCTGTTTTCAAACTACTTCATTCGTCATGTAACACTTTTAAGTTCGAAAAAATGTAATTCAGCGCATTTTTTCGAACTTAAAAGTGTAAAACGTGTTATAATCGAGTTGAGGTGATACCATGTACCGCAAACTTTGGCCCGAACTGCTAAAATGGAAAAATATGCCGTCCGATAAACGCAAACCGCTGTTATTGCACGGGGCACGTCAGGTCGGCAAAACGCATTTATTACGAACTCTCGGACAGGATACGTTCGAACAAACTGTTTATATCAATTTCGAAACCGATCTGCAAATAACCGAACTTTTTGCATCAGACATCACACCCGAAAAACTGATTCGGTCCATCGAACTCGTAACGGGAAAAAAGATTACGCCCGATGAGACCCTTCTGATTTTCGACGAAATTCAGGCCTCGGAACGCGCCCTGACGTCACTGAAATATTTTTGCGAAATGGCGCCGGAATACCATGTGGCCGCAGCAGGCAGTCTGCTCGGCATTACCATTCGCCGCGAACATTACTCATTTCCCGTCGGCAAAGTGCAATCCCTGTACTTATATCCGTTGGATTTTGAAGAGTTTTTGCTCGCCTGCAATGAAGCGGATTTAGCCACAGAAATTCGAAAACATGTACAGTCCTTAGAACCGTTAAATCCGGCAGTGCATCAAAAAGCACTGGAACTTTACCGTACTTATCTCTTGACGGGAGGAATGCCCGAAGTTGTCAAATCCTATATCGAATCCGAAAGTTTCCATGACGTACCGTCAATCCAACAGGAAATTCTCGATAACTATACGGCAGATATGGCAAAATACGCTACGCCGGACGAAGCGGTAAAAATTACCGCCTGCTACCGTTCCTTGCCTGCCCAGCTTGCCAAAGAAAATCATAAGTTTCAATACCGCGTTGTACAACACGGCGGACGCGCCGCGACTTACGCCGCCGCGATTGACTGGCTGATCACGGCCGGTGTCGTCCTCCCCTGCACAAAAGTCAATACCGGACAAATTCCCCTGCGTGCCTTCGCCGATGCCTCTTCCTTTAAATTGTATCATGCCGATACGGGACTGCTTATTCAACAGGCCGGTATTCCGCGCGAGGTCATCCTGCAGGACATGCCGAATATTTACACCGGAGCCGTTACCGAAAATTATGTAGCACAGGCATTATGTGCAAACGGGTACGATTTATTTTACTGGACCAGCGGTCAAACCGCCGAAATTGATTTTCTTCTCCAAAGGGGAATTGATATCATCCCGATCGAAGTCAAGAAAAGCACAAAAGTCCGTTCCAAAAGTCTTGAAGTCTATTGCAAACGTAATCCGGTCAACCGGGCGATCCGCTTCTCCGCCCGAAATTTCGGCGAAGCCGACGGCCTGCTTTCATTGCCGCTCTACAGTGTATTTGCCGTTGAACCAGCAAGGGAATTATGATACGTACATGGCTTACTACCTATAAAAAGAAAACGGTTCGGCTCGACGAACTGCAAACGGCATGCTCCGGAATGTCATATGACATGTTTTGGGAAGAAATCCGGCAACTAGAAGACGAAGATGTCCTGCTCCCGATTCAAGCATCAGGAAAAGATTTTAACGGCCTCGCACGAAAATACACAATTGCCGCAGGGGCACTTTACCGTAAACAGGCGGCAAAAATTCAGCAGGAAGCCGTGCATTTCGGCATCAGTGGGTGTATTGACCTTTCCCGATATTACCGTCAACCGCCTGACATTTGGGAACGAGACCGCGAATATATTCGCAAACTCAGTGACTTTCTCTCCCAGCCGTCTCCGAAACCTGTTTCACTGCAGCAGCGTTCCTATGATATTTTCGGGGATGAAAAATTTCTGCTGCATGCGGACTCATTACTGAAACGCATCAATCTGACAAAAGAAATGCTTGCCGTCATCGACGAACCGGATCCTCTGATGATGGCCGTACAATCGGAATCGCCGCGTCATACCTGCTTTCATCTGATCGTCGAAAACAAAGCGCCGTGGCACGGCCTGCTCCCGCATCTCTCCAAAACACCGTTGACATCACTGATTCTCGGCTACGGGTGGAAAATTCTCGGCAACATTCACCTGCTTCCTGCTCAGTGTGGTTGCCCCCATGCGCATCATATCATTTGGTATGCCGGTGACTTTGACTGGGAAGGTCTCCGCATTTGGCACGAACTGACGCGTCAGGCTGCATGCCACAGCGACACGGCGCAGATAGAAATCCGCCCTGCCCTGCCGTTTTACCGCGCGTTTCTCCGTCACAAACCGTCAACCGGCAAAACAAATCAGGAAGAATCCCCGGAAGCCCTGACCGACCTGCTACGCCAAATGTCAACCGCTGATGCAAACACCCTAAAAACAATTCTGTCTGATGGGCAATATTATCCGCAGGAAGCCCTGTCCTCGGAGGAACTGGTCGCCTGCACAAAGGAGTTGACCGATTCATGGAACTAGAGAATTTTCAGGAAAGAATGAGCCGCATCCTTCTCTTTGCCCCGCTCTATCGGCTTCAGCGCCGACGAATCAAACGAAAAGACGGAACCGAGATTTCCCTCATGGAACTCGGCCTGATGTCCCTTCTCTTCTTTTTTGAGAAGATGCTCTCCGGCCGAAGGGATGCGGGGATTCACGAACTCGCCCTGTTTTTACAGGATCAAACGCACGGTTCTCTTTTTGACACCGTATCGGGCTACGAAAAAACGGCACGCGATATCGTCACGACCTTTCGCCCGTCAACCGGGCGCCGCAATGAGGAACCCTTTTTTGACTGGTCTGCCGGGAAAAATGCATCGATCCAGTTTTCCTATCTCAAAGCGGACAAAGTCGATATTTCGTCAAATACGCAGTATTACGTGCTTGATGAACAGGGACTGGAACTTGTCTTTGCCACGAAAGAATATTTTAATGAATATCAGCTTTCGATCAATCAGCTGATCCTGCGCAAGCAGCTGGAAAAAGGTCAGTTCATCCTCGCTCTGCACCAGATTGAAGAAATGCGTCTCAATGTCGAAACCCTGCACGACCGTATGCGCCGCATTCGTCAGGAAATTCACCGCAGCATTGTCTCTAAAGCGACACTGGAGCGCTACCAAAAAATTGTCAAGGATCTCAACGAACGACTGGAAAGCGAAGAGGAACAGTTTAAAGAGCTCAAGACATTTATTGCGGAAACGAAGGATCGCATCCGGGCCAATGTCAACAACGATCCCGAACGGGTCGCTTATACCAGTATTCTCGATGTCGAGCGTCACCTCGATGCCGTCCACGGCGCTCATCGTAATCTTCTTCAATTCGGTATCGAACTCGGCACTTCGGCACTTACTGCCGCTGAGGAAGCGCTGTATTTTTCCCGCGTCGATTCCTTTAACTTTGAAAATGACATCACGAGCCGCTTTTTGGCAACGCCTCTGCCGCTGACGTCATCGCGGCGCCTCATTGATCCGTTTTTGCCGATTGCCAAAGCAGTCATCTGGTCGCCGCTCGACGTATTTGCCCCGCAGCGTCTCGAACGCCTTGAGCGCGAAAAACGTCAGGAAGATTTCCCGGATACGGAGGAAAGCGATGACGAGAGTGAAGAAGCAAAAGCCAATATCCGCTATCATTACAATATCATCGTAACAAACCTGCTGACATTCCTGCAGTATAATGAGGAAACCGATCTCCGTTCTTTCCTTGCTTATCTGCAGGATCGTCGATCCCCGTACGCTTCCGAAAAACAGTTTTATATTTTCTGGATGCTGCTGCACCGCCGCGGCGAAATCCGGTTTGACGGCTCGGAATGGTACAACGATTCCCCGTACCGGGATATTGCCGCCCGTCATCCGGAACTTGTTTCCATTACCGTCACGGAGCGCAGCGATCGGATTGAAACCGATGACTATACGATCAGCAATATGAACATCAAGGTGGTGACAAACCATGGAATATAAGGAAAAAACCGTCCTCTCTGCCTTTGAACTCTACAGTATGGTTGCGGCAGAAGGAAGCATCCCAAAAGCTGACTGGGCCGATCTTTACGGCGACGAAGAAATTCGCAGTTTGGCTCAGTTATACGCCGAAAACGTCCAATGTACGATAATCAGCGACGCCGATACGATTTATCTGATCCCCCTCTCTGTCGATTCCCCGTTTCACATGAGTAACGAACAAATCAAACGGGAATTTCTCGGCGCCAAAGCCGTCAATCTCGATATTTATCTCATGTACCTTGCCATTATTGTCTTCGTCGGCTGTTTTTATGACAGCTATACGACGTGGGAACCGCATGAATTTATCACACTGCAGCACTGGCTCGAACAAATGGATCAGCGTATCGAATCCCTATCACACCGCAGAGAAGAGGAACTCCGCCAAGCCGAAAGCGATTATAACGTCAACTGGACTGCCCTGATCAAAAAATGGACCGACCTCGAAGGTGTTAAGGAAACCGCGCGTCAACAGGACGCCCGTACGGCAAGCCGCGCCGGTTTCCTCATGACGACGAAAAAATTTCTCACGGTCCAGGGTCTTCTCCACGATAACGGCAACAATGAATTCAGCTTGACGGAAAAAGCCAAGACTGTCTTTACCAATTATTATCTGGAAGAAAAATACAACCACGGTATCACCGACTTCATGTACCGTTTGGATCATCTGTCAAAGGAGGAAAACGCTCATGCCGGCCATCAGTAAAATCCGCTTTACCAATATTGTCTATGACAACGGGCGTAAACGCTACAATGATAAGACGTTCCTCTTTGACGGATACAACGGCATCCTGCTCATGGATAACGGTGCCGGAAAAACCGTATTTGTACAGACGCTCATCCAAGCCGTCCTGCCGCGAAAAACCGTTGCTCAGCGCCGCATTCAGGAAACGCTGCAGATCAACAACTCGATCGCTCATGTTGCGGTCGAATGGATTTTACAGGAACAGCCGCGCGTTTATGCCATAACGGCAGTTTCTCTGTTTACCGACAGCAAAGGGAAACCGGCATCGCAGGAATTTGCCATGGAATATGTTCCCTCCGCATCCGCTTTCGGTATCGATTCCTTGCCGTTTACCGTAGAAGAAAACGGCAAGAAACGACCTGCTACCAAGGAAGAAATGGCTGCATGGTGCCGCAGGATTTCCTCCGAACGCGGTACGAATACTTGTTTTTTTCCGGATCATGAACCGCTGCAAACGTATTACCGGTACATCGAAAAACGGTTCCATATCATCCCTGCCGAATGGCATAAAATCGCTGCGATTAATGAAACCGAAGGCGGCGTCGAAGCATTTTTCGAAAACTGCCGCACAACGGACACGCTCGTCGACCGCCTGCTCATCCCGACGGTCGAAGAAGGACTTGCCGAAGCTTCCCAAAATCCGTCGACACGCGGTAACGGCTTTACCGAACTCTTCACAAGTCAGCGCAATCATTTCAAGCAGCAGCGCCGTTTGGAAAAACACATTGAACAAATGAACGGTGTTATCAACGAAATGGATGCGTACGCCAAAGTTCGTCAAAAAACTTATGAACAAGAGCAGGAACTGCTTCGTGTCAACAGCCGCTTAAAAGCACTCTACCTGCAAATTGACACAATATGCAAACAGCGTACACAAACGGATACCGATCTCAAACAACTAAATGATAATCTGACAGCCGATAAAAATCGCTCCATTCAGGAACTCACCGCCTGCGGTGTTGCCGAAAAGCAGACAGACCGCGAAGAAAAAGAAAAAATTTACCTGCAGGCCGAAGCGGACCGTCAAAGAGCCGACAAACGATGCCATCAAGCAAAACGGGATCTGCAAAACCTGACGCTTGCCCGTCTGCGCAGAGAACAAGTCAAGGCGCAACAACAGGAAAAAGAAAACAACGATGCCATTGCCGAACTTGATCGAAACAGTCATTCCCGTGACCTGCAAAATCAACTTGCCGCTAACGCCGGCGCCCTTCATTTTGTTTTGCAGAACGAAGAAAATGCTCTCGAGACTCTTCGAAAAGCACAAGGAGACGATCTACGCAACCATGACACGGCAATGCAGGCAGCAAAAGAAAACGAGCACGTTCTTCAAGAGCGCAGTCGAAAATTGACGGCACAAATCGGTCAATCCGAAGGACGGGTTCATACGCTGTTTGAAGAGCAGGAACGGTTCGAAGCAAAGCTTTTCCCGGATAATCTGAACCGCGATCCCGTTTCTCAGCGTCGATTGTGGGAGCGCCAGGCCGCACAGGCGAAGCAATCGGTTCAAAACGCGCAGGACAGTATCTCCTTTTATACGAATGAAGCTAACCGCCTGCAAGATGAATTCCGTGACATGAAAAAGGCATGGTCCGAACATCAAAAAGATATCGGCGATCTCTCACAAAAACGTGCTGTTACGGACAACACCGCGAAAAACCTGCGCGAAAAATTACAACAGGTTCCGCAGTGCGCGAATATGGCTGCGGATACCATGCAGCTCTATCGTCAGGCTGATTTTTTCACCGGACAGATCGGCGACCTCGTGATCGAATCCGGGGATCGCATGCGCCGCCTCGCATTCAAAAACAGGCAAGCGCATCGTTTTACGGACCTTTACGGTGAAGCCTCCTCGTTCAGCGCCGATCCCGTTCTCACGGAACTGATCGCCGAATGGTCCGGTCAGTTTACTTATCTCGAAAGCGGCGCTGAAGCATTCCGTACCGCCTGCCGAAACGGATACGGGAATGCACAGGAATTGCGGGAGCTTTACCCGTTTTGGGCGGTCACTGTCATTGTCAATGCCGATGAAACCGCACTGTTTTTGAAAAAACTTCAGTCTAAAACCGATCTTCTGACGTCACCGATCTTTATTTTGACGGACGGCGAACTCCGCTCTCTGTTGCAGGAAAAAACACTCCCGTTCCGTGCCCGTCAGGTCGTTCCGTCATTCTGGCATCATCTCCTGCCGGAAGATTTCAGGGACTGGATAACCAAACTGAAAGAAACCGCCGCAACGAGTGACACGGAATTACAACGTCAGCAGAACGAACTCGGTGAATTACGTGCACTTAAGCGGGATCTTACGGTATTTTTCCGTGAAAACCCGTTTTCCGACTATCAGGAACTGACAACAAGCCTGCGAACCATTGAAGAAGAAGCCGAACGGCTGAAAAATCAGATGGATCAAAATCAGCAGGATTCGGAGCAGTGCCGCGAAAACGCGGATAAATACCGCCGCACTGCCTATGAAACTAAGGCGAAGCTCGACGACCTGAACCGCAATCTGCAGAGTCTCGAAGAATACGAAAATCTCGGCAAACAGCACAAAGAGGAATTGACACATCAAACCGAACTGCGCAGCGAACTGGAAGCCGTAAACCGCGACTTTGAGAAGCAAAAACAGGACATCGAACAGTTGCAGGAAAAAATCCACGATATCCGAAACCGTCTGAACATCACGGAGCTCAAACGAAAAAATTTGACAACCTGCCGGTATTACGCGGAAGTCCAATCGTTCCCGCCACTGAAAACAACACTCGCTTATGATCTTCTGGCCGAAAAACGCGACCGCCTGAAAGCCCGCCTTGACGGTATTCAGGAAAACCGCGGACGTCTGGAAGAAAAACTCCGTCAGGCGCAGCAAGATCAGCGCCGGTTACAAAAAGACATACAGGCACTCCGTCAGGAAGCCGAAGAACCGCTCGATGAAACACTTTCTTATCCGCTTGACGGTCAAATACAGGAAGACCGACTTCGTACAGTTCTCCCCGGTCTCCGCGAAGCGAATAAAAATGCCGAGCAGGATTGCCGGATGAAGCGGCAGTCGTTCGATCTTGCAACCGGAGAACTCAAAAATGCGCAAGAAGACTATGACCGTCGTTATTCCGAACGGATTTCCTTTGCCGGTGATCTCGCGGAAGTTCGCGCCGGTCTGGAGAAAAAACAACGGCAAATTGAACAATCCCTGACCGCCTGCCGTACAGAAACCGATCTCAACCAACGTCATTTAACCTGTCTTGTGGAGACCATGCACGAACTCGACAAAGGCAACGGTATATTGCAGTTTACGATTGACGAAGTAACTCCCGCCATCCTTCCCGAAGCATGGCAAACCGATGACAGTCTCGTCCTCAAGCAGGCTGCCCCTCCTCTTCTCAAGGAGAGTCATCAAATTTTTGACCGTGTGCAGGCGCAGCGCCAGACGAATGACAAAGCACAAGATCAGTTTATCCGTTATTGTGAACAACATATCGTAGAGGAAAAACGCCGGCGCCATATCGTCGACGGTATCCGGAGCCGCCGTAATTATACGGGATTTGTGCAATGGAAAGACGATATCAGTAAAAATATCCGCACAGTGATCCAACTGAATGAAAAAGAACGTCAGGAAGCGTTGGCACATATCGAGCAAATGATCGGCCAAATGGTTCTTTACCTGAAAGACATCGAAACAGGCCTCAAGGAAATTGCCGTCAAAACGCGCATCCGCACCGGCGATACGACAAAGGACATTTTTATGATTCACTTTACGTCAAAAAAAGAGTCCGAAATGAGGACCATTATCCGCGGGCATCTGAACAGCCTGACGGAGCAGCTCGACAATCCGGAATACTTCGATGAAAGCGGCCGTGAGGACAGTGTCAAAATCCGAGAAGCCGTCAATAAAAAACTGAGTACGCAGCAACTGATGAATTGTGTGCTCGGCAATCACGCAATAAAAGTCAAATGCCGCAAGGCTACGAGCTCCGATACGTTTTCCGAGCGTCCGTATGACTGGGAGGAATCCAACAAATGGTCTGGCGGCGAAACGTGGTGCAAAAACATGTCACTCTTCCTCGGCTGTCTCAATTATCTTGCCGAAAAACACACGCAGATCCGCCATACAAAGCATCATAACGATCGGGTTGTTATCGCAGATAATCCGTTCGGTAAAGCGTCAAGCGATCACGTCCTTGAACCGGTCTTCTTTATCGCCGAACAACTTGGATTTCAGATCATCGCGCTTACGGCTCATGAAGAAGGCAGTTTTATCCGCCGCTATTTCCCGATCGTTTACAGCTGCCGCTTCGCTTCAATCCCGGGTGGCAAGGGCAAAGTTCTCGAGCCGGAAAAGGAAATCAAGACAGCATTCTTTGAAGAACATTCCCCCGAGTCCCTGCAGCGCCTTGAAGAATTTGAGGAAATTGGCCTGTTTTGATGCATATTTATAGGAATCTAAGAAAGTCATGCTAAGATAAGTTATATCAGAGTATCTGTTTAGGAGAAAGGATGACCTCTATGTGGAAAAAACTCTGCTGCGCGGCCGCACTCGCCTGCTTTGCCCTGACGCCTGCGGGCGTGACGGAAGCGGCGGAAATGTCAACGGCAAAAATGCATCCGGCGATCGTAAGACCCGCCGTCATTACGCCGGTCATTATCACGGATGATTCGAACGCGCAAAATGCGTCCCAGACGGCTGACGCGTCAAAAAACGACGCGGATAAAACGGCCGTAACGCCCGCCGAATCGAAAACAACGCCTGATGCGAAAGCGGCGGAACCGGCTTCAAAAACGGACACGGAGTCCGCAGAACCGGCCGAAAAAGACGCCACGGACAAACCGCTCCCCGCAAACATCAAACACCTCGATCTCGTACTCATTCTCGACAAGAGCGGCTCGATGTATCGTTTCACGGATGACACGATCGGCGGCTACAACTCCATGATCGCAAAGGAAAAGGACCTTGACGTTGACACGAAAGTCACGACCGTCCTCTTCAATCAGGAATCCAGCGTCGTCACGAACCGCGAATCCATCGGCAGCATCGCGGAAATGACGAACAAAGATTATCACACGGGTGGATCGACGGCTCTCCTCGATGCCGTCGGCAACACGATCAGCAAGGTCGAGGAAATGCCGGATATTGACGCGAAAGATCACAAAGTCATCGTCGTCATCATCACGGACGGCCTCGAAAATGCCAGCCATGAATACGACCGCTCGACGGTCAAATACATGATTACGCGCAAACAGAAAGACGGCTGGGATTTCGTCTTCCTCGGCGCGAACATGGACGCGGTTGCGGAGGCCGGATCCCTCGGCATTGACACGCGCAACGCCGTCAAATACCGCAATACGAAAAAGGGCGTCCAGCAGAACTATGAAGCTGTCGCGCTCTACACCGCGGCAATCGCATCCGGCGCCCGCAGTGAGGCGTGGAAAGACGCCGTCGAACAGGATCAATAAATTTGACCCGAAACTGTGTCAAATCCCATAGAATCCTTATATGGGTTATGGTACGATAGAACCAGATTCTATCCGAAAGAGATGATTCCATGACCCTGAAACAACTCCAATATGCGATTGCCGTCGCCGATGCCGGCTCCATCACAAAGGCCGCGAAACAATTATTTATCGCCCAGCCGAGTTTGACGTCAGCGATCCACGAACTTGAAAAAGAATACCAGATTACCCTCTTCATCCGCTCCAACCGCGGCATCGAACCGACGAGTGAAGGCGATGAATTTCTCGGCTATGCGCGCCAAGTTCTCGAACAGTACAATCTGCTCGAAGCACGCTACGCGGGCAAAGCGCCCGGAAAACTGCGGTTTTCCGTTTCCTCGCAGCATTATTCGTTTGCCGTCGAGGCATTTGTCCGCCTGCTCAAAGCACACGGCGGCGATCAGTACGAATTTCACATGCGCGAAACGCAGACGTATGCGATCATCGAGGACGTTGCACGGCGCCGCAGTGAAATCGGCATTCTCTATCTGAACCGGTTTAACGAGGCGATCCTGCGCAAAACGATCCGCGAAAACCAGCTGACGTTTACGAGTCTCTTCCGCGCAACGCCGCATGTGTTTGTCGGCCGCAACAGCCCGCTTGCGAAAAAAGACGTTCTGACCCTCGACGATCTCGTCCCCTATCCGCGCCTTTCGTACGAACAGGGCAGTCACAACGCATTTTACTTTTCCGAGGAAATCCTCAGCACGATGGACTGCGCGAAAGACATCGTCGTCTGCGACCGCGCGACTCTCTTTAACATGCTGATCGGTCTCAACGGCTACACGCTCTGCAGCGGCGTGATCAGTGAAGAACTCAACGGGCCGGACATCATTGCACGCCCGCTGGACATTGACGATTACATGGAAATCGGCTACATTCTCCCCGTCGGCATGCATCCGAGCCGTCTGACCTCGGCATATATCGAGGAATTGCAGGCCCTGCCGCCGAAATTTTAAATTCGCGATTCAGCAACAAAAAAGACGCTTTACCACTCCGAAGCGGAACCCGAAACGGTTCCTTCGAAGCAGGAAAGCGTCTTTTGCATTTTGCATTTAAACGAGTTTTTGACGCGACATGAGTCCCCAGATGATCGCGGCGCATCCGAGCGCGGCCGCCATGATAATCCCGAGTCCCTGCACGAAATCACTCCAGGGAAGCGTCCCCGCGGCCATGCCGATACTCCCGAGGAGCGTCTGCACGAAATTGATCATCGAGGACGCCGTGCCGACATTGTCTTTGACTTCGCGCAGCAGGACATCCATACCGAGCGGGCGCACCATCGACTCGACGATCGTAAACGGCAGGAACGAAAGCAGCATGAGAATCGCCGCCCGGTCGCCAAGGAAAAAGACGGCAAACGCGCTCAGTAACGCCCCGCCGAAAATAAACTTCAGCATTCCGCGGTTCCCGAGACGGTGACGAAGTCGCAGATAAAGGAACGGCCCCAAAACCGCCGCGCCGGAATTGATCGCAAAATAATAACTGTATTCCTGCGGCGTCAACCGGAAGAAGTCAATGTAGACAAACGAAGAAACGGCGAGATACGCCATGTAAGGCGCCGAAAGCAGGGAAAACACGATAAGCAGTCCCATAAACCGCCGCAGCCGCAAAAATCCGCCCAAGAGTGTCAACGATCGCAAAACGGAACCGCGGTAACGATTTTCCGGTGTCAGCGTCTCCGTAAGGAAAAACGCAAGAATGACATTGAGCACGCCGAGTACCGTCAAAAGAAAAAACGCGCCGCGCCACGACGTGACAGTCAAAAGGAAACCGCCGATAAGAGGCGCCGCCATCGGCGCGATAACGCCAAGCGCCTGTGTAACGGCAAGGATTTTCGCCATGAGACTGCCGGCAAAACATTCCTTGATCAGGGCAGTCGCAACCGTAATGATCGCGCCCGCCCCCGCGGCCTGCAGAATTCGTCCCGCGATGAGCATATAAATGGAACTCGAAAGTCCGCAGACGAGCGACGCGGCGACATAAAGCAGCGAACTTGCGATAAGCACGCGTCGGCGCCCGTATTTGTCGCTGATCGGCCCGAAAATGACGATACTGACGGCAAACACGAGAAAAAAAGCCGTAAGCGTCATGCCGACGAGTACACTTCCCGCGCCGAAATACGCGCCCATTTCCGGCATCGCCGGCAGATAGAGGTCAATCGACAGCGGAATAAACATATTCATAAACGTGATAAAACAGACGAGCGCTTTCTGCCCGAGATATTGTTGCCGAATCATAACTTCTCCTTTCTATCAAAAAAGCCGGATAAGACTGCGGTTTCCCGCCATCTTATCCGGCGTATCGTATACACCCTCCGATGAACAGCTGTATCATATCACGGTGCGGCGCGTTTTGTCAACGTACCGCCCGGGATTTTTGGACAAATCGTTCTAATATGAGTATAATGGAAACAGTAAAACGCTTCGGAGGTATGGTACATGACTCTCAGGAAAAAACTCGGGCTGCTGACACTCGCAGTCTCTCTGATTCTCGCCGCGGGATGCGGCACGACACCGCAGGAAAGCGCACCGGCGGAAAGTTCCGCTTCGTCCGCTTCGTCATCGGCATCGTCCGCGCAGCCGGCAAAAGAAGAACCCGCCCGCGTCATTGCGGCCGATGATTTCTCGAACCTCGCCCTGTCCGCACCGGATGTCCCGGTTTTCGACAAATATACGATCGCGCAGCGTCGCGAAAAAGGTCTCCCGACGGAGCTTCCCGAAATCGCGCCGTACCGCGAAGGCAGAGTTGCCTATCTGACCTTTGACGACGGTCCTGACGCCAGAAATACCCCGGCGATCCTCGACATCCTCAAAGAAAACGGCATTAAAGCAACGTTTTATATCACGGGTGCACAAGCCGAAGCGCATCCCGACGTCGTCAAACGCATTTACGAAGAAGGCCACGCGATCGGCAACCACAGCTACGATCATCATTACGAAAAACTTTATCCTTCCGTTGACGGATTCCTCGGCCAGATGATGCATACCGATGACATCATCTACAGCATCATCGGCGTTCGCCCGCTCAACCTGCGTGCTCCGGGCGGCGTGGTCAGCCAGTTTACGTCGGCATATCCGCCCGCGCTCAAGGCCAACGGCTATGTCGAACACGATTGGAATGTCAGTGTCGGCGATGCCGCACCGGGCAACCCCGTCGCACAGAATTTCATCGATAACGTCCTGACGCAGACCGAACATCCGGCAACCGCCCATACGGCGATCGTCCTCATGCATTCGAACGAAGGACACCTCGAAACCGTCAAGGCGCTCCCGGAGATCATCCGCGTCCTCAAAGACAAAGGCTACAGTTTCGGTGTCGTCACGCCGATGACGCCGCAGCCGTGGTAACGGACAACTTCAAAGGCACAAAAAAGGCCGTCCCCCGCGGGACGGTCTTTTTCTGTCAATCGATATATGGTTAATGGGTCAAACTCAAGCGTGCTGCGTCAGCTGGAAGAAACTGTCGTTTTCCTGCAGACGGAGTTTCGACGAGCTCAGAATACCGGCTGCAACCTGTGCGCGCAGACGGGCATAATTCTCCGGATCACCGCCGACTTCTTTCCAGAAACCGCCGTGAACATCCTGAAGCTGTTCCCAGGCAACGTATTCCGGTTTTTTGTGCGTCATCATCGTGACCTGGTCGCACGGCATACCGTCCTGCAGGACATTGCGGAGCTGTTTCCAGCCGTCAAGGGCGTTCGCGTCAGCCTGAACCTGATGTTCACGGCCGAACTCATACGCCTCCTCATCGAGAACATCGAGGCGTTCCGGATGATCCTTGACAATCGTCGTAACGAGCTGAGCAAAACGCTCCTCCGAGCCGTGGATCATGGACTGCAGCGAACCGTGGATATTGCCGCCGACAATCAGTTCCTCGAGCGGACGGTCTTCCTCGACGACGTAACGGTCAACGTCAGCGAGCCAGCCTTCGCGCTGTGCACGCTCGGCAAAACGTTTTGTCAGTTCATCCTGCAGCTGAACTTTACCGTATACCCAGTAATGGATCGGGCCTAAAAACATACTCATGGTATCATTCTCCTATCGTTTTTTATTATTTCATCGCAACTTGTCTTCTCGGTTGTTGACTGCAAGTCTATCATGACGCGCGAAAAACTACTGTGACTCAAGTCACATAACAGCAAAAAAATCGCACGAGTTTTCATACCTGATAAACATGGCTCATAGTGTGTCATAAGTATTCGACATTTCTCCGCTCTGTTGCGTATAATAGAGGTAAGAAACAAACAAACAATCCGTTCTGCAAACAGGAGGCAGTTACTCATGTTAGGAAATTTTGTCTATCATAATCCGACCAAAGTTCATTTCGGCGCCGATCCGTCGATGACAGACGATATCGTCAACGCAACGCTTCTTCTCACGGGCGGTTACAAACCGCTCACGAAGGACGACGCCCGCAAAATCATCGAAGCATCCTTCTGATTTCCGGATCTTCGCTCATACATCGAATACAAACGGCCGCTGCCTTTTCCCGGGCAGCGGCCGTTTTGTATGTATTAATGAAGTTGATGAATGACAAAAGCGAACTCAAACGCCATGCGTGTAAACGGTTCGTTGATGTCCGCGCCTGTGATCTCCCGGATGCGCTTCAGCCGGTAATTGAGCGTATTGCGGTGAATATACAGACGTTCCGCCGTTCGTTGCAGACTGCCGCCCGCGTCAAGGTACGTTTTGAGTGTCTCTACGAGTTCTTTGTTATTTTTTCGGTCATAATTGACGAGCTTTTCCAGCACTAGTGCGGAATACGCGAGGAATTCCTCATGATTGGACACCCCGAGAATAAATTCGCGGATCCCGGTTGGGCGAAATACATACGCTTTTTGTTGATCGTAACTGTATGCGATGCGGCGCGCAATCTGGGCTTTTTCGTAAACCGGACCGAGCGAATACGCGTGTTCCGCGAGCGCGGCGCCGATATGGAAGACCGCCTGTGATCCGCTTTCACGCACTGCCTCTGTCAATTCGTCGAGAACGGTTTGACCGTCAGCGTTTTTCCGAGCGAACAAAATGAGGATGTGACCGTAATGGAGCGTCACGGCGTGCGGGATTTGACGTTTCGTCAGCCACGCATCGCAGAGATCCCGATATTCTTGCGGCAGCGTATCACGGACTTTGTCCTGCAGGGGCATGCGCTGAAAAACAAGCACAGCAAGACACTGCGGCATTTCCGCGGGATAGTGGATTTCCCGCCATAAATCCTGCTGCGCTTTTTGCGGCAAAGAGCCGAACAAGATTTCCGTCAAAGGATCGCGGCTGTCGTTGCCACTGTCCCATTGACTCGCGGCGCGCCCGATTTCCTCCATGACGTCAACGAGCGGCACGTTCCACGGAATCGAAAAGAGCGGGAAATTATGATCTTTGGCATAGTCAATCACTGCCGGTGACACGCTTTTCACATATGCCCCGCCGAATAGGAACACGGCTCCCGCCATCTGTTTCTGCACGGCCGTGCGAATGACACGCCCCAAGTCAAAATCAGGCTGACATGCGATTTTGCCGATAATGAGCAATTCCCCGCCGCGCACCCATTTGGCAAAATCCATATCTTCGGCCATATAAGTCCAGCGAATGACATTTTCGAGTCCGCGCCTGCCCGTCAAAACCGTAGCCTCCTGCAATGAGGGCAGTTGAATCAGATTTTTACAAAGCAGCATAGCCGC
This sequence comes from uncultured Veillonellaceae bacterium, assembly GCA_902766015.1. Classification (GTDB taxonomy): domain Bacteria; phylum Bacillota; class Negativicutes; order Selenomonadales; family Selenomonadaceae; genus RUG11126. Next base: position 18,797 of record CACXCC010000082.1, read on the forward strand.
TCCTCCTTCACGAACATAAGCAGGCCGCCAAATCGCAGAAATGGACAGCCTGCTCGGTTGATCTGTATGGATTCAGGATTACGCCTGCAAAATCGCGAGGTCCGTCTTGACCGGTGCCGGTTCGCGGACGAAAAGTTCTTTGCCGTAACGCACGGAACGAAGCACACCCGTGCGGCAGCGTACGGCTTCGTATGGACTGTCGGCGTCAAGGACGATGAAGTTGGCCGGCTTTCCCGCGTCAAGTCCGTATTCGTCCTGAATATGCATCGTAACGGCGCCGTGCGTCGTAATAAGGTCGAGCGCGTGGTCAATTTCCGGGAATGACATCATTTGACAGATATGGATGCCGTTATCGAGGACATTCATGAGATTGCCGTTACCAAGCGGATACCACGGATCGGCGATCGAATCCTGCGCGAAGCAGACATTGATGCCGGCGTCATTGAGTTCCTTGACACGCGTGAGGCCGCGGCGTTTCGGATAGGTATCCTGCCTGCCTTCGAGGTAAATATTTTCCGTCGGGCAGGAAATGAAGTTCAGTTTCGCTTTGATGAGCGTCTTCATGAGACGGAATGCATACGCGCCGTTCGCCGATCCGAACGAGCAGGTATGGCTTGCCGTTGTGCGGTCGCCGATTCCTTCCATATACGTGAGCGCCGTGAGTAATTCGAGGAAACGGGACTGATCGTCATCCGTTTCGTCGCAGTGCAGGTCGATGAGTTTATCATATTTGACGGCCAGCTCTACGGCTTTATGCACGGATTTTTCGCCGAATTCGCGTGCGAGTTCATAATGCGGGATTCCGCCGACACAGTCCGCGCCCATCTTCAGGCCTTCCTCGACGAGTTCTGCGCCGTTCGGATAGGCGTACATGCCTTCCTGCGGGAACGACACGATCTGGATCGTCAAAATATCCTTGAGTTCCTCTTTGAGTTCAAGCAAAGCCTTTAGTGACGTCATCGACGGATCCGTGACATCGGCGTGCGTGCGGATGTACTGAACGCCCTGGAGCATTTCTTCGCGGACGGCACGGCGCGCCCGTTCTTTAACTTCTTCGACCGTCGCGCCGGCTTTCGTTTCACTCCATCGCTGAATTCCTTCAAACAGCGTCCCCGTGCCGTTTAATGCCCCCTGACGCATCGCCGTATAGACGTAATCAAGATGAATGTGCGGATCAACATACGGCGGTACAACGAGGCGGCCGTTTAAATCGACGGTTTCTGCGGCTTCGACCGCTAAATGCGGGCCGATCGCCGTAAATTTACCATTGTCAATCAAGATCTCCTGAGGCTCGTCTTTGTCAACCAGTGTAGCATTCGTATAGAGTTTTTGCATCGTAAAGCCTCCATCGGGTTAATGTTTCGGGGCAAATTCCTTTTTGCAGATTTTGACCACTTCGGGGATGACGCTGTCGACGATAATTTTACCGCGCTCGGCCGAAGAGGATTTCGCACTCGCGAGTCCCCCGCACTCCGGCACGTCCGTTTTATAGAGCGGATAACGGAAATACGGCAGCGGTTCGGCATTTTTGATGTCAACGAGACGGTCCATATGACAAAGTTCCGGCGCGAAATAAAGCATAAGCGACGTTTCCGTCACGGCGGCGTGTTCAAACGCCCAGCCCGGGAACGGGACTTCGTCAAAGACACGGTCAATGACGTCAGGCGGCATCGGATCCCACCAGTTTGTCTCGACGATCGTGGCAAAACCTTTCGTGTCACGGTTGACGAGATCCATCGCTTCAACGAGGAATGCTTCATTTTCGAAATGCGCGTTCATGAAGAGGATTTTATGAAAACCGTCGCGGACAAGTTCCATGAGTACATCGTAAGCGAGGCGGATGACCGTTTCGCCGTTGAGATCGATCGTGCCCGGGAAAAGCGGGCCGCCGCCCGAAAGCGGTTTTGACTTATACCCGTAACAAAGTGTCGGCATCACGACACCGTGAACCTCTTTTGCAAGCGCCGCGGCAAACCGTTCGGCGATGACGGCATCGGTGCAAAGCGGCAAATGCTGTGCATGCTGTTCGGTCGATCCGACCGGGATAATGATGATATCGTCTTTGCGGGCCGCAAATTCCGGCCACGTCATTTCTCGCATATAAACGGTCATGAATAGTACCTCCTTGAAAGCTGTGTCAAGTGCTGAGATCAATTGGTAAGATTAAGCTGCTTCTTCGATGGCTGCACCGTGATGCGGTGCTTTTTCCGGCCAGATAAGAGAGAACGTCACCATAACGACTGCGGCGACGAGGACAGCCAATAGGCAGGAAACCCAGAAGTTAATCGAAAGACCGTAACAAAAGATAACATAGGAAACGGGTCCGGAAATCGCGGAACCGATCGCACCTTTTTTCGTGCCGCGGTCGCTGACAATAGCCGTAAAGAGCGGAACGCCGATACAGGAACCGATGCCGCTGAGGCCGAGATAGAGGAAAATGGACAGCAGCTTCGGCGGATTGACGTAGTTAAAGAGCATAACGATGATCGCTACGATAAAGACGGCGATACGCGTGACGAGAACTTCCTTCTGCGGCGAAGCATTTTTGTTGATCGTCTGTGAATAGAAGTCACGGCCGATCGACTGACCGACGACGAGCAGAATGGACGTTGCCGTCGAAATCATCGCGGCGAAAATACCGATCATCATCATGGCTGCGAGCCACTGCGGCAGGAGATTAATCGCCATCGTGACAGTCAAATGATCCGGATCGGCATCCGGGAACAACACGCGCCCCGTGAGACCGGCGATGTAAAAGCTGTTATAAATGACGGTTAAAACGAGAACCGTGATCAGGAAAATACCGATCGTTTTACGGCTGACATTCGGAATGGCAAGGAAACGCGAGCAGAGATACGGCTGGCTGACGAAAATGATGCACCAGAAGACGAAGTTGCCGATGATGCCGGAAAGCGTCATCTGTGCATCCGGTTTATCCGCCTCGACGACGCGGAGCATATCCGGATTGATCGCAGCGAGTTTTTCCTCGAGTCCCGTAAAACCGCCGACTGCGTTCAGCGAAACGGCGAGCAGGATAATACTGATGACGAGCATCGGAAATCCCTGAACAAAATCCGTCCAGGCAACGGAACGAAGTCCGCCGGCGATGACATAAAAGATAATGATAGCAGTGATGATAAACAGCCCCAGGTCAAAGGAGATGCCGGTAAAGCTTTCCAGCAGGATGGCACCGCCTTTGAACTGTGCTACCAGAGGAAAAATATAAAAGATCGAAACGACACCCGCAATAATCAGCTGAAGAGATTTGCTGTTATAGCGCTGTCCGAGATATTCCGGAACAGTCAATGATCCGAGTTTATCGGCCTGCAGACGCATTTTTCTCATGAGCAGAACGGCCGGAAGAACCAGTCCCGGGATAATACCGATAACAATCCAGTAATACGGCCAACCGATCGTGGACATAACGCCCGGATCGCCCATAAACGCCGCGGCACTGACTGACGCCGTGACATAAGAAAATGCGAGAACAACCGTCGGCGTCTGATGACCGCCGAGATAATAATCGACATCGGCAGCCGCGCCGCTGGTTGCGCGGCTTGACCACCAGGCGATAAATGTGACGAATACGAGATACGCCGCAAAGAATAAGACGGACATCGTCTGCAGGGACATAACAATCACTCCTCAAAGGATCGGGTGGGAAACGGATAACTGTCAGGACTTAGCCGGATTGACCGTATGACCGAGGATCGATGGTGCAGCCGGTTTCGGTGCTGCGTTTTCCGCCGGTTCCTTCTTGAACATGAAATAGAGGATGGCGCCGAAAGATACGCCCGTCGTAAGTGCTTCGAAACCAAGCATAATTTCCCAAGTCGACATGATAAAGCTCCCCTTTCTGAATGGATACAGTGCGGCATAAACGCGAAAAGTCCCGGCCTCCCAACACTCTGGGAAAACCGGGACTTCCTTGTCCGTGCCTTGTTTTCTTTTATGGGACAATCATAACAGGAAAAACGGGAAACGTCAATCTGACGCGGAATAATTGGTCGATATCGGCGTTGGGAGTGGATTTTTGTGCGTCGCTTTGTGCATTATGCACAATCCATTGAAGTATCCGTCCTACCGCCGTTAAATCCTGCCAACAACAGCAGGAAGTGACGAACCCGGGCAAACACATCGGGTTCATGATGACGCATCCGGAGTATCTTCGTCACAGGCCATGTCGGAATGAGTTCCGGCTGACCTGTAGTCTCGTAGCAGAAATCCCGGTCAAACTGACGGTGTAATTCCGCGCACTCCGCTTCATCACAAAATTCACCGCCTTTTACCGGTTTTCTATCACATTTTTCGACATGTTTTCCTCCCTGTTTATCACATTTTTATTTATCGTAAATGTAACAGTTGACATTACGAATAAGAACCGCTATACTTTTGTAATAAAGATTGTTACATGGCAATTTTGTGAAATTTCAGGAGAGCTTTATCGGAGGGATTTACCATGCAGATATCGAGCCGCTTTACCATAGCCGTTCACATTTTGACCTGTATTGATACGCTCAAAGACGAGATGCCGCTCAACAGCGAGACGATTGCCGGCAGTGTCGGCGTCAATCCCGTTATCATCCGCAATCTGTTCGGCAAGCTGAAAAAAGCCGGCCTGATTATCGTCCTGCGCGGCGGCAACGGCGGTGTGACATTGGCAAAACCGCTCAGCGAGATTACGCTGCTTGACGTTTACCGCGCCGTTGACAGCGTTGAGGACGGCAAGCTCTTTCATTTCCATGCCAATCCGAACGCGGCCTGCCCCGTCGGGCGAAATATCCACCACGTCATGGACGGGCGTTTAGACGAGATTCAGGATGCCATGGAGGAAAAAATGCAGTCCATGACGCTCGCAGATATCGTCGCTGACACGAAACGCTGCATCAAAGACGAAAAACAGCGGGCCTGACCGGTTACGGGAAAGGATGCATGGATTATGTTCGAAGAACTCTGGCCTGACGCTTCGGATAAACCGTATGACGAAAGTCTCGGCGAACTGTCCGATGCACTCTCAAACTGCGACTCCGTCATAATCGGCGCGGGGAGCGGGCTTTCGACGGCGGCGGGCTATCTTTACGCCGGTGAAATTATGGATCGGTATTTCCGGGAGATTCTCATTGACGCCGACATTCGTCAGGTCGTCCGGGATCTGCAAAAAAATCGTATGCGTTCCTGACCGAACGGCAATAAAACTATAACATTCCGCAACAAAAAAGCCGGGCCTATCCGCTCCTACGGATAAGCCCGGCTTTTTCTATCCGGTGACGCGCGTTTGACTGAATGTGCCGCGATGATTAGCACTGTTTGTCTGTTCGGATACGCGCGTTTTCCGGCAACACACCGCGAATTGACGCGCCGTCTTTTGATGCGGTTACGCGCGTTCGACGTCAACGCGCAGCTGATAAAACGTGCTGCCTGCGCCCCGATCGGTCAGACGACTTGATGTCAGTGCATTGATATTACCCTTGAGATCCGGCATATACTCATTCCACCAGACGCCCGGCGCGACGAGAATCCCCCGCGCTGTATCATCGGTCAAAACGAGGTGAAACCGCGTCTCGCCGCGTTTATTGTACGCTTTGACGGCTTCGCCCGCCTGCAGTCCGAGTTTCGCGGCATCTGCGGGATTCATCCAAAGGTCGCCGACATGCGCCTTCAGCATGTCCTCACGTTCGTTGAACGACGAGTCCAGAATACGCGCATCCGGTGCACTCGCGAGCATAAACGCCCCCGTATCGTCCTCGGCCGCGAAATAATCGGGAAGCTTCGGCGAGAGACGCGGATTTTCGATCTCGATCTTGCCGGACGGCGTACGGAAATCCATTTTATAATCGTTTGGGAGCGGCAGATCGACGGGATCTCCCGCGGCAAGTTTCTCCTTGTCAATGGGGAGCGGCCAACCGTCGGCTTTGTCGATGAGTGTTTTGACAAGGTCCTGCTCCGACTGGTCGAAAAACGGATCCTTCAGCCCCATCGCATGCGCGAGAAGGCAGGCAACGTCCCAATTTGACTTGGACCCGCCGACCGGAGGAATCACGGCAGGTCCCCGACCGACCGTATAATGACCGTAAGCGTAGTAAAGATCGTTATGCTCGAGTGACGTTGTCGCC